>NZ_VIWV01000001.1:6770000-7113105 GCF_007829875.1 Streptomyces capillispiralis | reverse complement strand
GCGATCATGATCGGGAGGTCGGCTCCGTGGTGCGGGCGGGCTGTCCCGTTGAACTTCTGCACGTGGCCTGACCCGACTGGGCTCTGATACTGCTTGCACTGCACGATCAGGAGGCGGTCTTGGTCATCGCGAGCAGTGATGTCCACGCCGAGGTCACCGGCGCCCCCGACCCGCTTCGGACGCCGGAATCCGTCACGGGCCAGGAGATCAGTGCACGCCTGCCCGAAACCCGTCGCGCTCATCGACGAAAGCTGCTTCATCTTGAAGGTCAGCGCGTCCGCTTCGATCGCATCGCCAGAGGGAGCGGCGAACGTTTCGTCCGCGTTGGCGTAGGTGTTGGCGCCGAACAGGAACGACAGGATTCTGCCGAGCAGGAGCAGCATGGACACTCCGCCGACCACGAAGAGCCCGGTCCACCACGGGTGATCGGCTATCAGCCCCCACAGATCTACGGTGATCCACTGGCCGACGTCCTCGGTGAGCCACTCCCAGAGCATCTTTCCGACGGCCAGCACGATGACCGCATACAGCAGGAACTTCAGCAGCGGGTCGAGCGACCCGTCCTCGTCGAACACCACACCTCCAGACGTCTTGGGCAGCGATCACGATCTGTGCCAGTCATGCCACACGCCTGAATCGGCTCGGGCGGGAGCGCGCGGACCATCCGAGGAGCTCGTGCAGAGCGGCACCGTCCTCGGCCCAGCGCCGTAGCTTTTCCCGGTCGATCCAGTGGACGCCGTGCCGGTCGCCCCACGCCATGGCATCGCGTGTGAAGGCTCCGTTGGTGACGACGACAGCGTGATCGGCTTTGTGGACCGGCCCGGCCGTCCCCTTCACCGCGTACATCACAGCTGAGCCCACCTTCCCGCCGACGCGGGTGTGCTTGGCCTGCACCACGATCCGGCCGCGCTGCGGATGGTCACCGATGACGTCGGCGGCCTGGTCGCCGCCGCCACCCACTCTGCGGGCCGGCCAGCCGTCGCGGACCAGCAGATCCCGCAGGGCGTACTCGAAGCGACGGTCGTCCATGGTGTCGAACTCCGCGAGCATGATCCGCAGAGTGGCCAGCCGCTCCTTCTCCCGACGCCGCATCGTGGCCGCCTGCCTGATCCGCCACGCCGCGACGGCTCCCGTGAGCAGAGCGAAAGCCAGCAGGGCAGGCCAGGCCGCCTTCAGTGTGCCGACCGCGATGGCCGCCGTCCGCGCCACCAGGACGAGCACAGCCAGGGCGACTACAGCCGCTGCGACCAGTTCCGCGGCACCGCGAGGGCGCCGCAGACGTATCCGTCCCATCAGCGGTCGGCCGTCGCGCTGGCCGCCGGCTTCGGATCCGTCGGCGGTGTCGTGGCGGTGGACTCACTGAACCCGAACACCTGCCCCCACAGCCACACGCCGGCCAGTAAGCCGGCAATCATCCAACCGCTCATGCGCTTGGCGCTCCTGGGCTTCGGATTGCGACGGATGTGACCGCGTACCCGGTGGACCGGCACCTTCGACATGTTTCCCTCTCCCGTCGGTGGGCCGCGGAGCGCGGCTCATCCCAACAAAAGGATGTAGCAGTGGGCACTGACAGCAGCTGATGGGTCATCACGGCGCTACGCCCCGGTCGAGTCGCCATCAGGCCAGGAGGGCCCACACCGTCAGGCCAATTCACGGGGCCGAGCCTGAGGCAGCTCAGCTGGGCGAATGCCCTTCTCAGCTCCCAAGCGGTTCACCATGGCCCTTTCCGCCAGCCCTCACGCAGCGCGTGACTGTCCGTCTCTCACCTGCGGAAACAGCCCCGGTCACGCCAAGCGGAGCTCTGCCGACGAATGGCGAAAAGCAGCGGAAGCGCACTCACAGCCATAGTGCGCCGGCGCCGCCCCTTCAAGCCGTGGTTCTGCGACCATGACCCGGGGGCGTCACAGGGTCGGGAGGCACTGGTAGGCACTGATCAACCCGCCGCCGCGACGCCTCGGCCAACCGAGCCCCCACGGGACGAATTCTCAACGCGGTGTCGTCGCGGTCCTGCGAGGACAGCGCCACGGTTGTAGGGCCGGGCCGAAGAAACCGCCGCTGGCCTCCGCCAGCGCCGGATCCAGCCTTGGTGCAGCCCGGTCAGGACAGTCTTCTGCGGCCCGTCGTCGCCTCTCGAAGCAATGCCGAGGCCGTCATCGTCGTACAAGCGCAACATGCGAGCAGCGCTCATCACCACGAACCTTCGAACCAAGATCCGGGCCATACCCGGACCAGCCCTCCGTAGCTTGTGGCGATCGAGGCTGTTTTCGCTGGTCAAACTGCATCTGAGCCGTGTACCACCAGCAGACCAAGAACCTCCCGGGACCAACCCGCACCGCGCCCAGACGCAGCGCCTTGTCCGTGCCGACGGCGACTGAGCGGCAAGGCCGGACTCGGTCTCTCAGTCCGGTCACCTGCCACGCAACGACTGCGAGTCGATCAATCCCAGATGCGCGAGTTCAACCGAGCGTAGTCAGCACCACACCGTCAATCACCCTGAACCACGCGTCCCGGACAGCACTCGTTTCGACCATCGCCGTTCCTCTGAGACGCCTTTCCACAAGCTGGCATGGTGGCCTCACGCATAGCCGACCCTCGAACTATGTTGCCCCGCCACATGTGCGCCTGACCTGCGGATTCCTACGGTGTGGCGACACGCAAACGTCCCCGTCACACCCCAGGAAGTGGTGCCGATGTCGTCGCCCGCAGCCGCTCCACCCGCCCCGAACAGCCTCAAGCGGATCGTCGCCGCGTCCCTCATCGGCACCACCATCGAGTGGTACGACTTCTTCCTCTACGGCTCCGCCGCCGCGCTCGTCTTCAACGAACTGTTCTTCCCGGAGTCCGACCCCCTCGTCGGCACCCTGCTGTCGTTCCTCACGTACGCCGTCGGGTTCGCCGCGCGGCCGCTGGGCGCGCTGGTCTTCGGGCACTACGGGGACCGGCTCGGCCGCAAGAAGCTGCTGGTGCTGAGTCTGCTGATGATGGGCGGGGCCACGTTCGCGATCGGGCTGCTGCCGACGCACGCCACCATCGGCAGCCTCGCGCCCGTGCTGCTCACCGTGCTGCGGCTGGTGCAGGGCTTCGCGCTGGGCGGCGAGTGGGGTGGTGCCGTGCTGCTGGTGTCCGAGCACGGGGACGCGCGGCGGCGCGGGTTCTGGGCCTCGTGGCCGCAGACCGGCGCACCGGCGGGGCAGTTGCTGGCGACCGGTGTGCTGTCGCTGCTGACCGCCCTGCTGTCGGATTCGGCGTTCGGGTCCTGGGGCTGGCGGATCCCGTTCCTGCTCTCCGGTGTGCTGGTGATCGTCGGGCTGTGGATCCGTCTGTCGGTCGACGAATCGCCCGTGTTCAAGCAGGCGCTGCAACAGGCCGAGGCCCGCACGGCGGACGCCGGCGCCGAGCGGATGCCGGTCGTCGCCGTCCTGCGGCACCACTGGCGTGACGTGCTGGTGGCGATGGGGGCGCGGATGGCGGAGAACATCAGCTACTACGTGATCACCGCGTTCATCCTCGTGTACGCCACGACCTCGGCCGGAGTGTCGAAGCAGACCGCGCTCAACGCGGTGCTCGTCGCCTCGGCGATCCACTTCGCCACCATCCCGGCCTGGGGTGCGCTGTCCGACCGGTGGGGCCGGCGCCCGGTGTACCTGATCGGCGCGGCGGGTGTGGGACTGTGGATGTTCCCGTTCTTCGCGCTCATCGACACCGGCGGCTTCGGCAGCCTGCTCCTCGCGGTGACCGTGGGCCTGGTGCTGCACGGGGCGATGTACGCGCCGCAGGCCGCGTTCTTCTCCGAGATGTTCGCGACCCGGATGCGCTACTCCGGCGCCTCGATCGGTGCCCAGTTCGCCTCCGTCGCGGCAGGCGCCCCGGCGCCGCTGATCGCCACCGCGCTGCTCTCGGACTACGGCAGTTCGACGCCGATCGCGCTGTACGTCATCGCGGCGAGCCTGCTGACGGTCGTCGCCGTGGCGGCGGCCAAGGAGACCCGCCACCGCGATCTGGCGGAGGTGGCCCCGTCGGGTGACACGGGCGGGCCGGAGAAGGCTCCGGCCGCTCAGGACGCGCGGACGGTCTGACCCGGCACGGCCCCGGCCCCCGTCCGCCCCGCGCGGACGGGGGTCAGGGCTGTGCGGGTGGCCGGGCGCCCGCCGACAACCGGTGCAGGCGCAGGGCGAGCTGGATCTCCAGGGCCCGGGCCGGGCTCTGCCAGTCGTCGCCGAGGAGACGGCCGACGCGGTCCAGCCGCTGGGCGACCGTGTTGACATGGACGTGCAGGTCGTCCTTGGTGCGGGCGGGGCTCATGCCGCAGGCGAAGTAGGCGTCGAGGGTGCGCACCAGCTCGGTGCCGCGTCGCGCGTCGTACGCCACGACCTGGCCGATGGTGCGGTCCACGAAGCCCGCGATGTCCCGCTCGCCGGCCAGCAGCAGCCCCAGGAAGCCGAAGTCCTCCGCCGCGGAGCCGTCACCGGAGCGGCCGAGCAGCCGCAGCGCGTCGAGGCAGCGCCGGGCCTCCGCATAGGCGGACGCCACGGTGTCGGGGCCGGCGGTGAGGTGTTCGACGGGGGCCGACGCGCCGACGGTGACCGGTTCGTGGACGGCCGTTCCCAGGTGGCGGGCGGTGCGGCGGGCCAGGTCGGTGGCGGTGTCCCCGGTGGTCAGGGGCAGCAGCAGGACCGTGCCGCCGTCGCGTGCGGCGGCCAGGCCCTGACGGGTGGCCGCCAGGTGCGAGGCCGCCGCCCACAGCCGTCTGCGGGCGTCGGCCTCCTGGTCGGCGTCGGCGGTGCCGCCCTCCAGGCGGGCGGCGAGCACGACGTGGGTGGCGTCGAGGTCGGCGTGCAGCCGGGCGGCGCGCTCGCGCAGCAGGCGCGGGTCCCGGTCGCGGGCGTCGAGCAGGTCGTCGAGCAGCTCGCCGCGGACCCGCTGTTCGGCCTCGGCGGCGGAGCGGCGGGCGAGCAGCAGCAGCGAGGTGACCATGGCCGCGCGCTCCAGTGTGCGCTGGTCGACGGGGTCGAGTCCGGGGTGGCCGCGCAGGACGAGCGCGCCGAGCAGTTCGTCGCCGGCGGTCACGGCGGCGATCCAGTCGTCCCGGTGCCGTACCGCGTGGCCCTCCGCCCGCGAGGACTGCAGGGCCGGGGCGGGGGCCGCGGTGGCCTCGGTGAACTCGACGGTGCCGTCCAGGACCTGGGAGACGGCGGCGGCCACGTCGTGCACCCCGCCGCCGCGCAGGACCAGCTCGGCGAGGCGGTCGTGGACGTCCGAGGCGCGTTCGATGACCGCGCTGCGGTCCCGGATGATCTCGTTGGCGCGCTCGAGGCCGGCGAGGGCGGAGCGGGTCTCGGCGAGCAGGTTGGCGGTGTCGAGGGCGGCCGCGGCGAGGGCCGCGAAGGAACCGAGCAGGGCGATCTGCTCCCGCTCGAAGACCCGGGCCCGCCGGTCCGCGGCGAACAGGACGCCGATGACGTGGTGCCCGAGCATCAGGGGCACCCCGAGGATGGCGACGAGCCCTTCGTCGCGCACACCGGTGTCGATGGAGTGGGTGTGCCGGAACCGGTCGTCGCGGAAGTAGTCCTCGGTGACGTAGGGGCGGGCGGTCTGGGCGACCAGGCCGCCGAGCCCTTCGCCCATGCCGAGGCGCAGCTGCTGGAAGCGGGCGGCGACCGAGCCCTCGGTGACCCTCATGTACGTGTCGCCCCTGGCCGGGTCGTTCAGGCTGAGGTAGGCGACGTCGGTGCCGAGGAGCGAGCGGGCGCGCTGCACGATGGCCCGGAGCACGGCGTCCAGGTCGCGCAGTCCGGCGAGGTCGTGGGCGGTCTCGAAGAGCGCGGACAGTTCCGCCTCGCGGCGGCGGCGCCCCTCCAGCTCCGAGCGGACGCGCAGGGCGAGCAGCTTTGCCCGCTCCAGCTCGGCGATGTGCTCGGTGGGCAGTCCTTCGGCGCGGGCGAGGAGCACCGGCCGTTCGTAGGCCTCGGCGGACGCGCCGCGGGCCAGCAGCTCGAGGAACGGCGCCTCGGCGCTGCCGGAGCCCGGGCGGGTGCCTGGGTGGGCCCGGCCCGGCGCTGCGGCGGCGGGGCCGGTTCGCTCGGCGGACTGCACGTGATCGCGGGACATGCTCACAGGATTCCTCATCCCGCGGCCGTCCCGTCAGGCCTGTGGAGAACTCCGCGGCCGACGTCCGGCCGCTGACGGCCGATGCCTCAGTGCGCGGTCCAGCCGCCGTCCATGACCAGCGAGGTGCCGGTGACGAAGGAGGCCCCCGGGCCGCACAGGTAGGCCACCGCCTCGGCGACCTCCTCCGGTTCGATGAGCCGCTTGACGGCGCTGTCCTTCAGGAGCACCTCGGACAGGACGCGGTCCTCGGGGAGGGCGTGCGCGCGGGCCTGGTCGGCGATCTGCTTCTCGACCAGTGGGGTGCGCACATAGCCGGGGTTCACACAGTTGGAGGTGACACCGTGGGGCGCGCCTTCGAGGGCGGCGGTCTTGGACAGTCCCTCCAGGCCGTGTTTGGCGGCCACATAGGCGGACTTGTAGGCCGAGGCGCGCAGACCGTGGACCGAGGAGACATTGACGATGCGGCCCCACCCCTGGCCGTACATGTGGGGCAGGGCGCCCCGGATGAGCCGGAACGGGGCCTCCAGCATCACGGTGAGCACCGTGTGGAAGACCTCGGGCGGGAACTCCTCGATGGGGCGGACCAGTTGGAGTCCGGCGTTGTTGACCAGCACGTCGGTGCCGGCGGCGGCGAGTTCCGCGGCGTCAAGGTCGGTGAGGTCGAGGAGGTGCGGCTCGACGGTCCCCGTGAGGCCCCGGGCCGCTCCGGCGAGCGCCTCCAGTCCGGTCGCGTCCCGGTCGACGGCTCTCACCTTGGCCCCGGCGGCCGCGAGCCGCAGCGCGCAGGCGCGGCCGATGCCGCCGGCGGCACCGGTGACGAGGGCGGTGCGGCCGCCGAGGTCGAGCGAGGAGGCGTGGGGGGTGGGAAGGGCACGGGGCGCGGTCATGGGTCCGACCCTAGGCAGCACCCATGGGTCGCCCCATGTGGTCGAGCCCTACAGTTCAGCTGCTTCCAGTGGGGTCGAACCATGTGGGTGCGTCCGACACGGCCTGCTTGATCCGCAGCTGCGCGAACTCGTTCAGCTCCGGCAGCGCGTCCACGTCGAACCAGCCGACCTCCAGCGACTCGTCGTCGTTGACCCGTGCCTCACCCCCGACGGCACGGCAGCGGAAGGTGATGTCCATGTACTGGCACATGTCGCCGTTGGCGTACGTCACCGGGTCCAGGGCCTGCACCAGTACGACCCGCTCGACGACACAGCGCACCGCGGTCTCCTCCTCGACCTCCCGCACGGCGCAGGCCGCCGGCTGCTCCCCCGGGTCGGGGATGCCGCCGATGACCGACCACTTGCGGGTGTCCGAGCGGCGGTGCAGGAGCACCCGCCCCTCGTCGTCGAAGACGAGCGCGGTGACCCCGGGGAGCCACAGCAGCTGATGACCGGCGGAGGCGCGCAGGGTGCGGATGAAGTCGGGAGTAGCCATGTCCCGACCTTAACCGGCACGCCGGGAGCCCGGCCCGCACTTTCCAGGGCGTACGCCTACACGTCACCGGTGCGCCGCCCGCGCACCCCGCTGCCGACGGCCCAGCCCAGGCCGCCCACGGCGACGAGCACCAGGGCGATCTCCGGGAGGACGCCGAGACGGGTGGCGGGGGTCTGCGAGGAGCGCAGCGGGACCTCCTGGACCAGCGAGTCGGCGACGAACATGCCGGTCCGCTGCGTGATCCGCCCGTCGGGCATGATGATCGCGCTGACGCCGCTGGTCACCGGGACGGTGACGGCGCGGCTGTGCTCCACGGCGCGCACCCGCGACATGGCGAGCTGCTGGTAGGTCATCTCGCTGCGGCCGAAGGTGGCGTTGTTGCTGGGCACCGAGATCAGCTGGGCGCCCGCGGTGACGGTGTCGCGCACCGCCCAGTCGAAGGCGGCCTCGTAGCAGGTGACCAGGCCCACCCCGGTACCGCCCATGCGGAACACGCCGGGCTCGCCGCCCCGGCTGAAGTCCTGGCGGACCATGGACGTCCAGTCGGCGTTGATCGCCCCCACGAGCGAGCGCAGCGGCAGGTACTCGCCGAACGGCTGGATCTGCCGCTTGTCGTAGGTGTCGACGGGGCCCTTCACCGGGTCCCAGAGGATCTGCTCGTTGAGCAGCTTGCCGTCCCTGGCGACCACGCCGCCGACCGAGACGGGCGCGCCGATGGCCTTGGCCGCCTCGTCGATGACGTCGCGGGCGTCGTCGTTGGTGAAGGGGTCGATGTCGGAGGAGTTCTCCGGCCACAGCACGATGTCCGGCCGCTCCGCCCGGCCGGCCGCGACCTCGGCGGCCAGGCGCCGCGTCTCGCGCGCGTGGTGGTCGAGGACGGCGCGCCGCTGCGCGTTGAAGTCGAGGCCCAGGCGCGGCACGTTCCCCTGGATGACCGCGACGGTCACGGCGCCTGTCTCGGCTCTGTCGTCGACCAGGGTCCGGGCCGCGAGGGCCGCCACGAGCGGAACGGCGACGCTCAGCACGCCGACGGCCGCCGCGGCCCGCCGCACGGTCCCGGTACGGCGGGCCTCCAGGGCGAGCCGCGCGGTCTCCAGGAGACCGAAGCCGCACAGCACGACGGCGAAGCCGAGCACCGGGGTGCCGCCGAGAGCGGCGAGCGGCAGGAAGACACCGTCCGCCTGACCGAAGGCGATCTTGCCCCAGGGGAAGCCGCTGAACGGCACCCGCGCGCGGGCCGCCTCACCGGCGATCCACAGCGCCGCCGCCCACACCGGCCATCCGGGCAGCTTGGACACCGCGGCGACACCGGCGCCGACCAGCGCGACGAAGACCGCCTCGATCACCACCAGCGCGATCCACGGACCCGGGCCGACCTCCACGCCGGTCCACACCAGCAGGGGCAGCAGGAACCCGAGACCGAAGAGGTAGCCGAGACCGAGGGCCGCCTTCCAGTTCCGGCCGCGCAGCACCCAGCCGAAGACGGCGAAGGCGGGCAGGGCCAGCCACCACAGGGTGCGCGGCGGGAAGCTGACGTAGAGGAGCAGGCCCGAGAGCGCGGCTGCGGCGGCCGGGAGGAGGCGCACGAGCCGGCGGCCCCGCGCCGGGGGCGCGGTCTGCGGCGGCATCGGGTCCGACTCGCCGACGGAGGTTGCGGTGACGGTCACTCCGGGAGTCTACGGCGGCTGACCTGGCCGCCGACAGCACGGTGGGGGCGGGGTGGACGAGACCGCACGCACCGTGCGGCCCGTCGGGAGGCGGTAGGTGCCGCATCGTTTCCGCGCGACATGTCGGCACCCGTCCCCAAAGGGGCCACCAGCCGTTACGGTGTGCCGGTGCCCCGGTCGTGCGGCCCTCGCGGCGTCGGCGGACGGGGCCCGTCACAGACCGGGGGCGACGCGGTGCGGGGGGCGGGGTGGGTTCGACGGGGATGACGTCCGCCGGTCCGGACGCGGACGGCGAGAGACGGACAGGGCCGGACACGGCGGGGGTCGTGGTGCTGGGGGCCTGTGCGGTCTGGCCGCTGATCACGGCGGCGGCCGGGGGCGGCCGGCCCGAGGGCATGCTGCTGGCGGTCCTGGCCGTGGCCGCGGGTTACGCGGCGGGCCGGATCGGCGGGGCGCTGCTGCCGGTGGCCGCGCCCTGCGCGGGTGCCCTGGCCGGCGTCGGTCTGACGGTGACGGTCCCGCATCTGGCACCAGGTCCGCAGATCACCCCTCCGCTGGGGCACGCCGGTGCGACGGCCGCCGTGCTGACCCTGTCGGCCGGCGCCGCCTGCTGTGCGGCCTGGGCGGCCTCCGCCCCGGCGGTGCGGTGGGCACTGCGTCTGCTGGCCGCGGGGGTGGCCGTCACCGCGGCGGTGCTGGGCTCGCTGACGGGCTGCGTCGCCGGCGCGGCGGTCCTGCTGTGGTCCCTGGCCGTGGGCCGGATACGGCACCGCGGTCCCGCCGTCGGCGCGCTGGCCGTGGCCGCCGCCGGTGTGACGGGACTGACCTGGGCGGTGGCCGGGAACGCCGTGCCGGAGGGGCTCGCCGCGTCGTTGGAGGGCCGGCTCACCCCGCACCGGGTGGGGCTGTGGCGGGACGCGCTGGGCATGGCCCGGGACCACGCGGGTCTGGGCGTGGGCCCGGGCCGTTTCGGCGAGCTGAGCGCGACGTCCGGCCAGTCCCCGCTGTCCGACGGCAAGCCCCACTCCGCGCCGCTGCAGCTGGCGGCCGAGCAGGGCGTCGCCGGGCCGGCGCTGCTGGCCCTGGTCTTCGGCTGGCTGTTGTACGCCCTGTGGCGCAGCCCCCGCTCCACGCCGGTGGTGCTCACCGCGGGCGCGGCGCTGACGGTCCTCGCCGCCCTCGCCGCGGTGGGCAACGCTCTGAGCTTCACGGCGGTCTCCGCGGGCGGCGGACTGCTGGCGGGACTGGCCACGTCGCGCCCCTTCACGGACGACACCGCACACCGCGCGGTCGCCGCACGTCCGCGCGGGGACCGGCCCACACCATGACGGGCACGCACGGAGACACCGACGCACGCACACCGCGCGGAGACCGGCCCACACCATGACGGGTCTCGTACACGGACACCGGCACACGCACGCCACGCGGTGACCGGCTCGGCACACGCCCACCCGCGCGGACACCGGCCCGGCACACGCACACCGCGCGGAGACCGGCCCGGCACACGCCCACCCGCGCGGACACCGGCTCGTGCGCGGAGCCGCGCCCGGGAAGGGGCCAGCCCGCGCGGATCCCGCGCGGGTCAGTGGTGCGCGCCCGGCCTGCGGGGGCTCAGGCGTTCGCGGATGACCCTCACCGCCGCTTCCGCGTCGTCCACGGTGACCGTGAAGGTGTGGCCGTCCCACAGGCGCAGGACGACGCCCTCGCCCCGGCGCACGACGACCGCCGTGCCCTTCTCGGGCCGCCAGCGGTACCCCCAGCCGCCCCAGTGACGCGGTGTGACGTGCGGGGCGAAGTCGGCGCCGACGACGTGCGACAGCGGGATGCGGCGGCGCGGCACCCCGATGTGCCCGCAGCGCACCTCCAGGTGGTCCTCGTCGACCCGCAGCGCGACGTGGACGAAGGCGAGGGTGCCGAACAGGACCAGCAGTCCGGCGGCGATGCATCCGACGACGGCCATCACCAGCGGCGCGACGCCGGTCGTCCACGCGGAGTCCACGGCCAGCGCGATGCCGAGCGCCATGCAGGCCGCACCGATGAGCGCCAGCAGCCACTGGAAGCGGTTGGTCGCGCGGCCGGTCCAGATCTCGGGGTATGGGGCATGCTCGCCGGGGCGGTGGTCCCTCATACGGTCGAGGTTACTCAGGTTCGGCCCGGCGGGTACCGCGGAGCGTGGCGTTACTGCGCCGTCCGGGCGGGAGCGGCCTTCTGGAGCAGCCGGCCCTCGGCGTAGGTGAGGGCGGGCACCGGGAGCGGGCCCTCCCTTCCGCTCAGCAGCACCGTCAGGGTGCCGCTCGCCGGCGCCCCGGGGGCGGGCCGTTCGCCGAGGCGGCGCAGGGCCTGGGCGGCCACCGCGCCGGCGGAGCCGTGCAGGGCGAGCGGCGGTTCGCCGGGGCGTTGCACGGCGGCGCGGATTCGCTCGGCGACCAGTTCGTAATGGGTGCAGCCCAGGACGACGGTCGTCACGTCGTCCGGGGTGAGTTCGGCGGCCGCGGCGACCGCGGCGTCGATCGCCGTCTCGTCGGCCCGCTCGACCGCCTCGGCGAGGCCCCAGCACGGCACCTCGGTCACGGTGACGCCGCCGGCGAACTCCTCGATCAGGTTCCGCTGGTAGGGGCTGCCGGTGGTGGCGGGGGTGGCCCAGATCGCCAGCGGGCCGCCGCCGGCCGCGGCCGGTTTGATCGCGGGGACGGTGCCGATGACCGGCAGCCCTGGTTCCAGGCGGGCCCGCAGGGCGGTGAGGGCGTGCACCGTGGCGGTGTTGCAGCCGACGATCAGGGCGTCGGGCCGGTGTGCGGCCGCCGCCTCGGCGACGGCCAGGGCGCGCTCGGTGAGGTCCTCCGGGGTCCTGGGTCCCCAGGGCATGCCGTCGGGGTCGAGGGAGAGGACGAGATCGGCGTCGGGGCGGAGACGCCGTACCGCGGCGGTGGCCGCCAGCAGTCCGATTCCGGAGTCCATGAGCGCGATCTTCACCCGGCCACGATAGACGATGAGCCGCTCCGGGCCGGTCGCGTGGGGCAGACTGCGGCACGTGAGCGCCGTCATGTGGAGTGCCGCCGGATCACTCGCCGCCTGGGCGTGGCTGCTGCTGTGCCAGGGCTGGTTCTGGCGTACGGACGTGCGGCTGCCGCCGTCGCGGGAGCCGCGGGCGTGGCCGTCGGTCGGTGTCGTCGTGCCCGCGCGCGACGAGGCGGCCGTGCTGCCGTCGAGCCTGCCGTCGGTGCTCGCCCAGGACTATCCGGGCCGGGCGGAGGTCTTCCTGGTCGACGACGGCAGTACGGACGGCACGGGTCAGCTCGCCCGTGAGCTCGCGCGGCGGCACGGCGGGCTGCCGCTCACCGTGGACTCCCCGGGCGAACCGCCCGCCGGCTGGACGGGCAAGCTGTGGGCGGTGCGGCACGGCATCGGGCTGGCGCGGGCGCGTGACCCCGAGTACCTGCTGCTGACGGACGCCGACATCGCGCACGCCCCGGACAGTCTGCGCCGGCTGGTGGCGGCGGCCCGGGGCGGGGACTTCGACGTCGTGTCGCAGATGGCCCGGCTGCGGGTGGAGAGCTCTTGGGAGAAGCTGGTGGTGCCGGCCTTCGTCTACTTCTTCGCGCAGCTGTACCCGTTCCGCCGGATCGGCAGGCCGGGGAGCCGGACGGCCGCGGCGGCAGGCGGCTGTGTGCTGCTGCGCGCCGAGACCGCCGAGCGGGCGCGGATCCCGGATGCCATCCGGCACGCCGTCATCGACGACGTGGCCCTCGCCCGCTCCGTCAAACGCGGCGGCGGTCGCGTGTGGCTGGGTCTGGCGGACGGGGTGGACAGCGTGCGTCCGTATCCGCGGCTGCGCGATCTGTGGCGCATGGTGTCGCGCAGCGCGTACGCGCAGCTGCGGCACAGCCCGCTGCTGCTCGCCGGTACGGTCGCCGGGCTGGCGCTGGTGTACCTGGTGCCGCCCGTCGCGGCGGTCGCGGGCGCGGCGACCGGAAGCGCGGCGCCGGCGGTCCTCGGTGCGACGGCGTGGCTGGTGATGACAGGCACGTACGTCCCGATGCTGCGCTACTACCGGCTGCCGCCGTGGCTCGCTCCCCTGCTGCCGTTCACGGCGTTCCTGTATCTCCTGATGACGGTGGACTCGGCGGTGCGGCACCTCCGGGGGCGCGGTGCGGCCTGGAAGGGCCGCACCTACGCGCGCCCGGACGCCGTGCCGGACGAGGGCTGAGCGCCCTCACTTGCGGCCGGGGGTCCAGTTCATGCCCCAGCCGTAGGCGTAGTCGACGGTGCGCTGCGGGCTCACTCCCCGCTCGGGGACCAGGTAGCGGGCCTCGCGCTGGACGACGAGTTCACCGCCGCCGGTGTTGGTGATCAGGGCGAGCGCGCACACCGTGGAGGGGACGGTGCACTCGTCGAGCGAGAAGTCGACCGGCGCGCCGAACTGCGGCTGGAGGGTGACGGTGGCGTGCAGGTCGGCGAAGGAACGGGCGCCCTCGTAGATGGTGACGAAGACGAGGATGCGCCGGAGGTGCTCCTTGTGGTCGAGGTTGACGGTGAGGTTCTCGCCGGCCGCCGTCGCGCCGGTGCGGTCGTCGCCGTCCAGGTGGATGAACGGGGGCTGGTGCAGTGCGCCGAAGGCGTTGCCGAGGGCCTGGACGACACCCTTCCTGCCATCGGTGAGTTCGTACAGGGCGCACAGGTCCAGGTCGAGGTCGGAGTGCATGGCGACCGGCCGGCCCAGCTTTCCGGCCCAGCCCGAGAACTGCTTGCGCACCTGCCAGTTGAGGTTCACGTGCAGGGCGCCCGAGGTGCCGCCCTGCTTGGTCAGCGAGACGCTGGGGGCCGCCTTGGTGAGCGTGACCTTCGTCAGCCGGACCGGGGCGGGGGGTGCGGACGGCGGGGGCGGGGCGGCCGGCGGGGCCGCCGGGGGCGGGGGTGCCGTGACCGGGGGCGCGACGGGCGGGGCCGCGGGGGCGGGTGCGGGCGGGGCCGCGGGGGCGGCGTGCTGCGGTTCGTCCACGGTGATGCCGTAGTCGGTGGCGAGGCCCTCGAGGCCGCTGCTGTAGCCCTGGCCGACGGCACGGAACTTCCAGGCGCCCTGGCGGCGGTAGAACTCGCCGAGCACGAACGCCGTCTCGCTGGTGGCGCCGGTGCTGTCGAACCGGGCCGCGACGGTGCCGCTGCCGGCGTCCTTGACCTCGACGCACAGGTCCGGGATCTGTCCGAACGTGCCGCCGTCGCAGGAGGCCGCGACGATCACTGTCTCGATGCCGGGCTCCACGCGCGTGAGGTCGACGAGGAGGGTGTCGGTGACCCTGCCTCCGGCGTCCCGTTTGCCCTCGTGGCGGACGGCTCCGGAGGCGTGGGCGGGCTGGTTGTAGAAGACGAAGTCGTCGTCGGAGCGGACCCTGCCGCCGGTCAGCAGCAGCGCCGAGGCGTCCGCGTCGGGCACGCCGGGGCCGGAGCGCCGGCCCACCTCCACCCGCAGTGCCGTGGCCGGCACCGGTGTGTTCGATCCCTTCGGCATTGACATGTCCGCCCCCATCACGGGTCGTCGCGCCGGGCCGGGGTCCCGGCATCCGTCGGTGTTCGTGGTCCGCACAACCTATTCTCCCGGGCGGGCCGGGCCCACCGCCGGTGCGGGGGAACGGTGGCCAACCCCCGGTAACCGGCCCGGAACTCGGCCTTTACACGAAATACGCCCGCCGGAGTGCCCCGTTTTTGCCAAGTTCGCTCATATTGGGGATCCCCGGTCACGGCGGGCACGGAAAACAACCCTCTTATCGGTCTCCCCAACCAACACATCGTGGGCTTAACTTATGTGCCATGACCTCCCCCCGCTCCAGCTATGGCGGCGGCTACTACTCCGCCTCCTTCCCGGACACCCCGATCTACGACTCGCTCGTGGCCGAGCGGGGTACCCCGCAGATCGCCCCGATCCGGGTCCCCGCCGCGTACGACGCGCCGGCCAGTCACCATCTGCCCGCGCTTCCCTCGGCCTTGCCCGCCCTCCCGGCGGCCCCGTCCCAGCCCGCCTACGGTTATCCGCAGGCGCCGCAGCCCGCTCCGCTCCAGCAGGCGCCCGCGGCCTACATCCCGCAGCAGGCCACCGCGCCGCGCGGCTACCCCGGCCCCCAGCCGCAGCCGCCGCGTCCGGCGCCGCCCGCCGGCTACGAGGCCATGCGCCCCGCGGCGCCCCGTCCGGCTCCGGCTCCGGCTCCGTACCAGGATCCGTACAACCACCAGCAGTACCGCGGATACTGAGCCGACCCGGGGCCGTCGGTGCCGGATGGCACGATGGCCCCATGGGGAACGCTCGTCTGCACTCGATCCACATTCATCCGGTCAAGGCGTTCCGGAGCCTGCCGCTCCGGGAGGTCGTCGTGGAGCCCTGGGGTCCGGCCGGGGACCGGCGCTGGATGCTGATCGACGACGGGGGAAAGGTCGTCACACAGCGCCAACACCCGCGGCTGGCACTGGCCGCCGCCGAGCTGCTGCCCGGCGGCGGCGTCCGGCTGTCCGCGCCCGGGGCACGGCCGGTGTCGGTGCCCGTGCCCGCGTCCGCGTCCGCGTCCGCGTCCGGCGGGACGATCCCCGCGGACCTCTTCGGCACCAAGGTGGAGGTGGTCCCGGCCGAGGACGACGCCGTGCACGCCTGGTGCGGCGCACACCTCGGCATCGGGGTGCGCCTCGTGCACCTGGACGACCCCGCCACCCGTCGTCCGGTCGACCCCGCCCACGCCCTGCCGGGCGAGACGGTCTCCTTCGCCGACGGCTATCCGCTGCTGCTGACCACGACCGCCTCCCTGGACCACCTCAACTCCCTGATCGCGCAGGGGGATCACGCCGACGAGGGCCCGCTGCCGATGAGCCGTTTCCGGCCCAACGTGGTCGTGCGGGGCACCGAGGCGTGGGCGGAGGACGGCTGGACGCGCGTCCGCGTCGGCGAGGTCTCCTTCCGCGTCGCCAAGCCGAGCGGCCGGTGCGTGGTGACCACCACCGACCAGGACACCGCCCGGCGCGGCCGAGAGCCCCTGCGCACGCTGGCCGCCCACCGGCGGACCGGCGGACGGCTCCTGTTCGGGCAGAACCTGGTGCCCCTCTCCTCCGGCACGATCCGGGTGGGCGATCCCGTCGAGGCCGTGTAGCTCAGGCCACAGCGGACGCGGGAACCGGGTCCCGGCTCCGCGCGTTGGCCCTTCATGAGAGGTGCGTGAGAGCCCTTGAGGGGAGGGGTTCCGACGGTGCGAGCGATCGGCGGACTCTGGCGCTGGCGGCACAACCCGTTGTGCCGCAGGACCGACCTGGCCGAGGCCTGGGTGGCGCTCGCCGCGCTGCTGCTCGTCCTCGTCGCCGCCCCGGTGATCGGCCGTCTCGTCGGGGGCGCCGCCCAGGACGCCCTGCAGCGGTCCGTCCGCGCCCAGCACCAGGCACGCCACCAGGTGGCGGCCACGGTGGTGCGCGGGCTCGAGCCGTCCCCGCTGGACTCCGACCCGGAGATCTCCTCCGGCACGGAGGCGCGCAACCGCGTCCTCGCCCGCTGGACCGCGCCGGACGGCACCGAGCGCCGCGGACCGGTGCCCACGCGGCTCAACGACCCGCAGCCGGGAGACCGTTTCCGGACGTGGACCGACCGGCAGGGCCGGCTGGTCGCCCGCCCCCTGGACGGCGCCACGGCCACCACGCACGCCGTGCTCGCCGGTGTCGGCGCCGCCCTGGTGACCGCGTGCCTGGTCGAGGGCGGCAGACGGCTGATCGTCCGGCACATGCTCCGCCGCCGGTACGCCCGTTGGGACCAGGCGTGGGACAAGGCGGGCCCGGACTGGGGCAGGACCGGCGCCGGCAGCTGACCCGGTTCCGGCTCTGGTCAACCGGGTGCCCGCGCGCACGCTACGGTGGTCCGGCCGAACCGATCGGCGGCGCCACGCGCACGGAAGAGCCACAGTACGACGAGGTGGGGGCACAGCTACGCCATGGGACAGGGCACGGTCCAGGTGACGCACACCGGCACATCGAGGTGGCGGCGCCGCACGGGTGAGTACACATCGCTCGCCGCCGCCCTGGAGGCCGCGGCCGAAGGGGACGTCCTCACCGTCGCTCCCGGCACCTACCGGGAGAACCTCGTCGTCCAGCGGGCGGTGACGCTGCGCGGGCCCGAGGGCGCACCGGGCTCGGTGCGCATCGCGCCCCTGGACGGCGTCCCGCTGACCGTGCGCGCCTCGGCGGTGGTGCAGGACCTGCACGTCGAGGGCCAGGACACCACCGCCCCGGCCGTGCTGGTCGAGGAGGGCACCCCGGAGCTGCGCGACGTCCGGGTGGTCACCCGGTCCGCGGCCGGCATCGAGGTGCGCGGCAGTTCCCGGCCCACGGTGCGCCGTTGCACGGTCGACAACCCGGCGGGCGTCGGCATCGCCGTACTGGACGGCGGGGGCGGGGTGTTCGAGGAGTGCGAGGTGGTCGCCGCGGGCCAGGCCGGCATCGCGGTGCGCGGGGGCGCCCACCCCCGCCTGGAGCGCTGCCGGGTGCACCACGCCTCGGGCTCGGGGCTGACCGCGACCGGGGAGAACTCGGCGCTGGAAGCGGTGGGCTGCGAGATCTACGAGGTGCGGGGCAGCGGTGTCCAGGTGACCGGCCGCGCCACCGCCCACCTCACCGACTGCGATGTGCACCGCACCACCGGGGACGGGGTCACGCTCGACACGGACGCGGTGCTGACCCTCGCCGACTGCCGGATCCACGACATCCCGGAGAACGCGGTCGACCTGCGGTCCCGTTCGGTCCTGACGCTGACCCGCACCACGGTGCGGACGTTCGGCCGCAACGGTCTGTCGGTGTGGGACCCGGGCACGCGCGTGGACGCCAACCAGTGCGAGATCTTCGACAGCACCGGCGACTACCCGGCGGTGTGGGTGAGCGACGGCGCCACCGCAGTCCTGGACTCCTGCCGGGTGCACGACGTGCCGGACGCCCTGTTCGTCCTCGACCGCGGCTCACGGGCCGACGTCGTGGACAGCGATCTGTCGCAGGTGCGCAACACGGCCGTGTCGGTGAGCGACGGCGCCACCGCCCAGCTCGACGACTGCCGCATCCGGGAGGCGGCGACGGGCGCCTGGTTCCGGGACCACGGCAGCGGCGGCACCCTCAGCAACTGCACCCTGGACGGCATACAGACGGGCGTGATCGTCACCAAGGGCGCCGACCCGACCGTCGAGCGCTGCACGGTCGACTCGCCCGCCGAGGCCGGTGTCTACGTCTCGGCGGGTGGCCGCGGCACCTTCGAGAACTGCCGGGTCACGGGCAGCGGCGGCTACGGCTTCCACGTGATCGACGGCAGCCGTACGACGCTGCGGAAGTGCCGCACGGAGCGGTGCGCGCGCGGGGGTTACGAGTTCGCCGAGGGCGGCGCCGACGCGGCGTCCGGTTCGGGCGGCCCGGTCGTCGAGGACTGCACGAGCGACGAGAGCGGCGGTCTCCGGCCGCCCGCGGCACCGGAGCCGGCCGCGCAGCCGACGGGGCACTCCACGGGCCTGCTGGGCACCGTTCCCGGGCAGCGCACCGAGCAGGTACCGCCCGCCCCGGCCGCCGCCCCCGCCACCGAACCGGCCGCACCGGAGCGGGAGCCCCGGACGTCGAAGGCCGTGCTCGGTGAACTCGACGCGCTGGTGGGCCTGGAGAGCGTGAAGCGCGAGGTCCGCGCCCTCACCGACATGATCGAGGTGGGACGGCGCCGGCAGCGGGCGGGGCTGAAGGCGGCGTCGGTCAAGCGCCATCTGGTGTTCACGGGCTCCCCCGGCACCGGCAAGACCACCGTCGCCCGCCTGTACGGCGAGATCCTCGCCTCGCTGGGGGTGCTGGAGCAGGGGCATCTGGTCGAGGTGTCCCGCGTGGACCTGGTCGGCGAGCACATCGGCTCCACGGCGATCCGCACCCAGGAGGCGTTCGAGAAGGCGCGCGGCGGTGTGCTGTTCATCGACGAGGCGTACGCGCTCTCCCCTGAGGACGCCGGGCGTGACTTCGGCAAGGAGGCCATCGACACCCTGGTGAAGCTGATGGAGGACCAGCGGGACGCGGTGGTGGTGATCGTGGCCGGGTACACGGCCGAGATGGAGCGGTTCCTGTCGGTCAACCCGGGTGTGGCGTCCCGCTTCTCACGGACCATCACCTTCGGCGACTACGGCCCGGAGGAGCTGCTGCGGATCGTGCGGCAGCAGGCCGAGGAGCACGAGTACCAGCTGGCGCCGGGCGCCGGTGAGGCCCTGCTGACGTACTTCACCGACCTGCCCAAGGGGCCCGCGTTCGGCAACGGGCGCACCGCGCGGCAGACCTTCGAGGCCATGGTCGAGCGGCACGCGAGCCGTGTCGCCCAGCTCGACGAACCGACCACCGACGACCTGACCCTGCTGTACCCCGAGGACCTGCCCGCGCTGCCCCGGTGACTACTGCCCGGGCCGGTCGCGGCCCGGGCCCCCTGGTTCAGGCTCCCGGCGGGTCGTCCGTGTGCCGCGGTGCCGGTACGTCCGGGCGCAGACGGGCCAGCAGCCGACGGCGTTCCTCGGCGAACGCCGGGTCGGCCTGGTAGTCGGAGTGGCCGAGGATCGGCGCGGGCAGCGGATGGGTCTCGGTACGGCCGTAGGCGAGGGGGTCCCGGAGCGGGGGACGGTCCACGTCGGGGCCGCGGTCGCCGGGCAGCCGGATCGGTCCGCCGATGGGGTCGGTGAGCCGGTGGAGGTTGCGCCAGCAGTCGACCTCCTCGTGCAGGGAGCCGAGCGCGTCCGGTCCGAAGTGGGCCGGGAACCAGCGGCCGTACAGGCGCTCCAGCGGGGAGCCGTAGGTGAGCAGGGCGACCCGGCGGCGGGTGGACGGCGGGAGCTGCCAGGCCGTGGCCGCGGCCAGGACGCTGCCCTGGGAGTGGCCCGAGATGACCAGCCGGCCGCCGGTGGCCCGGGTCCAGGTGGCGATCCGCCAGGTCAGGTCGGGCACCGCGCGCTCGGCGTAGCAGGGCGGGGCGAAGGGGTGCGCGGCGCGCGGCCAGAAGGTGCCGACGTCCCAGAGGATGCCGATGGTGCGCCGCGCGGAGGCGTCCTTGTAGGCGCGGCGGCCGCAGGCGACCAGGAGGATGAAGCCGAGCCCGATCAGCCAGGAGCCCAGCGCCTGCGCGGTCTCGGCCGCGCCGTGGACGACGGCGTAGGACCCGCGGGCCGCCTCTCCGGGGGTCTTGTCGGTGGCCAGGGCGCCGGCCAGCGCGCCGGCGCCCAGCAGCAGGGTCGCGGCGGAGGTGACGGCGAGGATGCGCGGCCCGCGGTCGGTGAGCGCGGCCATGGCGCGCACGGTGGCGATACGCCGGGTGCGGCCGGGGTCGCCGGTCTCGCCGGCGTACTCCCGCTCCACGGCGGCGTGTTCGGCGCGCGCGATCCGCCAGGCGCGCCGGGCGAGCCAGCCGAACAGGACGAGCAGCAGGACGAGCAGCGGCGGTATCACGGACGCCTGCCAGGTGAGCAGCACCGGCGGTCCGGGCATCGAGGCGCCGGTGCCGTCCAGCCAGTCGGCGACGCGCTGGGAGACACCGCCGGACATCACGCCGCCCAGCGCGCAGGCGAGCATGGCGACGGCGGGTCCCGCCAGGCCGCGGATCGCGGCACGGCGGTCGGGGTCGGTGCGGTGCAGGGCGTGGGCGACCACGGCGAGGACGATCACCAGCAGACCCTGGACGAGGGCGAGGGCGCCGAAGGCGGCGTCGCCCGGCAGCCGGCCCGCCGACTCCCATCCGGGGCGCTCCCACCCGGCGTACAGCAGGGCGAGCGCCAGCAGGGCGAGGGCGGCCAGCGGCAGGTACCGCACCAGCCGCAGGTCGAGTTCGGCGTCGAGCCGACGTTCGGTGCGGCCCCGGCGGCAGACCACCCACACCACGGCGCACGCTCCGCCGGCCAGTGCCGCCTCCAGGAGCACGCCGAGGACGGCGAGGGCGGCCGGGCCGCCCGGCTGCCGGTCCTGGCGGGCGGCGGCGGAGCCGACGGCGGCCGCGACGGTGAGGAGTCCGGCGGCGGTGTGGGCGGCGCGCAGCCGGGCGACCAGGCGCCGGCCGTACCAGAAGCCGGGGCGGCCCAGCGCGGTGCGGCCGGTCTCCTCCTCGCGCTCGGCGTCGTGGGTCATCGGCTGCTGGGACTCGTACGCGCTCCAGGTGCGCAGTGACAGCAGCCAGAGCAGGCCGGTGAGGGCGACGGGCACGACGGCGGCCAGGGCGAGCCTGCGGCCCGGCGGGCTCCACCAGCCGTCGTCGGAGATCTCGGGCGAGAGGAATCCGAGCCAGGAGTGCCCTTCGGCGCACGCGTGGGTGCCCGCGCACTGCCAGGCGGTCAGGTCGAGGGCGACCTCGCAGGCGGCCGCGACGAGCAGCACCGTCAGGCTCAGCCCGGCGAGCCGCACCAGCAGCCCGTACAGCCGGACGGTGCGTCGGCGGCCCCGGGCGGTGGGGCGCATCCAGTGGGCGAGGTTGACGACCATGAACGGCAGGAGCAGCAGCCACAGGGCGCGGGTGCCGTTCCCCGAGGTGAGGTTGCACCAGACGTAGGCCTCGGGGACGGGTCCCTCGCGGCGTCCGGCGGGCTGCCGCTCCGCGTCGGCGTCGTCGGCGCGGCGGAACACGGCGGCGGTGTCGTCACCGGTGATCCGGACCGTGCGCGGGTCGCCGAGCATCTGCTCGGGAGTGGTGCCCCCCACCCCGTGGACCAGGAGTTCCAGGGCGGTCCCGGTCTCCGCGGGCCGGGGCGACGAACCCTCGGCCGGCCTGTGCTGCTGCGTGCTGTCCACTGATTCGCACTTCCCCCGTGACGCCCCGTCGGCTCCGTCCGTGCGGGCCCAGGATCTCCCGTGGCCGAGCGGCCCGCACCTGTCGTCACGTAATCTCCCCGATCCGTGTGACAGGCAAGCAACATACGGCAGGCCAGTGACATGTGCGCGACGAGCCGCCGGTGGCGCCGCCCGGGGCCCGGCATGCGAGGATGGGACGTCCGCGCACCGGTGCCCGGCGGGAAACCGCTCGTCACCGTGGGCGCGCGGGGCGTGTCGGACGGTGTTGCGTGGCGAAAGGACCGGAGCGTACGTGAGCGAGAATCAGAACCTCCTCGCGGAGCAGCGGCGCACCCTGATCCTCGACGAGGTCCGGCGCCGGGGCGGAGTCCGGGTCAACGAGCTGACCCGCAAGCTCGGCGTGTCGGACATGACGGTCCGCCGCGACCTCGACGCGCTGGCCCGGCAGGGCGTGCTGGAGAAGGTGCACGGCGGCGCGGTCCCGGTGGTCGAGGCGAGCACGCACGAACCGGGGTTCGAGGCCAAGTCGGGCCTGGAGCTCAGCGCCAAGGAGGACATCGCGCGGGCGGCGGCCGAACTGGTCCCCCCGGGCGCGGCGATCGCCCTCTCGGGCGGTACGACGACGTTCGCGCTGGCGCACCAGCTGCTGGACGTCCCCGACCTCACGGTGGTCACCAACTCGGTGCGCGTCGCCGACGTCTTCCACGCGGCGCAGCGCACCTCGGGCTCCCGGCAGGGCGCGGCCACGGTCGTGCTGACGGGCGGGGTGCGCACACCGTCCGACTCGCTGGTGGGCCCAGTGGCCGACCAGGCGATCGCGGCGCTCCACTTCGACCTGCTGTTCCTCGGGGTGCACGGCATATCGGTGGAGGCGGGACTGTCGACGCCGAACCTCGCGGAGGCCGAGACCAACCGCCGGCTGGTGCAGTCGGCCCGCCGGGTGATCGTGGTGGCCGACCACACCAAGTGGGGCACGGTGGGCCTGAGTTCGTTCGCCTCCCTGGAGCAGGTCGACACCCTCGTCACGGACTCCGGACTGCCCGGGGCCGCCCGCGCGGAGGTGTCCGAGCACCTGCGGCGGCTGGTGGTGGCGGGCGAGCCCGACAACTCCCCGGAGGACGACGACATCTGACGGCGCGCCCGTCGGGGCGGCCGCCCGGTTCCGTCGTCGACGCGTCCGTCGTCAAGGGGGACACGCCCATGGCGCACCGTCCGCGCCCCGTGGGGCACGGGTTCGTCCGGACCGCGCCCGTGCGTCCGGCCCTCGGCCGGGGGATCCCCGCCGCGCCGGAGCCGGTCTTCCGGGCACCGGACGAGGACGTGACCGGCTGGACGCAGTGGTTCCGGGCGGTCACGCCGGCCCGTCCCCTCGACGCCGGAGCGGGGCGGGGGATCCGCCTCCGGGGCGGCGCCCGGTTCCGCGGGACGATCCTGGTGACGAGGGCGCCCGAGGTGTGCGCCCACCGCGTCGACGTGACTCACGCGCCGGGCGCGCGCGCCCTCGTCGAGGAGTGGCGGCTCGCGCCGGCCGGGACGGGCGCGCGGGCGCGGTGGACGTGCGCGGCCGACGGCACGGTCCCGTCCGCCTCGCGCTCAGGGCCGCCCGGCCGGGGCCGGGGAGGGCGTTCCGCGACGCGGTGACCTCACTGGACCGCCGGCTCGCCGGGTAGCTCCCGGCCGGGCCGGACACCGGTGTTCAGCAGGGACTCGATCGCCGCCGTGTAGGGCGCGACGTCCAGGTCCTGCTCGGCCAGCCAGGCGTCCGAGTAGTACTTGTCCAGGTACCGGTCGCCCGGATCGCACAGCAGTGTCACCACACTGCCCCGCCGCCCCTCGGCGGCCATCTCGGCGACGATCTTCAGGGCGCTCCACAGCCCGGTGCCGGTGGAGCCGCCCGCCTTGCGGCCGATGACCCGCTCCAGGGCCCGCACCGCGGCGACGCTGGCCGCGTCGGGCACCTTCATCATCCGGTCGATCGCTCCGGGCACGAAGCTGGGCTCCATACGGGGCCGGCCGATGCCCTCGATACGGGACCCCCGGTCGCAGGCGACGTCCGGGTCCCCGGTCGTCCAGCCCTCGAAGAAGCACGAGTTCTCCGGGTCGGCGACACAGACGCGGGTGTCGTACTGCATGTAGTGGACGTAGCGCGCCAGCGTCGCCGAGGTGCCGCCGGTGCCGGCCGTCGCGACGATCCACACGGGCACCGGGAACCGCTCCGACCGCAGTTGACGGAAGATCGATTCGGCGATGTTGTTGTTGCCCCGCCAGTCCGTGGCCCGTTCGGCGTAGGTGAACTGGTCCATGTAGTGGCCGCCGGTCTCCACCGCGAGGCGGGCGGACTCCTCGTACATCTTCCGGGGGTCGTCCACGAAGTGGCACCGACCGCCGTGGAACTCGATCAGGCGGCACTTCTCGGCGCTCGTCGTGCGTGGCATGACCGCGATGAAGGGCACGCCGATCAGCTTGGCGAAGTACGCCTCGGAGACCGCCGTGGAGCCGCTGGACGCCTCGATCACCGGGCGGCCGGGGCGGATCCAGCCATTGCACAGTCCGTACAGGAACAGTGAACGGGCCAGCCGGTGCTTGAGGCTGCCGGTCGGGTGGGTCGACTCGTCCTTCAGGTAGAGGTCGATGCCCCACCGCTCGGGCAGCGGGAAGAGCAGCAGATGGGTGTCGGCCGAGCGGTTGGCGTCGGCCTGCACCCGGCGCACGGCCTCTTTCAGCCAGTCCCGGTAGGCGGGGTCGCTGTGGTCGACGTCGAGGGTGGCGCCGGTCGGGGTCTGTCGGGGAGTGCTCACGGCGGGGCTCCTTACACTGAGCGCCGACGGCGTCTCGCGCGGCCGACACCCCGATCATAAACACCCTTCACACCACCTCTCACCTGCATAAACAGTTCTTTGAGCACCCCAAAGGCACCCCTGGGGACCCGGGGCGCGGGGGCGCGGGGGCGCATTGGCGCGAGTGCTCCTCGCGCCCCGGGGAACGGAGGTGCGCGTACTGGTGCTCGGCGGCGGGTGCGGGCAGACTGCACCGGCGGGGAGCAAGCTCCCGTTCGGGGGCACACTGGATCTGGACAGAGCCGGCCCGCGGAGCACGGTCCGGCACAGCGACGCGCACAAGGGGGCGGGTGGCATGACGGAGCCGGAGTTCAAGGCCACGGGCGTGCGGATCGGCAAGTGGCTGCGGTCGCTCACCCGGGCCGGGCAGGTGCGGATCAGCGAGGGCCGACTGGAGTTGCTCACCAGCTACGGCAGTGAGATCGACAGCGCGCCGGTGCAGGCGGTGCGGGCGTCCCGGCCCTGGTTCGCTCCGGAGGACCGGGCGTTGGCGGACCTCAACGGCAAGCGGTACCTGCTCACCCTCGGCGACCACGACCCCGCCCCGGGCGAACCGGGCCCGCCCGCGGCCCGCCGTTTCATCGAAGCCGTCCACCGGGCGTCGGGGCGTGGCGCCTGAGATGTCCGCGAGTTGCGCCACCTCACCCCCTGGGTCACGCTGGTCTCACGTCACTCTGGGTTTACCGGCGATAACGCTGCGAACCAGCCCGCCGGCCACGACAGCAGGCGGCAGCGTCACGCAGGCGCCCTGCTGGATCCGTACTCCGTGTTCTTCCGGACCTCACGTCGGGGAGTCGCAGCCGTGATCAGTCACCCAAGCAGGCACTGCGCGGTGGAGCTCCAAGCCCTGCCGTCGCGGATCGGCCAGGTCCGCAGAATCGTATCTGCGCAGTTGCGCTACTGGCACATGGATTCCCTGATAGACCGGGCCTCGCTCGGTGTGACGGAGTTGTTGTCCAACGTCCACCGGCACGCCCGGCCCGACAAGACGTGCACCGTCGAGATGGAACTGCAGCTCGACCGGCTCAAGGTCTCGGTGCGCGACCACGACCCGCGACTGCCGGTCGTCGCGGACGCCGGTCCGCTCGCCACCTGTGGGCGCGGGCTGGCGATGGTGGCCGCGATGAGCGAGAGCTGGGGCGCGGTGCCGGACGGCGAGTCCGGCAAGGTCGTGTGGTTCACCCTGCCGACCCCGTCCGCGACCGCCCCCGCGTCCTGGGACCGGCGCCCCCTGCTCACGGCCGGCGAACGCGCCGACCGCCGGTTCGCGGAGGTCGCGCTCGTCGAGCACACCACCGAGGGCCACCGGCCCGAACCTGCTCCCGCCCGGTCCGCCGTCCCAGGCTGACCGGGCGGTGACACGCCGCTCTCCCGGCACCGGCGCGCTCCTCCGGCTCCCTCGCGTCCGGCGGAACGGCTTCCGCTGCAACGGGTGCTGACGAGCCCTCATGCGATGGCCGGGGAGCACGCCGCGGGCCCGCCGGACGTGTCCGTCGGGCCCGCGCGCGAGGGCGGCGCCACTACTCCGTGGCCACGGCCCGCAGCACGTCCAGGCGGGCCGCGCGCCGGGCCGGCCGCAGGCCCGCGAGGGCGCCCGCCGCGAGGCCGACCAGTGCCACCACCGCGAGGTGCGCCGACGGCATCGCGAAGGCGAAGGCGCTGTCGCTCGCGCCGTCGGAGGCCTCCACCAGGACCCAGCCGAGGAAGGCGCCGAGGACCAGTCCGCCCGCGGTGCCGAACGCGGCGACCAGCACCGACTCCCAGCGGACCATGGCCCGCAGCTGGGACCGGGTCTGGCCGACGGCCCTGAGCAGCCCGAGTTCACGGGTGCGTTCGTGGATCGCCAGGGTGAGGGTGTTGGCGATGCCGAGCAGCGCGATGAGCACGGCCAGCGCGAGCAGCGCGTAGACCAGGGTGAGCATCATGTCGATGCCACCCGCCGAGGACCGCGCGTACTCCTCACGGGTCTGGACCTCCGGGTTTCCGTAGGCGTCGGCGACCCGCTGCACGGCGGCCCTGCCCGCGTCGCCGTCCACGCCGTCCGCGAAGGTGACCGCGACGAGGGTGTCGGCGTCCCGGGTGCGGTGCGGGGCCCAGGCCTCGCGGGTGATGACGTAGTCGCCGGCGAGTTCGGACCGCCCGTAGACGGCGCGGACCGTGAACGTCTTCTCCTCGCCGTCGGTGAAGGCGAGCCGGGTCGTGTCGCCGGGGCGCACGCCGAGCCGGCCGGCCTCCTGCCCGGTGACCGCGATGCCGTCGGCGCCCAGCGCGCCCAGGGATCCGTCGACCTCGCCGAGGTCGAAGACGCGCTGCAGGGCGGCCGGATCGGTGACGGTCAACGCCCTTCCGTCGCCGTCGACTTCGGCGACGCCCCGGCCGAGCCCGACGGCGGTGTCCACCTCGGGCAGCTCCGCGACGGCGCCGGCCAGCCGCGGGCTCAGTCCGCTGCCGCCCGCCCCGAACGACGGCGCGCTGACGGCGACGTCGCCCGCGAAGGACCGGGAGACCGTCTGGTCCATGGTCGCCTTCAGCGACGCCCCGAACACCGTGAACAGGGACACCACGGCCACGCCGATCATCAGGGCGCTCGCGGTGGCGGCCGTGCGCTTCGGGCTGCGCAGCGCGTTGCGCCGGGCGAGGGAGCCGCTGACGCCACGCAGCCGGTCCAGCGGACTGCCGAGGACGCGCACGGCGGTGGAGGAGGCCACGGGGCCGAGGACCACGAAGGAGACCAGCGCCAGGACGGCGCCGGTGCCCGCCAGCCAGACGGACGGGGTGAGCAGGACGCCGGTGAGCGTGACGGCGACGGCCAGGGCCGCCAGAACCGTGCCGGCGACCGCGCGGGTGCGGGAGGCGCCGGAGGTGTCGACGGCCGTCTCGCGCAGCGCGGCCAGCGGTGCGGTGCGCCCGGCGCGTACGGCGGGCAGCAGGGCGGAGCCCAGGCAGACCACCACGCCGACCGCGAGCGGCAGCAGCAGCGACACCGGGCCGATCACCAGGGCGCCCTCGGGGAAGGGGAAGCCGATCGCCGGGAACAGTGCCTGGAGCCCCGCCGCGACGCCGATGCCGCCGGCCAGTCCGGCCGCCGACGCGGTCACGGCCACCACGCACGCCTCCACCAGCGTGGCCGCGGTGACCTGGCGGCGCGAGGCGCCCAGCGCCCGCAGCAGGGCGTTCTCACGGGTGCGCTGCGCGACGACGATCGCGAAGGTGTTGTGGATGGAGAAGGTCGCCACCAGCAGGGCGACACCGGAGAACACCAGCAGGAACAGGGTGAAGACGCTGAGGAACTGGCCGGAGATCATCTCGTTGTTCTCCTCGGCCGACTCCTGGCCGGTGACGGCCTCGACGCCGTCGGGCAGCACCGGGGTCAGCCGGTCGACCAGCTCCTCCTGGCTCACCCCGGGTCCGGCGCGCACCAGGATGCTCGCGGCCTGGCCGGGGCGGGCCGTCAGGTACTTCTCGGCGTCGGCCCGGGTCATGCCGGTGAAGGTCACCTGGGCCATGCCGTCCTCACCGCCGAAGGTGGCGAGCCCGACGACGGTCACCTCGACCGGGTCGGGGGTGCGCAGCACGGTCGTGTCGCCGAGGTCCAGGCCGCCCCGCTCGGCCGTGCCCCGGTTCACCACGACCTCCCCGGACTTCCGCGGGGCGCGGCCCTCGGCGAGGCGGTACGGGTTGAGTTCGGGGTCGGTGATCCAGTTGCCGGCGACGGTGGGCGGTCCCTGGCCGCCGATCGGTTCGCCGTCCGCGCCGACGAGCTGTCCGGCGCCCCGGATGTCGGGGGCGGCCGCGGCGACGCCCGGGACCCGCTCGACGGTACGCGTCAGGTCCGCGGTGACCGGCTCGCGCACCCCCTGGCTCTCGCCGGGGGTGGTGATGGCGTCGGCGGCGCGGACGACGGCGTCGGTGCCGGCGGCCGCGTTGCCGAACATGGAGTCGAAGCTCGCGCGCAGTGTGTCGCCCATGACGAGGGTTCCGGCCAGGAAGGCCACGCCCAGGAACACGGCGAGGAACGTCCCGGCGAAGCGCCGCTTGTGGGCGCGCAGGGAGGATGCGCTCAGGCGGACGGAGGTGTTCATGAGGGCACCTCGAAGGCTTTCATCCGGTCCAGGACCGCGTCGGCGGTCGGGGCTTCCATCCGGTCGACCAGGCGCCCGTCGGCGAGGAAGACCACCTCGTCGGCGTGGGCGGCGGCGACCGGGTCGTGGGTGACCATGACGACGGTGCGGCCGGTCTGCCGTACCGTGCGGCCGAGCAGCCCGAGCACCTCCTCGCCGGAGCGGGAGTCGAGGTTGCCGGTCGGCTCGTCGGCGAAGACCACGTCGGGCCGGCCGGCGAACGCCCGGGCCACCGCGACGCGTTGCTGCTGACCCCCGGACAGTTCCGAGGGGCGGTGCCGCAGCCGGTCGCGCAGGCCCACCACGTCGATCAGGGCGTCGGTCCACTCGGGGTCTCCCCCGCCGCCCGCGAGATCGAGCGGCAGGGTGATGTTCTCCGCGACGGTGAGCGTGGGCACCAGGTTGAACGCCTGGAAGACGAAGCCCACGCGGTCGCGGCGCAGCAGGGTGAGGCGGCGGTCGTCGAGGCCGCCCAGTTCGGTGTCGCCGATCCAGGCGGCTCCGGAGGTGAGGGTGTCCAGTCCGGCGGCGCAGTGCATCAGGGTGGACTTGCCGGAGCCCGAGGGCCCCATGATCGCGGTGAAGCGGCCGGCCGGGAAGGACACGGACACTCCGTCCAGGGCCCGTACGGCGGTGTCGCCGGTGCCGTACACCTTGACGGCGTCGACGACCCGGGCGGCGGACCGGGTGCCGGTGGTGGTCGTGGTGGTCATGCCGCACCGCCCTTGCCGTCGCGGCCGAACTGCTCGTCCAGGACGGACAGCCGGCGCCAGTACTCGTCCTCGTCGATCTCTCCGGAGGCGAAGCGGTGGCCGAGCACCGCGATGGGCGAGTCCTGCTCCACCGTGGGCCGGCCGGGTCCGTGGCGTCCGCGCCACACCGTGCGGCGCAGCAGCGCGATGCCGCCGCCGATGAGCAGGGCCCAGAGGACGGGGAGGAACAGGATCCACGGGCCGGGCCCGCCGTCGCCGAAGTGCGCCAGTGTCTGCATGATCGTCAACTCCTCGGGTGGGGTGTCTCGTCGCTCCGTGCGCGACACCTCGAGCGTCGTCCCGCGAGGGGGGCCGGGTCGTCGTACGGCCAGCGGCCGTGCGCGTACCTCCCGGGGAGTACGCGGGCGGCGGGCGCCTGCTCCCCGTGCCGTCGACGGTTCGGCCCGACGTCTGTACCTACTGGTATGTACAGTGGGGGGATGAGCACCCCGGAGCGTCTGATCGAGTCCACCCGCGAGCTGCTGTGGGAGCGCGGCTACGTGGGCACCAGCCCGAAGGCCGTCCTGGAGCGGGCGGGCGCGGGCCAGGGCAGCATGTACCACCACTTCAAGGGGAAGCCGGACCTCGCGCTGGCCGCGATCCGGCGCACCGCCGAGGAGATGCGGACCACCGCCGAGGGAGTGCTCGGCGGGCCGGGTACGCCGTACGAGCGCATCGAGGCCTACCTCCTGCGCGAGCGCGACGTGCTGCGCGGCTGTCCGGTCGGGCGGCTCACCATGGATCCGGAGGTCGTCGCCGACGACGCGTTGCGCGCCCCGGTGGACGAGACCCTGGGCTGGCTGCGCGCGCGGCTCGCCGGGATCGTCGAAGAGGGCAAGGAGCGGGGCGAGTTCGCTCCGTCGGTGAACGGCGAGGAGATCGCGGCGGCCGTCGTCGCGACCGTCCAGGGCGGCTATGTGCTGGCCCGCGCCTCCGGCTCCCCCGCCGCCTTCGACGCGGGCGTGCGCGGCCTGCTCGCCCTGCTCGCCCCGCGGGACCGCTAGCCCGCCCCTCCTCAACCACCCCTCGGGAGGCCCTCGTTGCACGCCCTGCAGTACGAACTCACCCTGCCCGCCGACTACGACATGGGGATCGTCCGGGACCGCGTGGCCCGTCGCGGACGTCTGCTCGACGACTGGCAGGGCCTCGGCGTCAAGGCGTATCTGGTGCGCGAGCGCGGGGTGCACGGCTCGCCGGTCAACCAGTACGCGCCGTTCTACCTGTGGAACACGGTCGCGGGCATGAACGCCTTCCTCTGGGGCGGCGGCTTCCAGGGCATCGCCGACGACTTCGGCCGGCCCCCGGTACGGCAGTGGACCGGCCTCGCCTACGAGGAGGGGCCGGCCGCGGACGCCCCCGCCGTCGTCGCCGTACGGCACCGGAGTCCCGTGCCGGACGGGGTGCCGGTGGGTGAGGTGGCCGAGGAGGCGGCCCGGGAGTGCGGGCGGCTGGCCGGGACGGACGGGGTGGTCCTCGCGGCGGCGGCCATGGACACCGCCCGCTGGGAGCTGGTCCACTTCTCGCTGCGGCGGCACCACGCGCCGGAGGCGGACGGCGAGGTCTTCCAGGTGCTCCACCTGTCGGCGCCGGAGCGGGACCGGCTGCCCCGGGGGCGCCAGTGGTGAACACGCCCCGCACCGTGCACGGCACGGTGGGCCGCGTCCTCACCGGTGGTCCCGGTCCCTCCGCCGTGGACCGGCCGTGACGTCCGGCCGGGCACCGTCGGTCAGGTGGCCGCCTGGTCGCTGTCCCTCATCGCGCCCCAGCCGTGCCAGCGTTCGACCTCGATCCAGGCGCTGACCCGGGCGCGCTCCCGGTCCGCGTAGGGCTTGCCGGTGTAGTGCCGGGAGAGGCGGTCGATGTCGGCCAGGCCCTCGTCGTCGCGCAGCTCGACGACACGGCCGATCAGGGTGACGTGGGTGTACCAGTCGTCGCCGGCCAGGACGGTGAGGGTGATGCGGGGTTCGCGGCGCAGGTGCTTCAGCCGGACCCGGCCCTCGTCGAGGTTGATCAGGGCGCGGCCGTCCTCCCACAGGTACCAGGTGGGGGTGGAGACGGGCGCGCCGTCGGAGCGGATCGTCGCCATCACACAGGGGTTGGGGCGGCGCAGCAGGGCGTCGGCCTCGGGGGGCAGCGGGGGCTTGGACACAACGGACTCCTCGGTGCGGTGCGGTCGGCTCTGTCGGTCAGGCGGTGGGGCCGTCGTCGAAGCTGGCGTAGTAGGCGGCGGCCATGTCCTCGTCGCCGTGGCCCAGCTCCACGGCCCGCTCCAGCCGCCCGGCGCTCGCGGCGGCCACGTCCAGGCGGACGCCGTGCCGTTCGCCGGCCGCCACGATCAGCCGGGCGTCCTTGGCGGCGGTGGCCACGGCGAACTGGGCCGGGGACAGCCGGTCCTCGAGGATCAGGCCGGCCTTGGCCCGCAGATAGCCCATGTCGAGCGGGCCGCCGGCGATGAGGTCGAAGAAGCCGTCCGGTGCGACGTCGAGGGCCTTGGCCAGGGCGAGGGTCTCACCGGCGGCGGCGGTGGCCGCGAGCACCCAGCTGTTGGCGACCAGCTTCAGACGGGTCGCGCTGCCCGTCGCGCCGTCCTCCCCCGTCCACACGGTGCGGGCACCGACGGCGTCGAACACCGGGGTCACCCTGTCCCGGCCCCCGGCGGGTCCGGCGGCGAGCACGGTCAGCTGTCCGGCCTCGGCGGGCCGCCGGGTGCCCAGCACCGGGGCGTCGTAGAAGAGCAGGCCGTGTTCGCGGGCGAAGCCGGCCAGTTCGGCGACGCCCTCGATGCCCGCGGTGGTGGACTGCGCCCAGACGGTGCCGGGGCGCAGGGCGGACGCCGCCCGGCGCATCGTCTCCAGGGTGGCGGAGCCGTCGTACAGCATGGTCAGCACCACGTCGGCGGACTCCACCGCCTCGGCGGGGGTCGCGGCGACGTGAGCGCCGTCGGCGGCCAGCGGGTCGGCCTTGGCGCGGGTGCGGTTCCAGGCACGGACGGTGTGGCCGGCGCGGACGAGGTTGCGGGCCATCGCGGCGCCCATGATGCCGGTGCCCAGGACGCTGACGGTGAGCTGGTCGGTCATGACGTCGGCTTTCTGTCGGTCGGGGTGTCTTCCTGGCCCAGTGCCCCGAGGGGGTCGTCCAGCACCGGCTGCCAGGCGAGTTCCGCCGCGCCGACCAGGCTGTTGTGGTCGAGGGTGCAGGCGAGGATCGGGACGCCGCCGCTGCGGCCCCACAGGCTGCGGTCGGCGACGACGGCGCGGAGCCGGTCCGGGTCGGCCTCCAGCAGGGTGCGGTGCAGGCCGCCGAGGATGATCCGGTCCGGGTTGAGGATGTTCACCAGCCCGGCGAGGCCGAGACCGAGCCGGTCGATGAGCGCCTCGGTGGCGGTGCGCACCTCCGGGTCGTCGTACTGGCCGCGGATCAGGTCGTCGGCCTGCTTCAGCAGGGACATCTCGGGGCCGGGCGCGCGCCCCGCCGCGGTGAGGAGGGCCAGCGGGTCCGCCTCCACGTCGAGGCAGCCGCGGCTGCCGCAGTGGCAGGGGCGGCCCTCGGGGTTGACGGTGAGGTGGCCGACCTCCAGGGCGAGGCCCGAACTGCCCGAGTGCAGACGGCCGTCGAGGACCAGCGCACCCCCCACGCCGCGGTGGCCGGTGGCCACGCACAGCAGGTCGCGCGAGCCGCGCCCGGCGCCGTGCCGGTGCTCGGCGAGGGCGGCGAGGTTGACGTCGTTGGCGGCGAAGGCGGGTCCTTCCAGCCCTGCCGCGCGCACCTGCTCGGCGAAGATCTCCCGCACCGGTGCGCCCGCGGGCCAGGCCAGATGCAGGGGGTTGAGGGCCAGCCCTTCCGGTTCGGCCACCGCCGAGGGCACGGCGAGTCCGGCGCCCACGCACCGCCGCCCGGTCTCCCGCAGCAGCTCGGCGCCCGCCGCGACGACGGAGCCGAGGACCTTCGCCGGGTCGGCGTCGACGACCTCGCAGCCGGGTGCCGTGGCGACGATACGGCCGCCGAGCCCGACCAGCGCCGCGCGGAAACCGTCGGCGTGCACCTGAGCGGCGAGCGCCACGGGACCGTCCTCCGCGACGGACAGCCGGTGCGAGGGGCGGCCCTGGGATCCGGCCGCGGCACCGGGCCGGGCGTCCACCGTGATCAGCCCGAGCGCCTCCAGCTCGGCGGCGACCGCTCCGGCCGTCGCCCGGGTGACACCCAGTTCGGCGGTGAGCACCGCGCGGGTCGGCGCCCGTCCGGTGTGCACGAGCTCCAGCGCGGGCCCGAGCGCGCCGCGCCCCCGGTCCAACCGCGTCCTCGAGGTGGTGGTCCCTTCCCCCGCCGGCCGGGGGTCCGCCTTCCCGCTCATGGAGGCGAGTCTCCCATGATCCGCAACCCGGCCGCTCGGGCGTGACACACGTCAGCGGCCCGGCAGCCCGCTGACCCGCAGCGTGATGTTGAGCCGCCCGGCCAGTCCCGACCCGGCCGGTGACGTGCCCGCGAGGACGCGGGGGACGCCGTGGTACGCCCACCGGGAGGGGCCGCCGAAGACGAACAGGTCGCCGCTGCGCAGCTCGACGTCCGTCCAGGGCCGGGTCCTGGTCCGGGTGTTGCCGAAGCGGAACACGCACGTGTCCCCGAGGCTCAGCGACACCACCGGCGCGTCCGCCTTCTCGTCGCTGTCGCGGTGCATGCCCATGCGGGCGTCGCCGTCGTAGAAGTTGACGAGCGCGACGTCGTACGCCGCCGCGGGCACGGAGGCTTCTCCCAGCGCGTCGGTCACCGCGCGGCGGGCCAGCGCGCCGAGCCAGGAGGGGAAGGGCTTCACCGGCGCGCCGTCGCCGTCGACGGCGGTGCGGGCGTAGCCGTACGGGTACCAGTGCCGGCCGAGGCAGACCTGCCGGGCGGTCATGGTGCCGCCGCCGGGCGTGCGGACGGTGCGCAGTCCGGCGGGCGGCCCGGCCCACTCCCGGCAGGCGTCGAGCAGGGCGCGCTGCTCGCGCGCGTCCAGCCAGTCCGGCACGTGCACCGCGCCGGGCGCGATCTCCTCCCGTGCCCTGGGGAACAGCTCGGCGTCCATGCATCCCATCCTGCCGGACGGAGCCCGAGCCGGGGCTCGGCTAGCCTGGCAGCACGATGAACGACCGTATGACGACTCCGTGGGGCGAGCTCGCGCTGGCCCGGTTCCCCGAGGATCCGCGCGACCGGCTGCGCGCCTGGGACGCCTCCGACGCGTATCTGCTGAGGCATCTCGCCGAGCGGCCGGTGCCGCTCTCGGGGACGGTCGTGGTCGTCGGCGACCGCTGGGGCGCGCTGGTCACGGCGCTCGCGGAGCACCGGCCCGTGCAGATCACCGACTCCTGGCTCGGCCAGGAGGCGACCCGCGCCAACCTGGCCCGCAACGGCGCCGGGCCGGACGGCGTCCGGCTGCTCACCACGCAGGACCCGCCGCCGGAGCGGATCGACGTCCTGCTCGTGCGGGTGCCGAAGAGCCTGGCGCTGCTGGAGGACCAGTTGCTGCGGCTGGCGCCCGCCGTGCACGCGGACACGGTCGTCGTCGGCACGGGCATGGTGAAGGAGATCCACACCTCGACGCTGAGGCTGTTCGAGCGGATCCTCGGCCCGACCCGCACCTCGCTCGCCGAGCAGAAGGCGCGCCTGGTCTTCTGCACACCGGACCCCGCGCTGAAGCGTCCCGCCAATCCCTGGCCGTACCGCTACGCGCTGCCCGACGACGTCGGTCCCGTCTCCGGGCGGACCGTCGTCAACCACGCGGGGGTGTTCAGCGCCGACCACCTCGACATCGGCACCCGGTTCTTCCTGCGGCACCTGCCGGCCGCGAAGGACGGTGACCTGATCGTGGACCTGGGCTGCGGCAACGGTGTGGTCGGTACGGCGATGGCACTGGCCGACCCGGCGGCCGAGGTGCTGTTCGTGGACGAGTCCTTCCAGGCCGTGGCGTCCGCCGAGGCCACGTACCGGGCGAACGGGCTGTCCGGGCGGGCCGGGTTCCGGGTCGGTGACGGCCTGGCGGGCGTGCCGGCCGGCAGTGCCGGCCTGGTGCTGAACAACCCGCCCTTCCACTCCCACCAGGCGACCTCGGACGCCACCGCCTGGCGCATGTTCACCGGCGCCCGCCGCACCCTGCGTCCGGGCGGCGAGCTGTGGGTGGTCGGCAACCGGCACCTCGGGTACCACGTGAAGCTGCGGCGGCTGTTCGGCAACAGCGAGGTCGTGGCGTCCGACCCGAAGTTCGTGGTGCTGAGGGCCGTCAAGCGGTAGCCGCGGGGACCGGGCCCAGGGTCCGGATGATCTCCGCGACCGCCCGGGTCATCGCGTCCCGGCCCGCCGTGAGGTAGCTGCGGGAGTCGACCGCCTCGGGGTGGTCGGTGAGGAACTGCCGGATCGCGCCCGTCATGGCGAGGTTGAGGGCGGTCCCGACGTTGACCTTGGTGATCCCGCCGGTGACCGCCGCGGCGAGTTCGTCGTCGGGCAGACCGGAGGAACCGTGCAGCACGAGGGGCACGTCCAGGGCGGCGGTCAGCCGCTTGAGGAGTCCGTGGTCGAGGGTGGCGGTACGGGTGGTCATGGCATGGGTGGTGCCGATGGCGACGGCCAGCGCGTCCACGCCGGAGTCAGCGACGAACGCGCGGGCCTGAGCGGGGTCGGTGCGGGCGCCGGGGGCGTGGGCGTCCAGCGCGCCCTGTCCGTCCTTGCCGCCGATCTCGCCCAGCTCGGCCTCGATCCACAGCCCCTGGGCGTGGGCCCAGTCGACGGCGGCCCGGGTCGCGGCGAGGTTGTCGGCGTACGGCAGCCGGGCCGCGTCGTACATCACCGAGCCGAAGCCGGCGTCCGGTGCCTGCCGCAGCAGGGCGTCGCTGCGCACGTGGTCGAGGTGCAGCGCGACCGGGACGCCGGCCTGTTCGGCGGCGGCGACGGCGGCGCGGGCGAGCGGGAGCAGGCGGCCGTGGCGGAACCTGACGGCGTTCTCGCTGACCTGGAGCACGACGGGGGCGTTCACCGACTCGGCGCCGGCGACGACGGCCTCGACGTGTTCGAGGGTGATGATGTTGAAGGAGGCGACCGCCGAGCGGTGCGCGGCGGCGCGGGCGACGAGTTCGCCGGTGGTGGTGAGGGGCACGGCCGGTCCTTTCCGACGGGTCAGGGCGCGAGGACGACCGAGCGGGTGAGGTGCCGGGGCCGGTCGGGGTCCAGGCCGCGGGCGGCGGCGACGGCGACCGCGAGCCGCTGGACGCGGACGAGTTCGGCGAGCGGGTCGAGGCCGCCCTCGATCCACAGTCCGCCGGTCGCGCGGACCTGGTCGGCCAGCCCGTCGGGGGCCGTGCCGAGCATCCATGTGGCCGTCCCCCGTGTGGTGACGCTGATGGGGCCGTGCCGGTACTCCATCGCCGGGTAGGCCTCCGTCCAGGCGAGCGCGGCCTCGCGCATCTTCAGCCCGGCCTCGTTGGCCAGTCCGACGCTCCAGCCGCGCCCGAGAAAGGTGAACTGGGAGCAGTCCACGAGCCCTTCGGGCGGCGGCGTCTCCAGGGCCGTGCGCCCGTCCTCCTCGACCGCCGCGGTGTGCAGGCCCAGGTGGGCGCGGAGCAGGGTGAGGGCCGTGGTGGCGAACCGGGTCTGGACGACGGAGCGTTCGTCCGCGTAGTCGAGGACGACGGTCCCGTCGGCGAGCGACATCACCGGGGTGTCCGGGTCGGCGGTGACCGCCGTGGTGCGAATGCCGCCGGTCAACCGGCCGAGCAGGTCCAGGACTTCGGTCGTGGTGCCAGAGCGGGTGAGGGCGACCACGTGGTCGTAGGCCCGTCCGTGCGGGAACTCGGAGGCGGCGAAGGCGTCGGTCTCGCCCTGGCCCGCGCCCTCGCGCAGGGCGGCGACGGCCTGCGCCATGAAGTACGACGTGCCGCAGCCGACCACCGCGACCCGTTCCCCCGCCACCGGCAGGACCGGGGCGTGGGCCGCGGCCTGCGCGGCGGCGCGCCGCCAGCACTCGGGCTGGCTGTTCAGCTCGTCCTCGACATGCGTCATGCCGCACCCCTGACCGCTCGGTGATTGTTCCTGCAAGATAGAGCCAGCTTTCGAGCAGAATCAAGCATCGTGCGGGGAATCGGGTGCGTTAGGGTCACCGGAGAGTGCGAGACGAGGCCGGGGACGGGAGGGGCGGATGTCGCGGGACGCCCGCTGGAAGGCGCTGCTGGAGCTGCTGGTCGAGCGCGGCCGGCTGGACGTCGAGGAGGCGGCCGGGGAGCTGGCGGTGTCGGCGGCGACGATCCGGCGCGACTTCGACCAGCTGGCCGAGCAGCAGATGCTGGTGCGCACCCGGGGCGGCGCGGTGGTGCACGGGGTGTCGTACGAGCTGCCGCTGCGCTACAAGACCGCGCGGCACGCCTCGCGGAAGCAGCGGATCGCCAAGGCGGTGGCGGAGCTCGTCGCGCCGGGCGAGGCGGTCGGGCTGACCGGCGGTACGACCACGACGGAGGTGGCGCGGGCGCTGGCCGTGCGCGGTGATCTCGCCTCCGGGTCGCCGGCGCTGACCGTGGTGACGAACGCGCTGAACATCGCCAACGAGCTGGCCGTACGGCCCCAGTTCAAGATCGTGCTGACCGGCGGGGTGGCGCGGGCCCAGTCGTACGAGCTGGTCGGGCCGCTCGCGGACGGGGTGCTGGGGCAGATCACCCTCGATGTGGCGGTGCTGGGTGTCGTCGCCTTCGACGCCGCACACGGCGCGGCCGCCCATGACGAGGCGGAGGCGGCGGTCAACCGGCTGCTGTGCGAGCGGGCCGAGCGGGTGGTCGTGGCGGCCGACTCCAGCAAGCTGGGCAGGCGGGCGTTCGCCCGGATCTGCGCGGCCGGCTCGGTGGACATCCTGGTCACGGACTCGGCGGCGGACCCGGACGAGGTGCGCCGGTTCGAGGAGGAGGGCCTGCGGGTCGTCACGGTGTGAACCGGTGCGGCCGGACCCGCCCGGATCGTGCGGGAGCGACCCCCGGCACGATCCGGGCAAACCCCCCTTAAGCTGGCAGGTGAGGCGTGCCGGGCCAGGGAGGCTGCGATGGACGGGACGGCCAAGGAGCGGGACGGGTCCGCGACGCGCGGGTACGTGCCGATCGCCGACCACGGGCTCATCGGTGACATGCGCAGCGTGGCCCTGGTGGGCACCGACGGCACCATCGACTGGTACTGCTGCCCGTCGTTCGACGCGCCGAGCGTCTTCGCCGCGATCCTGGATGCCGAGCGGGGCGGCTGCTTCGAGCTGGCGGCCGCCGTGCGGGCCCGCACCAAGCAGTTCTACTTCCCCGACACCAACGTCCTGATCACCCGGTTCTACACCGAGGACGGGGTCGGCGAGGTGCAGGACTTCATGCCGGTCGCCGACGGGCCGGCCGAGGAGGACCGGCACCGGCTGATCCGGCGGGTGCTGTGCGTGCGCGGCTCGCTGCGGTTCCGGACGCGGGTGGCGCCGCGGTTCGGGTACGGCGCCGTGCCGCACACCCTGCGGCTGACCGGCGACCTCGCCGTCTTCGACTCCCCCGACCTGTCGCTCGCGCTCACCTCGACCGTCCCGCTGGAGGCCGACGGGACGGATGTGCGGGCCGATTTCAAGCTGGCCGAGGGCGAGACGGCGGTGCTGGCCCTGGACCGGGTCGGCGGCGAGGTGGCGCCCGACCGGTGCGAGTGCGGGGAGGCGGAGCGGCAGTTCGCCGCGACGGTGGCGTACTGGCGGCGCTGGCTGTCCTCCTCCCGCTACCGGGGCCGCTGGCGGGAGATGGTGCACCGCTCCGCGCTCACCCTGAAGCTGCTCACCTACGCGCCGACCGGGGCGATCGTGGCGGCGCCGACGACCAGCCTGCCCGAGGAGCTGGGCGGGGAGCGCAACTGGGACTACCGGTACGTGTGGGTGCGCGACGCGGCGTTCTGCGTGTACGCGCTGCTGCGGCTGGGCTTCACCGAGGAGGCCGAGGCGTTCATGGGGTTCGTCTCCCAGCACATCAGCCCCGGCGACGGCAGTCCGTCCGGCCCCCTGCAGATCATGTACGGCATCGACGGCCGCACCGAGCTGCCCGAGCGCGAACTCGGCCACCTGGCGGGCCATCGGGGCTCGGCACCGGTCCGCATCGGCAACGCCGCCGCCGACCAGCTCCAACTCGATGTCTACGGGGCGCTGATCGACTCCGTCTACCTGTACGACAAGTGGGCCGAGCCCGTCTCCAGCGAGCAGTGGGACCATGTGACGGCGCTGGTGGACTGGGTGTGCGCGCACTGGGACCAGCCCGACGAGGGCATCTGGGAGACGCGCGGCGGGCGGAAGAACTTCCTGTACTCGCGGCTGATGTGCTGGGTGGCGATCGAGCGGGCCGTCCGGATGGCCAACCGGCGCGGCCTGCCCGCCGATCTCCCCCGCTGGCAGGCGAGCCGTGACGCCGTGTACCGGCGGATCATGAGCCACGGCTGGTCCGCGTCACGGCGGGCCTTCGTCCAGCACGAGGACGGAGACGTCCTGGACGCGGCCGTCCTGATGATGCCGCTGTCGAAGTTCATCGCGCCGAGGGACCCCAAGTGGCTGTCCACGCTGGACTCCCTCACCGAGGACCTGGTGTCCGACTCACTGGTCTACCGCTACGACCCGCAGACGAGCCCCGACGGGCTGAACGGCGACGAGGGCACGTTCTCCATCTGCTCGTTCTGGTACGTCGAGGCGCTGACCCGGGCCGGACGGCTCGACGAGGCGTCCCTGGCCTTCGAGAAGATGCTGACGTACGGCAACCATCTCGGCCTGTACGCCGAGGAGATCAGCCACACCGGGGAGCAACAGGGCAACTTCCCGCAGGCGTTCACCCATCTCGCGCTGATCAGCGCCGCGTTCAACCTGGACCGGGCCCTCGGCTGACGCTCAGTGGCCGTGACCGTCCTCGGCGTGCTCCGGCGCTCCGGCGCTCTGCCCGGCCGGGACCGTGAAGGCCGCGGTGCGGACGACTCCGCCGTGCTTGAAGTCGAGGAACAGCCGGTAGCTGCCGCCGCTGGGGGCCGTGGCCGTGAAGGAGACCTCCGGCCCGGAGGGGGTCGTGCCGTCGCCGGGTTCGCCGTGCGGGTGGACGTGCAGGTAGGCGAGGTCTCCGGAGCGCAGGGCGACCAGATGGCCGTAGGCGCCGAGGTGCGGTTCGAGGTCGGTGACCGGTGCTCCGTCGCGGGAGACGGTCAGCCGCAGTTCGCTCGACCGGCCCGGGCGCAGCCCTCCGGTCAGCTCGACCTCGTAGCCGTCGACGCGGGCCGTGGCGGCGGCTCGCGGCAGCTCCTGGGGGTGGTAGGACCCGGAGACGGCGAGGTCGGCGCCGAGGGTGAGGTTCCGTGCGCCCTCGGCCTCGGGAGTGAAGTCGGCGAAGACCCGGTAGCCGCCCGCGTGGGGCAGTTCGACGGGGGTGCTCCAGGTGCCGTCGGCGGCGCGGACGGGGTGCAGATGGCGGTAGGTGCGCAGGTCGCGCGAAGCCACGATCAGATGCAGCTCCTTATCGTGCTCCCGACGGAACTCGGTGACGGGCCGGCCGCTCGTGTCCCGGACCGTGAAGCGCAGGTCGGCGGGCTGCCCTGCGGCGACGCGCGGGGTCCTCAGATCGAGGGTGTACCCGCGCTCGGAGATCCGGAGCCCGCCGACGGCGTCCCCACCGCGCTCCCGCGCCGGCGAGGAGGAGGCGTGCGACTCCGGCGCCCGGTCCGCGACGACCGGGTCGAGCCCCTGACCGATCCCGTAGGCCGTGCCGAAGGTGGCGGCCAGCGCGGCGGCGAACGCGGTGATCTTCAGTCCGGTATGCATGGCCGTCTCTCCCAGAAAACGGTACCTGTGACTCACGAAAAGCCATCGACACAGCTCACAATACCCCCCAGGGGTACTCAGTCAAGCCGGACAACCCCCCGCCACACATACGGGCGGGGGTATAAACCCACATGCCCCGCAATCAGCTCCCACCGGGGCGGCCGGTTCTCCCGTGTGGATCATGCGTACCGTGGGCACCTGGTGAATTCCCGCCTCAGCGCGCGGGACGCCACTCCACGAAGTCACCGCGGGAGAGACAGATGAGCGAGCCGCCCACCGCCGACCAGGACGTCACCCGTCCGCTCACCCGGCCCGTACCGCCCGCCGACGGACTGCGCAGAGTCGCCTCCGCCGTGCTCGGCGACCTCAGGGCCGTGGACGGCGCCCTGTACGCGGCGGTCGCCGCCACGCCCACCCCGACCCTGGACCGGGCCCTGCGCCGGCTCTCCCACACGGCCGACCACTCCAAGATCTCGTTCACGATCGCCGGCCTCCTGGCGCTGAGCGGGGCACGGCCGCGCCGGGCGGCGCTCGTCGGGGTCGGCGCCATCGCCGTGGCCTCGGCGTCGGCGAACCTGCTGGGCAAGCGCCTGGTCCGCAGGGCCCGTCCGGACCGCGAGGCGGCCCGGGTCACCGTGGACCGGCACGTGCCGATGCCGACGTCGGCGTCCTTCCCCTCCGGGCACACCGCGTCGGCGGTGGCGTTCGCCACGGCGGTCGGTACGGTCCTGCCCGCCGCGTCGGTCCCCCTGGGAGCGCTGGCGGGGGCGGTCGCCTACTCGCGCGTCCACACGGGCGTGCACTACCCGGGGGACGTGGCGGCCGGTGCGGTCCTGGGGATCGCCAGCGCCGCGACCGCCCTCGCCGTGGCGACGGCCCGCCTGCCGGCCTCGTACACCCGCGGCGGCATCCGCATCCCCCGACGCCCCTGACCGCAGGAACAACGACGGCGCACCGCCCCCGGCCGACGACGCCGCCGATCCTCGTACGGCGCGGAGGTGACGGGGCGGGAGTGCCCGCCCGCAGCGGCCGGCGCGTCCGCCCCCTCACCTCACCGGGCGGCCGGTTCCGCGCCGGACCGAGGACGGGAACCCCCGCCCCGGCCCCGCCCCGCCCACCGGCGGCGCACGGCGCGAACGTCACCCGCCCCCGTACGGCACCGTGACCCCCGGCAGCGCGTACTCGTCCCGCCGTCCGCACATGCCGTACCCGCCCCGCCGGCTGGGTTCGGCCCGGTACGCCGACGCCGCACCGAGGTGGGCGGCGTCACCGGCCGCCAGCGCGTCCAGCTGCGCACCCGTGCGCTCGGCGGCGGCCAGCGCACCGGCCCGCCACAACTCGCGCCACAGCGGCACCCGTTCCCGCACCAGCAGGGCAGCCGCACGCTGGAACGCGCGGTAGGGCCCCGCGTCCCCCGCGACGAGCGCCTCCCGCAGCACGAGGTACCCCTCGACCGCGAGGTCCCGCCGGCGCCGCGCCGCCGCCTCCGCCCCCGCACCGGCCGGGAGCGTCGCGGCGCCGGCGTAGCGGTCCGGGTCGGCCAGCACCTCGGTGGGGAAGGTGAACACCGCGTCCCCGGCCTCGGGAAGGCCGCTGTTCTGCATCAGCACCGTGACCCGCAGGTCACCGCCCTGGACCATCCGGTGCACGGTCCCCGGGGTGAACCACGCCACCGTCCCCGGCTCCAGCGGCGTGTCCCGGTAGCCGTCGGGGCTCAGCGTCTGCACGGCACCCCGGCCGCCGGTGACGACGTACGCCTCCGTGCACACCAGATGCAGGTGCGGGCTGCCCCCGCACACCCCGTCGGCGGCCTCCCAGTCGTACGCGCTGAGGTGCGACAGCCCGACGGCGCCGGGCAGCGGCGCGGCAGGCGGCGGCACGGGCCCGCTCACCAGGGCAGCCCGTCCAGATGCGCCCCCACCCGCTCCCGGTCCCACGCCCCGTCCGCGACCACGATCCGGTACCGGTAGGCGAACGACTCCCCCGGCGGCAGCGCGAACTCCTCGAAGAACGCCCAGGAGAACGCCACCGACGGAATCGGCTCCGCGCGCACGAACCAGTGCGAGGGGTGGATGGCGCCCGCCTCGTCCAGGTTCTCCGGCGCGTGGGCGAAGACGAGCGTGGAGTGGCCGTCGTACTCGTCGTGTTCGGCGCTGAAGGCGAGCCAGGGACCCTGCGTACCCATGAGCCGGCCGGCACCGGCGTCGGCGTCGGAGTCGGGGGTGAAGACCGTCCCCCCGGTGAAGTCGCGCGGGCCGCGCCACTGGAGCCCGGTGTAACCGGCCATCTCCCGTCCGGCGGTGGTCGGCGAGCCGAACCGCAGCGCGGAGTCACGGAGGTTGGTGAGCCGGATCGACCAGTCCAGCACCCACGCGCCGGCCTCCTCGTCGACCGAGTGGACGCTCAGCCCGCGTTCCTCCCGCGCCCACTCGGCGCCGCCGTTCTCCACCCAGGTGAGGTCCTCGGTGAGGTCGCAGCGGTCGTCCCGAACCGTGAAGGCGGAGAACCCGTCGTGCCGCATCGAGCCGACGCGTTCCGGCAGCGGGAGGTAACCCCGGCCGTGCACATACGAGTTGCCGCCCCAGAAGTTCTGCCCCGACAGATGACTGGCCGTCATCTGCAGTCCCTTGTGCCACCGGTGGTCGCTCGGGCGGTACCCGGTCACCGTGCGCCCGCCGAGCGTGCGCACCGGATGGGCGTACGGCTTGCGGGACTCGAACCGCTCGGGGTCCGGGCGGTAGACGTACCGGAGGATCTCCGTACCGCCCGCGGCGGTCACGGTGACGGCCTCACCGTGCGTGTGGGTCACGCCGATGCCACGGCTGTTCATGCCCGCTCCTTGGATGCCCAGTCGGTACGGCCACCGTGCATGGCCTCGTGGAAGGGGTCGCCGGGCACGATCTCGCCCGCGCGGACCGGTCGGCCGGTGAACGCCGCCTTGTAGAGCGCCGCGGCGAACTCCAGCGTGCCCCGCGCCTCCCGTCCGCTGCCCGGAGGCCGCCGGCCGGCGTCGTGGGCGTCGAGGAGCGCGTCGAGCTGCGCGGTGTGGGAACTGGGCACGTCGTGCGCGGGCGCGCGCCAGGCGGCGGCGCGCTCGGCGGGGACGTGCCGGGCCGGGGTGTAGGTCCAGTCGTCGTTGACATGACCGTAGAGGTGGGTGAGTTCGACGGTGGCGTCGGCGCAGTCGACCCGGATCCGGCTCACCTCGTCCGGCGAGAGCACGCTGTTGACGACGGTCGCGAGCGCGCCGTTGCGGAAGCGGACCAGGGCGGTGGAGACGTCCTCGCTCTCGGTGTCGTGGACGAGCCGTGCCGCCATGGCCCGTATCTCCTCCCACTCGCCGAGCAGGTGCAGCAGCAGGTCGTACTGGTGGATGCCGTGCCCCATGGTGGGCCCGCCGCCCTCGGTCGCCCACCGTCCGCGCCAGGGCACGGAGTAGTAGGCGGCGTCCCGGTGCCAGGTGGTCTGGCAGTGCGCGACCAGCGGCGCGCCCAGCTCCCCGCGCGCGATCAGCTCGCGCGCGTGCGCGGCACCGGAGCCGTAGCGGTGCTGGAAGACGACGGACGCGTACGCGCCCGACGCCTCCTCGGCGGCGGCGATCTCGTCGTACTCGGCGAGGGAGAGGCACAGCGGCTTCTCGCACAGCACCCAGGCGCCCGCCCCGAGCGCGGCCACCGTCTGCTCGCGGTGGAGCGACGGCGGGGTCCCGATCAGCACCAGGTCCGGGCGTACGGCGTCCAGCATCGCGCTCATCGAGGTGAACCCGGCGACCCGCTCCCCGGCCTCCGCGCGGAAGGCGTCGAGCCGGCCCTGGTCCACGTCGACGGCGGCGACCAGCTCGGTGCGGTCGGCGTGGGCGCGCAACGCGGGCAGATGGCCGCCGGTGACGATGGCGCCGGTGCCGACGACGGCGACGCGACGGCGGACGGGGGGCAAGGACATGCGGCGCTCCTTGGAGACGGTAGAGGCGAGGGGGAAAGCGCTTTCCCCCGACCGACGACCCTAGGGCCGCCCCCACCCCTGGACAACCCCCACCGCCCCGGCCGGGACCCGGGCACCGCAACCGCCGCGGCCGGGACCCGGGCACAACCGCCCCGCCCCGCCCCGCCCCGCCCCGCCCGGCCGCACCTCACCCGACCCGCCCCCGCCGCGCAGATCAGCCCCGCACCCACCCCTACGCCCGCGCCGCACCCCCCGGCCGGAGCCCGCCGGTGCGCCCACCGGCCACCCCCGCGCTCCCCGGCCCCAGCAGCCGGTACCGCCGCTCCGGCCGTCCCGTCGCCCCGTACCGCAGCGACACCTCCACGCTGCCGACGGTGTGGAAGTGCTCCAGGTAACGGCGGGCGCTGACCCGGGACACCCCGGTGAGCCCGGCGCACTCGGTGGCCGACAGCGTGCCGCCGGCCGCGCGCAGGGTGCGCTCGATCAGCCCCGCGGTCTCCGCGCTCATCCCCTTGGGCAGCACCGGGGACACGGCCACCGCCGCCCCCGCCCCCGCCAGCACCCGGTCGACGTCCGCCTGACCGCGGACGACCGTGTCGAGCAGCCGGCCGCGCTGGACGGCGTACCGCTCCAGACGGCCCCGCAGGTCCTCGAAGTCGAACGGCTTCAGCAGATAGTCGACGACCCCGTGCCGGACGGCCCCGCGCACCGCGTCCGCCTCCCGGGCGGCGCTGATGACCATCACGTCGCAGTCGTGCCCGGCGGTGCGCAGCCGGGGGATGACGTCGAGGCCGAAGAGATCGGGCAGATACAGGTCGAGCAGCACGAGATCGGGGCGCAGCTCGTCCACGGCGGCGATCGCCTGCTCGCCCGTGCCGGCGACGCCGACGACCCGGAACACGTCGAGGCGTTCGACGTAGGCGCGGTGCACCCGGGCCACCCTGAAGTCGTCGTCGACCACGAGCACGTCGATCGTGCCGTCGTCGGCGGGCGTGGGACGCCCGTCCCGCGTGCCGGTCATCGGTTTCCGCTCCTTCCGCCACCGCTTCGGTGAGGTGGCCGGCGGCCGTGCGGGCGGACCGTCCGCCCCGGCCCGTCCGGCGCGCCGGCCGCCCGTCCCCGCGACGGGCCGGCCGTCGCCCCGCGGGCCGACCGCCGCGGCCGGCCCACCCGACGGACCGACCGCCCCGGCCGCGCGACACGGCGTCGCACGGGCGGGCCCGGCACTGCCGGAGCCGCCATCATGGCCCTCACCTGCGGCCGGGGAAAGAGACGTACGCCACTGGAGGCGGTGCGCTGACGCAATGAACACAACCTCCATTGCTTCCGCAAGGGCGACAGCCGGGCGGTACGCGGGCACCATGTGGCCCGCGTCACCCTCCCCCCACAGGGCTTGGCGTGATCCCAGACGACCGACCGACAGGTGGTGGCATTCGTGCGCCTGCGCACACCCCTCGCCCTGCTCGGGGCCGCCGTGCTCGTACTCGTGGGCCCCCCGCTGCTCACGACCGGCAGCGGCACCGAGAGCGGCACCCAGATCCCGGGCCTGCGTTTCATGGTTCCCAACACGCCCGGCGGCGGCTACGACATCACGGCCCGTACGGCCGCGAAGAACGCCGAGGACGCCGGGCTCACCCACACCGTCGAGGTGTTCAACCTGCCCGGTGCCGGCGGCACCGTCGGCCTCAGCCGGCTGGTGAGCGAGCACGGCAACGGCAAGCTCGCCATGTCGATGGGCCTGGGCGTGGTCGGCGCCGTCCGCTCCAACGACGCGCCCAAGACCCTCGCCGACACCACCCCGATCGCCCGGCTCACCGAGGAGCAGGACGTCGTGGTGGTCGGCAAGGACTCCCCGTACAAGACGATCGACGACCTGATCGGCGCCTGGAAGGAGAACCCCGGCAAGCTCCCGGTGGGCGGCGGGTCCTCCCCCGGCGGGCCCGACCACCTCGCGCCGATGCTGATGGCGAAGGCCGCCGGGATCCCGCCGAAGCAGGTCAACTACATCCCCTTCGACGGCGGCGGCGAGCTGCTTGCCTCGATCCTCGGCAACAAGGTCGCCTTCGGCGTCTCGGGTGTCGGCGAGTACCTCGACCAGATCAAGTCGGGCGAGCTGCGACTGCTCGCGGTGACCGGCCCGCGGCGCGTCGCCGGGCTCGACGCACCCACGCTCCAGGAGGCCGGCTACGACGTGAGCTTCACCAACTGGCGCGGCATCGTCGCCCCGCCCGGCCTCACCGAGGCCGAGCGCGACAAGCTCGTGCGCCTGGTGGAGGCGCTGCACGACTCGGACGAGTGGCGCGAGTCGATGAAGCGGAACGGCTGGGACGACGCCTTCCTGACCGGCGAGGAGTTCGGCGCGTTCCTGGACGCCGAGGACAAGCGCGTGGTCTCGGTACTGAAGGAGCTGGGACTGTGACGACACCGACCCCCACCCCGGCCGCCGGCACCGCCCCGGCGCCCGCCGCCGGACGGCGCTCCTGGCTGCGCGACCACTCCGAACTCGGCGTCTGCGTCCTGCTGCTGGCCCTGGGCGTGCTGGTGCTGACCGACGCGCTCACCATGGACGTCGACATCGCCCAGCGCGGGCCCGTCGGCCCGAGGACCGTGCCGCTCGTCGTCGGCGGCGGACTGCTCGTCGTCGCCGCGCTGCTCGCGGTCGACGTACTGCGCGGCGGCCGGGGCCAGGCGGAGGGCGGCGAGGACATCGACCTGTCCGAACCCGCCGACTGGCGCACCGTGCTGCTGCTGACCGGGGTGTTCCTCGGCGCCGCCGTGCTCATCGAGCCGCTCGGCTTCCCCGTGGCGGGCGCGCTGCTCTTCTGGGGCGCGGCCCACGCGCTCGGCAGCCGCAGACTCGACCGCGATCCGCTGATCGCGGCGGTGCTCTCCCTGGTCACCTACGCCGTGTTCAACAACCTGCTCGGAGTGCCGCTGCCCGGCGGTCCGCTGATGGGAGTGCTGTGACATGAACGCCCTCAACTCCCTCATGGACGGCTTCGGTACGGCCCTGACCCCGCTCAACCTGCTGTGGGCCGCCGTGGGCGTGCTGCTCGGCACGGCGATCGGGGTGCTGCCCGGCATCGGCCCTGCGATGGCGGTGGCGCTGCTGCTGCCGGTGACGTACGGGCTCGATCCGATCGGCGCGTTCATCATGTTCGCCGGGATCTACTACGGCGCGATGTTCGGCGGGTCCACCACCTCGATCCTGCTGAACACGCCCGGTGAGAGCGCCGCCGTGGTCGCGGCCATGGAGGGCAACCCCATGGCCAAGTCCGGGCGCGGCGCCCAGGCGCTCGCGGCGGCCGCCGTCGGGCACTTCGCGGGCGGCATGGTCGGCACGATCCTGCTGGTGGCGCTGGCCCCGACGGTGGCCGACCTGGCGGTGGACATCGGCGCGCCGGACTACTTCGCCATCATGGTGCTGGCGTTCATCGCGGTGACGTCCGTGCTCGGCTCGTCCCGGATCCGGGGCATGGCCTCACTGCTGATCGGTCTGACGATCGGTCTGGTGGGCCTGGACCAGATGACCGGCCAGCAGCGGCTGACCTTCGGCTCGCTCCAGCTCGCCGACGGCATCGACGTGGTGATCGTCGCGGTGGGCCTGTTCGCCATCGGCGAGGCCCTGTGGGTCGCGGCGCACCTGCGGCGCCGGCCGCCGGAGCCGATCCCGGTGGGCCGGCCGTGGCTGGGCCGCGCCGATCTGAGGCGCACCTGGAAGTCCTGGGCGCGCGGCCCGTTCATCGGCTTCCCCTTCGGGGCCATCCCGGCGGGCGGCGCGGAGATCCCGACCTTCCTGTCGTACGTCACGGAGAAGCGGCTGTCGAAGCACAAGGACGAGTGGGGCAAGGGCGCCATCGAGGGCGTCGCGGGCCCGGAGTCGGCCGCGTCGGCCTCGGCGGCGGGCACCCTGGTGTCCATGCTGACGCTCGGCCTGCCGACCACGGCGGTCGCGGCGGTGATGCTGGCGGCGTTCCAGCAGTACGGCATCCAGCCCGGCCCGCTGCTCTTCGAGCGCGAACCGGACCTGGTGTGGGGCCTGATCGCCTCGCTGTTCGTCGGCATGGTGCTGCTGCTCGCCCTGAACCTGCCGCTGGCGCCGGTGTGGGCGAAGCTGCTGCGCATCCCGCGGCCGTACCTGTACGCGGGGATCATGTTCTTCGCGGCGGTGGGCGCGTACGCGGTCGGCGGCGAGGTGATCGACCTGGTGATCCTGCTGATCATCGGTCTGATCGGTTTCGGCATGCGGCGCTACGGACTGCCGGTGCTGCCGGCCGTGATCGGGGTCATCCTCGGCCCGGCCGCCGAGCAGCAGCTCCGCCGCGCCCTGCAGATCAGCGACGGCAGCGTCGCGGGGCTGGTGGACACACCGTTCTCGGTGACCGTCTACGCGGTCGTCGTCCTGCTGCTGGCGTGGCCGCTGGTGCGCCGGGCGCTGCCCCGGAAGGGCTGACCTGATCGAACGACGGGTTCGACCGTCGGGGCGCGGCACGCCGAGGCCGCGCCCCGCGGGCGTACGCCCCTGCGGGCCCGGAACGGCGTGCCGTCCCACCCCTTGACGCGTCAATGACAACAGTGGCTTGATGTCCGTCATGGGAGCGCTCCCACCTCATCCAGGGAAGGGAAAACCATGCGCGACACCCGTCTGCTGCGCTTACGCACGCTTCCGCTCATCGGCCTGCTGGCCGCCCTGCTCCTCCCCCTCGGCGTGGGCCTCGCGCCGGGCGCGGCAGCCGCACCCGAGGCCACCCCGGTGCGCGTCATGCCGCTCGGCGACTCCATCACCGGCTCGCCCGGCTGCTGGCGGGCGGTGCTGTGGAACCGGCTGCTGGAGGCCGGCCACATGGACATCGACTTCGTCGGCACCCTGCCCGAGCAGGGCTGCGGCGTGGCGCACGACGGGGACAACGAGGGGCACGGCGGCGAGTTGGCCACCCACGTCGCCGACCAGGACCTGCTTCCCGCACGGCTGGCCGCCACCCGGCCGGACATCGTTGTCATGCACTTCGGCACGAACGACGTCTGGAGCAGTGTCCCCACCGACCGCATCCTCACCGCGTACACCGAACTGGTGGCGCGGATGCGGGCGTCCAACCCGGACATGCGGGTCCTCGTCGCCCAGCTCATCCCCATGAACCCCAGCACCTGCGCCGCCTGCGCGCAGCGCGTCGCCGACCTCAACGCCCGCATCCCCGCCTGGGCCGCGGCGACGAGTACCACCCGCTCGCCGGTGACCGTCGTCGACCAGTGGACCGGCTTCGACACGGCCACGGACACCTACGACGGCGTGCACCCGAACGCCGCCGGCGACGCGAAGATCGCCGCCCGCTGGTTCCCCGCCCTGGCGGCGCTCCTCGAGGACGGCGTGCCGGGCGGTCCCGGTGGCCCGGGCGACGGCGGTCTCGTCTGCACCGCGTCCTTCCGGGCGGTCTCCGGCTGGCAGGGCGGGTACCAGGCCGAGGTGACGGTCCGCAACACCTCCTCCGCGCCCCTGCCCGGCTGGCGGGTGACGGTCGCGCCGGCCGACGGCGCCCGCGTCACCCAGGTCTGGAACGGCACCCTCGCGACGGCCGCCGACGGCACGGCCACCGTCACCGACGCGGGCTGGAACGGCACCCTGGCCCCCGGCGCGAGCACGGCCTTCGGCCTCATCGCGACCACCCCCGCGACGTCCGCCCCGGCCGCGACCGTCGGCTGCGCGGTCACCGCCTCCTCCTGACGCACGGCACCGTACGAGACCCCCCACATCCACTGGAGCCGCCATGAGATTCCCCGAACGTCCCCTCCCCCGTGCGGCCGGCCTCGTCGCCGCCCTCCTCGGACTGCTCCTCCCGCTCCTCACGCTCACCACCGCGGCCCACGCGGCGCCCACCGGTTTCCGCGTCGAGAACGGCCGGCTGCTCGAGGCGTCCGGCAACGACTTCGTGATGCGCGGTGTCAACCACGCGCACACCTGGTACGCCGACCGGATCGGCTCGCTGGCGCACATCAAGGCCAAGGGCGCCAACACCGTGCGCGTCGTGCTGTCCAGCGGTGACCGGTGGACCCGCAACGACGCCTCGGACGTGGCGAACGTGGTCGCGCAGTGCAAGCAGAACCGGCTGATCTGCGTCCTGGAGGTGCACGACACCACCGGTTACGGCGAGCAGAGCGGGGCCACCACCCTCTCCCGGGCGGCCGACTACTGGATCAGCGTCCAGAGCGCCCTGGCCGGCCAGGAGGACTACGTCATCGTCAACATCGGCAACGAGCCGTACGGCAACACCAACTACACCGCCTGGACGGCCGACACCAAGGCGGCCGTCCAGAAGCTGCGCTCCGCCGGCTTCGACCACACCCTGATGGTCGACGCCCCCAACTGGGGCCAGGACTGGGCGTTCACCATGCGCGACAACGCGGCCTCGGTGTTCGCGGCCGACCCGGACGCCAACACGGTGTTCTCCATCCACATGTACGGGGTGTTCGACACCGCCGCCGAGATCAGCGACTACCTCGGCCGCTTCGTCGCCGCGAAACTGCCCATCGTGGTGGGCGAGTTCGGGCACGACCACTCCGACGGCAACCCGGACGAGGACACCATCCTGGCCGTCACCCAGCAGCTCCGCCTCGGCTACCTCGGCTGGTCGTGGAGCGGCAACGGCGGCGGGGTCGAGTACCTCGACATGGTCACGAACTTCGACCCGAACCAGCTGACCAGCTGGGGCCGGCGCCTGTTCGAGGGCGCCAACGGCATCGCCGCCACCTCCGAGGAGGCCGCGGTCTACGGTTCCGGTTCCGGCGGCGACACCACGGCCCCGACCGCCCCGGGCACCCCGGCCGCCTCGGCGGTCACCGCGTCGTCCGCGACCCTCACCTGGGGCGCCGCCACCGACGCGGTCGGGGTGACGGGCTACGACGTGGTGCGGATCAGCGGGAGCACGGAGTCCGCCGTCACCACGACGACCGGTACCTCCGCCACCGTCACCGGCCTCACCGCGGCCACCTCCTACACCTTCGCCGTGTACGCCAGGGACGCCGCCGGCAACCGCTCGCGGCGGTCGGCCACGGTGACCGTCACCACGTCGTCCGGCGGGACGACGGGGGCCTGCGCGGTCGGCTACCGGGTGACCGGCGAGTGGCCCGGAGGCTTCCAGGGCGAGATCACGGTGCGCAACACCGGGGCGGCGGCGGTCAACGGGTGGACGCTGCGCTGGACCTTCCCCGCCGACCAGCGCGTCACGAACATGTGGGGCGGCACGCCCGCCCAGAGCGGTGCCGACGTCACCGTCACCTCCGCCTCGTACACCGCGGCGATCCCGGCGTCCGGCTCGGTCACCGTCGGCTTCACCGGCACGCGGACGGGCGCGAACCCCGCTCCCACGGCGTTCAGTCTCAACGGCGCGGACTGCTCCGTGGCGTGACGGACGGGCTGCCCGGAGGGTTCCTCCCCCTTCCGGGCAGCCACCCGGCCGGTCAGACGAGGTGGGCGAAGACCACCAGGTTCTCGGTGTAGTCCCTGGCGGCGCGGTCGTAGTCGCCCGCGCAGGTGATGAGCCGGACCTGGGCGTCGGGCGTGTCGGCGTACACGCGCGCGTCGGGGAAGTCGTCCTTCTCGAACGACTCCGTGTCGTCCACGACGAACGTCGCCTTGCTGCCGTCCTCGCGCAGCACCCGGAAGCGGTCGCCCTTCTCCAGTTCGCCCAGGCGCGCGAACACCGCCGGGGACGTCGCCGTGTCCACGTGCCCGGCGATGATCGACGTACCGCGTTCGCCCGGGGAGACGCCCTTGGCGTGCCAGCCGACCAGGTTGGTGTCGTGGGCCGGCGGCGGTTCGAGCTGCCCCTTGCGGTTGATGGCGAGATCGGTGAAGGGGGCGTCGACGTCGATGGCGGGGATCAGGAGCCGGGTCGGCTCGGAGCGGGGCAGCGGCCGGGCCGGCGCCTTGCCGGCGGGCTCACCGGCCGCCGGGTCGCTCGCGGCGGTGCCGGACGGCGCGGTGGACACCGCGGGGGGCGCGTGCGGTCCGTGGGCGTCGTCGGGCGGGTCCTCGGCACCGCCCAGCAGCGTCGTGGCCAGCACCAGGCCGGCCCCGCTCCAGAAGACCGCCGTCATGGCGGTGCGCAGTCTCCGCCTCATCGGCGACGCCGGATCGGTTGCGAGGGGGGTGGGGGGACTGGCCGGCATCGGGGGAACCACCTCATTCGGGCACGGCAGCGGGTACGGCGGGCGGCGGGGCGAGCGGGGCCGCCGGAACGCGCGAGGCGCGCACGACGGCCCCGACCGGTATGCCGCCGGGCATGGCTCAGGCCACGTTCCCGGAGACCTTCTTGCGGCGCAGCGCGTACGCGCCGGTGCCGAGGACGGCGAGTGCGGCCAGTCCGCCCGCGGTGACACCGGGCTCGGCGAGACCGCCGCCGCCGGTGTGCATCCCGCCGCGCGGCTTCTCGTGCTTCCACTCCTTGTCCTGCTTGCCGCTCCAGGACTCCTCGCTCTGGGAGTCGCCCTTGTCCTTGTAGGTCTCGGGGTCGTACTTGGGGTCCTTGGCGGTGCCCCAGTCCTCCTCGCTCACGGCGGCCAGCGCCCCGCCGCCCGTGTGCATTCCGCCGTGCGGCTTGTCGTGCTTGCCGTCCTTGTCGTGCTCCTTGCTGTAGGAAGAGTCGTCGTGCTCCTTGCTGTAAGAGGAGTCGTCGTGGCCCCCGTCACCCGTGTGGTCGGCGTAGGCTGCGGGCGCGGCGATGGCGAGGGCCGCCGTAGCCGTCGCGGTGGCGAGCACCATGCGGGCAGAGCGCATCTGAGAGTCCTTCCGCAGGAGGCCGGGCGGCTGACCCCTCGTCAGCGCTGATGTCCCGTTCTCCGGCGTGATCCACCGTTAGTCATGCCGGCCGGTCCCACCATCCGGGACGTTCACACGGGTTAACGGCACCACCCCCGCGGCGGTCTCCGGCCGTCCCGCTCCCCTGCCCGCTCCGCCCCGGCGGCGCCCTTGCCCCGGGCCGTGCGCACCCCTAGCCTGAGTTTGTGCCGCCGATAAACAAAACCCGTTCGCACAGTGTGGTGCCGGGTCCCGACCTCGTCCGCCTCCGTCTCGCCCTGACCGCCTTCTTCGCCCTCGACGGCTTCGTCTTCTCCGGCTGGGTCGTGCGCATCCCGGCCGTCAAGGAGCAGACCGGCGCCTCCGCGAGCACCCTCGGCCTCGCCCTGCTCGGCGTCTCCGCCGGGGCCGTGGTCACGATGACGCTCACCGGCCGCCTGTGCCGCCGCTACGGCAGTCATCTCGTCACCGTCGTCTGCGCGGTCCTGCTCTGCCTGAGCGTCGGCCTGCCCCCGCTGACGCATTCCGCCCTCTCCCTCGGCGCCGTCCTGCTGCTGTTCGGCGCGGCGTACGGCGGCATCAACGTCGCCTTCAACAGCGCCGCCGTCGATCTGGTGGCCGCGCTGGGCCGGCCCGTGATGCCCAGCTTCCACGCCGCGTTCAGCCTGGGCGGCATGGTCGGTGCGGGGCTGGGCGCCCTGGTCGCCGGCTCCCTGTCGCCGACCCGGCATCTGTGGGGGCTCGCGGTCGTCGGACTGCTGGTCACGGCGGTCGCGGGGCGGGCGCTGATGCGGTGCGAGCCGCTGACCCCGGCGGACGGGCGGCGGTCCGAGCGGGGCGCCCCGCGCCGGCTGGACCGCCGTACCCGCGCGCTGGTGTTCGTCTTCGGGCTCATCGCGCTGTGCACCGCGTACGGCGAGGGGGCGCTGGCCGACTGGGGCGCGCTCCACCTGGAGCAGGACCTCGGCGCCTCGCCGGGCGCGGCGGCCGTCGGGTACGCGTGCTTCGCGCTCGCCATGACGGTCGGGCGGCTCACCGGTACGACGCTGCTCGAACGGCTGGGCCGGACCCGTACGGTCCTCGCGGGCGGTTCCACCGCGGCCGCCGGCATGCTGCTCGGCGCGCTCGCGCCCTCCCTGTGGGCGGCCCTGCTCGGCTACGCGGTCACCGGCATCGGCCTGGCCAACCTCTTCCCCGTGGCCGTGGAGCGGGCGGGGGCCCTCGCGGGCGCCGCCGGGGTGGCGACCGCCTCCACCCTCGGCTACGGCGGCATGCTCCTCGGTCCGCCCGCGATCGGTTTCATGGCGGACTGGTTCAGTCTGCCGCTGGCGCTGACCAGCGTGGCGGCGCTGGCCGCGGTGGCCACGCTCATCGGGTTCGCCACGCGCCGTGCGCACGCCGACTGAGGAGCGGCACCTCCGCACGGTCTCCTCGATGGTCCGGATCAATGGCCCGGGGCCGGGGTACCCGGTTGTCCGCGCCCGCCGTCCGCCGGCGGACGCGGCGACCGAGCAACCGGAACCCGGGAGAGACCGTGACCGAGCAGCAGAATCCCGCCGAGCGGCATCCGACCCCCGACTTCCCGTCCCAGGACCAGCCGCATCCCGGCTGGACCGGTCCCATGGACCCGCCCCCGGACCACGGTGAGGAGACCTACCGGGGCAGCGGGCGGCTGGCGGACCGCAAGGCCGTGATCACGGGCGGGGACTCGGGGATCGGGCGGGCGGTCGCCCTGGCGTTCGCCCGCGAGGGGGCCGACGTCCTCTTCACGCACCTGGACGGCGAGAAGGACGACGCCGCCGAGACCGTGCGGTGGGTGGAGGAGGCCGGCCGGCGGGCCGTGCCCGTCGCGTGCGACGTGCGGGAGGAGGAGAACTGCCGGGCGCTGGTCGACCGGGCGGTCTCCGAGTTCGGCCGGATCGACATCCTGGTGAACAACGCGGCGTACCAGATGTCGCAGCCGGACGGCATCGAGGCGATCTCCACGGAGCAGTTCGACCGGGTGATGCGCACCAACCTGTACGGCATGTTCTGGCTGTGCAAGCTGGCCCTGCCGCACATGCCGGAGGGCGGCAGCATCATCAACTCCACGTCGGTGCAGGCCTACAAGCCGAGCCCGCACCTGCTGGACTACGCCACCACCAAGGGCGCCATCGTCACGTTCACCCAGGGTCTCGCGCAGATGCTGATCGAGCGGGGCATCCGGGTCAACGCCGTGGCCCCGGGGCCGGTGTGGACGCCGCTGATCCCGGCGACGCTGCCGGACACCACGGAGTTCGGCAAGCAGGCGCCCATCGGGCGCCCGGCCCAGCCGGCCGAGATGGCTCCGGCGTACGTCTTCCTCGCCTCCCAGGAGGCGTCGTACATCACCGCCGAGATCGTCAACGCGACGGGCGGGACGCCGCTGCCCTAGGCAGTACACCTAGGGACGGCTGTGCACGGGACCGTCCATCCGGCCGCGGGGCCGCCCGCCTCGTCGACGACGGCCCGGGCGGGCGGTCCGTACGGCAGACTCCTGGGCATGGACACTGCCTGGTTCCTGGGAAGCCTGGAGAGAGAGGGCCGGTTGCTGGCCTCCGCCGCGGCGGAGGCCGGTACGGACACCGTGGTCCCCACCTGCCCGGGGTGGCGGGTGCGGGACCTGCTGCGGCACACCGGTGTGGTGCACCGGTGGGCCGCGGCCTTCGTCGCCGACCGGCACGTCGCGCCCCGCCCGATGGACGACCACCCCGAGCTGGACGGCGCCGAGCTCGTGACCTGGTACCGCAACAGCCACCGCCGCCTGCTGGAGACCCTGGCCGGCGCGGCACCCGACGTGGAGTGCTTCACCTTCCTGCCCGGATCGCCCTCCGCGCCGGCGTTCTGGGCCCGCCGCCAGGCGCACGAGACCGCCGTCCACCGGTATGACGCCGAGTCGGCCCGCGGTGGCACGCCGGCGCCGACCGCCACGGACTTCGCCGTGGACGGCGTCGACGAGCTGCTGCGCGGCTTCCACGCGCGGCCGAGGAGCCGGGTGCGCACCGCGGCGCCCCGGGTCCTGCGGGTCCGCGCGACCGACGCGGACGCGGTGTGGACCGTACGCCTGTCCCAGGAGCCGCCCGTGACCACCCGGGGCGCGGACGCGGAGGCGGAGTGCGAACTGGCCGGGCCCGCCGAGGAGTTGTACCTGGCGCTGTGGAACCGGCGGCCGGTGCCGCGGATATCGGGCGACCCGGCTCTCGCCGCCCTCTGGCGGGACACCTCCGCCGTGACCTGAGAGCCACGCGGGGGTTCCGGCGTCGCTCAGCCGTCGGAGAGCATCCGGGCCAGCACCTCGCGCTGCACCGGCAGCAACTCGCCGTGCAGGGCGCGCCCCTTCTCCGAGAGCACCACCCGGACCCCCCGCCGGTCCTCCGCGCACATCCCGCGCTCGACGAGGCCCTCCTTCTCCAGCCGGGCGATCAGCCGGGACAGCGCGCTCTGGCTCAGGTGGACGCGCTCGGAGATCTCCTGGACGCGGTAGGAGCATCCGCCCGATCCGGCACTCTGCGCGAGGATGTCGAGCACCTCGAAGTCGCTGGCGCACAGGCCGTGTCCGTGCAGGGCGCGGTCGATCTCGCACTGGGTGCGCGCATGCAGCGCCAGCACGTCCCGCCACCGTCGCACGAGCGCCTGTTCGGCCTGGGTCGCCGCCATGGGCGCACCGTAGCAGAGAAGCCGGTTCATTGCACCGGAATTAAATGCGCATGCATTCGATCCGCACGCATGACCCGTGATCGGCCTCGCGCTCACCTTCGGTCGCCGTGCTGGTGCGGTTCCGGCGGGCCGGTCAGCCCAGCCAGCCCGGGCGGACCAAGCCCGACTCGTAGGCCAGGACCACCAGTTGGGCCCGGTCGCGGGCGCCCAGTTTCACCATGGTGCGGCTGACGTGGGTCTTGGCGGTGAGCGGGCTGACGACCAGGCGGCGGGCGATCTCCTCGTTGGACAGCCCGATGCCGACCAGGGCCATCACCTCCCGCTCCCGCTCGGTGAGCCCGGCCAGGGCGCCCACCGCCGCCGGTTCCTTGGAGCGGGCCGCGAACTCGGCGATCAGCCGGCGGGTCACCCCGGGCGAGAGCAGCGCGTCGCCGTCGACCACCGCCCGCACCGCGCGCAGCAGTTCCTCCGGCTCGGTGTCCTTGACCAGGAAGCCCGAGGCTCCCGAGCGGATCGCCTCGAAGACGTACTCGTCCAGCTCGAAGGTGGTCAGCATGACCACCTTCACCTCCCCCAGCTCCGCGTCCCCGGTGACCCGCCGGGTCGCGGCCAGGCCGTCGAGCGCGGGCATGCGGATGTCCATCAGCACCACGTCGGGGCGGAGTTCACGGATCAGGCGCACGGCCTCCTCGCCGTCGGACGCCTCCCCCGCCACCTCGATGTCCGGCTGCGCGTCCAGCAGCGCGCGGAACCCCGCGCGGACCAGTGACTGGTCGTCGGCGAGCAGTACGCGGATCACCGGTCCTCCTTGACGTCGAGCGGCAGTACGGCGAGCACCCGGAACCCGCCGCCGGGACGCGGGCCCGCCTCGATGGTGCCATCCAGCGCGGCGGCCCGCTCCCGCATCCCGGCCAGCCCGTTCCCGCTGCCTCCCGCGTCGGCCCCGGTGGCGGGCCCGTCGTCGTCGACGCGCAGCCGCAGCCGGCCCCCGTCCTGCTCGATGCGCACCCGCGCCTCGCGCGAACCCGAGTGCCGTACGACGTTGGTGAGGGCCTCCTGGACGATGCGGAAGGCGGCCAGGTCCGCGCCGGGTGGCAGTTCGGGCGGCCGCCCCTCGACCGTCACCGTGAGGCCCGCGCTCGCGGCCTGCTCCACCAGCTCGGGCAGCCGGTCCAGGCCGGGCGCCGGGGTGCGCGGCGCCGCGCCGGGCGCGCGCAGGGTGTCGAGCACCTGACGCACCTCGCCGAGCGCCTCCTTGCTCTTGGCCTTGATGGTGGTGAGCGCGGTGCGCGCCTGCTCCGGGTCGGTGTCCAGGAGGGCGAGACCGACGCCCGCCTGCACATTGATGACGGAGATGCTGTGCGCGAGCACGTCGTGCAGCTCCCGGGCGATCCGCAGCCGCTCCTCGTCCGCGCGCCGCCGCGCCGCCTGGGCGCGCTCGGCGCGTTCCCGGGCCCACTGCTCACGGCGGGTCCGGGCCAGTTCCGACACCGCCAGGAGCGCCACCACCCAGGTGGCGATCACGAGGTCCTGGTTCCAGGAGGAGGGCCCGTCGCCCGACGGCGGCAGCCACCGGTACAGCACGTGGCCGATCAGCGCGTGGCCCGCCCACAGCGCCCCCATCACCGCCCAGGTGGCGTGCCGCCGCCCGGACAGGACGGCGCTGAAGCAGGCCACCACGACGGTGAGGAACACCGGCCCGTACGGGTAGCCGGCCCCCACGTAGAGCAGGACGGCGGCGACCGTGCCGGACACCACGGCGACGGGGTGACGCCCGCGCCACAGCAGCATCGCCCCCGCCCCGAACACCAGCACCCGCGCGAAGGGGTCCAGGGGGACCCGCTCGCCGTCCTGGGCGTGGTCCGCGAAGTGGGTTCCGAGCATGACGAAGGCCGTCAGCAGCACGGTGGAGCGCCACGGCCACCGGGGGCGCCGATCCTCGCCGCCCCCGCCGTCGCCCTCGCGGGCCCCGTAACCCTCGTCGGTCCAGCGGCTCCGTCCGGGCGGACCGTGCCGCCACCACCGGGGCGGCCGCCCCCGGCGCCACCGCCCGGGCGGCCCGCCACCGGGTCCACGCTGCTCGTCCATGTCCGCCACGCTAGACGCCGCACGCCCCGGGTGGCGTCAGCCCGGCGTGGTGATCACGCGTACTCCCGGCGAAGTACGCCGACCGGGCCGCGCACCGTCCCACCGGGGACCGGCCGCGCGCCGGCCCGTCCGGGAGAGCCCGGGTCTCCCGCGCCGGGCGGGGCGGTCAGGAGCCGGCTTCCTCCGGGACGTCGGCGGGACGCCGGTCCAGCGCCATCAGGGCCCGGTGGGCCAGCGGGTGGGTGCGGACCAGTTCGCCGAGCGTCGTCGAGCCCTGCGTGATGTCCTTGAACGCCTTCCAGGCCGGGCGGAAACCGGTGAGGACCGCGTGGAACACTCCGGGGCGCCGCTCGAACGCCGCCAGCATCCGCTTGCCGACGCTCATCTCCACGCCGAGGCCCGCCTTGACGGCGAAGGCGTAGTTCAGCGCCTGCCGCCGGGTGTCCACCGCGTCGTGCGCCTCGGCGATCCGCACCGCCCACTCCCCCGCCAGCCGGCCCGAGCGCAGCGCGAAGGAGATGCCCTCGCGGGTCCACGGCTCCAGCAGCCCGGCCGCGTCCCCGCACACCAGCACCCGGCCGCGCGAGAGCGGCGAGTCGTCGGCGCGGCAGCGGGTCAGGTGGCCCGACGAGATGCTCGGTTCGAAGCCCGCGAGGCCGAGCCGCCCGATGAAGTCCTCCAAGTACCGCTTGGTGGCGGCGCCTTCACCGCGCCGCGAGATCACGCCGACGGTGAGCGTGTCGCCCTTGGGGAAGACCCAGCCGTAACTGCCCGGCATGGGGCCCCAGTCGATGAGCACCCGGCCCTTCCAGTCCTCCGCGACGGTCTCCGGCACCGGGATCTCCGCCTCCAGGCCCAGATCGACCTGGTCCACCTTGACCCCGACGTGCGCCCCTATCCGGCCCGCGCTGCCGTCCGCGCCGACCACGGCCCGCGCGAGCACCGTCTCGCCGCCCTGGAGGACGACGGCGACCGAGCGCCGGTCCGGCACCGCCGAGCCGTGCTGCTCGACCCGCTGCACGGCGACGCCGGTGCGCAGCTCGGCACCCGCCTTCTGCGCGTGCTCCACCAGCTGCTGGTCGAACTCGGGCCGGTTGATCAGCCCGAACATCATCTGCCGGGAACGGCGGGTGCGGCTGAAGCGGCCGTTGTTCGAGAACGTCACCGCGTGCACCCGGTCCTTGAGCGGAAGCTCGAAGCCGGGCGGGAGCGCGTCGCGCGAGGGGCCGATGATGCCGCCGCCGCACGTTTTGTAGCGGGGCAGCTCCGCCTTCTCCAGCAACAGCACGCGCCGCCCCGCGACCGCCGCCGCGTAGGCGGCCGAGGCCCCCGCGGGTCCCGCGCCCACCACGACGACGTCCCACACCTGCCGCACGTCGTCCGCCGAAGAGTTCTCGCTGCTCACGATGGTCTACTGCTCCCGATCCAGCCGCCTGCCGCTCTTGTCCCCCGCATCCTACGGCGGCGGTCACCGTGGGCCACTGTGGGAGGATCGGCGGTGTGAGTGCCACGTACACGCGGTCCTCACGCACACCGCACGATCATCTCGTACCGAGAAGTACGCAGAAGTACAACGTCGCACCCACAAGGAGCGTGCCCATGTCGTCGAATCCGGTCGCCGCGACCGTCGCCTCGCTGATGCCCAGGGCGAAGGAGGAGCTCACCGAACTGGTGGCCTTCAAGTCGGTGGCGGACTTCGGCCAGTTCCCGCGCGAGGAGAGCGAGGGGGCCGCGCGCTGGATCGCGGACGCGCTGACCGCCGAGGGCTTCCAGGACGTGGCGCTGCTCGACACCCCGGACGGCACGCAGTCGGTGTACGGGTACCTGCCCGGGCCGGAGGGCGCGAAGACCGTACTGCTGTACGCCCACTACGACGTGCAGCCGCCGCTGGACGAGGCGGGCTGGACCACCCCGCCCTTCGAGCTGACCGAGCGGGACGGCCGTTGGTACGGGCGCGGTGCCGCCGACTGCAAGGGCGGCGTCATCATGCACCTGCTGGCGCTGCGCGCGCTGAAGGCCGACGGCGGCGTCCCCGTGCACGTCAAGGTGATCGTGGAGGGCTCGGAGGAGCAGGGCACCGGCGGTCTGGAGCGGTACGCCGAGGAGCACCCCGAGCTGCTGGAGGCCGACACCGTCGTCATCGGCGACGCGGGCAACTTCCGCGTCGGTCTGCCGACGGTCACCTCCACGCTGCGGGGCATGACGCTGGTGCGGGTGCGCGTCGACACCCTGGAGGGCAACCTGCACTCCGGCCAGTTCGGCGGTGCCGCGCCCGACGCGCTGGCCGCGCTGGTGCGGGTCCTGGACTCGCTGCGCGCCGAGGACGGCTCCACCACCGTCGAAGGGCTGAGCGGCGACAGCGCCTGGGACGGGCTGCAGTACGACGCCGAGCAGTTCCGCAAGGACGCCAAGGTGCTCGACGGCGTGGAGCTGATCGGTTCCGGCACGGTCGCCGACCGCATCTGGGCGCGGCCCGCGGTCACCGTGCTCGGCATCGACTGCCCGCCGGTGGTCGGCGCCACGCCGTCCGTGCAGGCGAGCGCCCGCGCGCTGATCAGCCTGCGGGTGCCGCCGGGTGTGGACGCGGCCGAGGCGACCGGGCTGCTGCGGGCCCACCTGGAGACGCACACGCCGTGGGGCGCGCGGGTGAGCACCGAGCAGATCGGTCAGGGACAGGCGTTCCGCGCGGACACCACCAGCCCGGCCTACCAGGCCATGGCCGACGCGATGGCGGTGGCGTACCCGGGCCAGGAGATGCAGTACGCCGGTCAGGGCGGCTCGATCCCGCTGTGCAACACCCTCGCCGCGCTCTATCCGAAGGCGGAGATCCTGCTCATCGGTCTGAGCGAGCCGGAGGCCTGTATCCACGCGGTGAACGAGAGCGTCTCCCCGGAGGAGCTGGAGCGGCTGTCGGTGGCGGAGGCGCTGTTCCTGCGCACCTACGCGGCCAACGCGAGCTGACCGTCGGGGCGGTGCGCCGCTCTGCCCTCGGCAGAGCGGCCGTCCGGCGGAGGGGTCCCCGTCCTACGGTCGTGCCATGAACGTCATCGCGCTCCTCCCCCGTCTGCACCTCCTGCGCTTCCCGGTCGGCCAGGCCTACCTCTGGCACGACGGCCGCGAAGGCGGTGCCGGCGGACTGACCCTGATCGACGCGGGCCCGGTGGGTTCCGGCGCGCCGATCGCCCGGGCCCTGGCCGCCCTCGGCCGGCATCCGCGGGACGTGCACCGCGTCGTCCTCACCCACTTCCACGAGGACCACGCGGGCGGAGCGGCCGAGGTGGCGGCGCTCACCGGTGCCGAGGTGCTGGCCCACCGGCTGGACGCGCCGCACGTGCGCGGCGAGGTGCCCGGCCCGCCGCCGGTCTTCGAGGACTGGGAACGCCCGCTGCACGAGCGGGCGGTGCGGCTGCTGCCTCCGCCGGACTTCGAACACCCCGGCGCGGTCACGGAGTTGGACGACGGCGACGTACTCGGCCTGGGCGGCGGGGCACATGTCGTGCACGTCCCCGGGCACACGCACGGCAGCATCGCGCTCCATCTGCCCCGGCACGGCGTGCTGTTCACCGGGGACACGGTCGCCGCCTCCCCCGTGGACGGCGCGGTGATGCCGGGCGTGTTCAACCTCGACCGGGGCGCGGTCCTCACCGCCTGCCACCGGCTGGCCGCCCTGGGCGCGGAGGTGGCCTGCTTCGGGCACGGCGACCCGGTGACCGCCGGGGCGGCGCGGGCGCTGCGGGCGGCGGCCGAGGACGCCTCCCGCGCCGACGGGGAGGGTGCGGCGGGACGCTGACCGGCGGGCGCCGGTGAGGCCTTCAGCCGACCGGGACCCCGGCCTCCAGGTACATCGCCTTCCCGCGTTCCCGTGCCCGCAGCGCCCCGCGCAGCCGTTCGTAGCGGACGGGGGGCAGCAGGTCGGCGGCCTCGGCCTCGGTCACGAAGCGCCAGCCGCGCAGTTCCGGCCCGGGCAGCAGCAGCCGCCCGGTGTCCGCGGCGTCGAGCCGGCCGCCGTCGAAGAGCAGCCGCAGACCGCCGTACCCCGGCGGCGCGGGCGGTTCCCAGTCGACGACGAGGAGCGCCGGTACGTCGTCGAGGCGGATCCCGGTCTCCTCGGCGACCTCGCGCATCCCCGCCCGGGCGGGGGCCTCACCGCGTTCCACGACCCCGCCGGGGAACTCCCAGCCCGCCTTGTAGGTCGGGTCGACCAGCAGCACCCGGTCCTGCTCGTCGAAGAGGAGCACACCGGCGGCGACCGTCTCCCCGGTGGGCTCGGGCGTCTGCACGATGTCGCAGGCGGGCGCCTCCCCGCTGCCGACCGCCTCGGCGATCCGCAGGGCCGCGGCGTACGGGGTGAGGGCGCCGGTGTCGATCGGGTAGGCGTCGGCGGTGAGCCAGGCGGCGAGGGCCGCCTTGTACGGCTCGATGTGGTCGTACGACCACTGGCGGACGCGCAGGTCGCCGTCGGAGAGGCCGGCGGGGACCTCCCGGCCGGCTATTCGCTCCCGCAGGATCGTTTCCGCCGGAGCGAGGAGGACGTGCCTGACCGGAATGCGGCGGGCGGCGAGTCCGCCGAAGATCTCGTCGCGGTACTCCTGGCGCAGCAGGGTCATGGGCACCACGAGGGTCCCGCCCAGTTCGGCGAGCATCGCGGCCGCCGTGTCGATCACGAGTCGTCGCCAGACCGGGAGGTCCTGGAAGTCGCCGACCTCGGCGAGGCGCTTGGGCGGAAGCAGCTGGTCCAGCGCTCCGCCGATGACCTCGGGGTCGAAGAGCGTGCTGTTCGGGATCAGCTCGATCAGTTCGCGCGCGGTGGTGGTCTTTCCCGCACCGAACGCGCCGTTGATCCAGACGATCACGGTTCCCCCTCTTCTGTTGGCCCCCTGTGGCTTGCCCGCTCCACCCTGCCACGAAAACCAGCTTCGGTTGAGAACGCGTGAGAGCGGCGCCGGTGCCCTCTCACCGAGGGACACCGGCGCCGCGGGGCACCGCCGTGGAACGCTCAGTCGCGGTCGTCCCGGTCGACGTCCACGGCCAGGGTGTTGTCCTCGGCGACGGTCCGGTCGACGGTCTCCAGGGTGTCGTCGACGCCGAGACCGACGACGCTCTCACCGAGCGCGTGGGACGGGGTGATCGCCGCGACGACGAAACCGGTGGCGAGGGAGGCGATGGCGAGCATGCTGCGCTTCTTCATGCCCCGCTCAACTGCCGAAGCCGCCCCGGGGTCACGCACGGCTTGCCGGGGATCGCCCCGTGCGGTCGCGCCGGCGGTCCCGGGCCCTCACACCCCCGCGACCGCCGCGTCCGTGCTCCGGGTCAGCGCCGCCGCCGCGGCGCCCACCAGGCCCGCGTCGGTGCCCATCTGCGCCGGGGTCACCGCGAGGCGCTGGACGAAGGACAGGGTGGCGAACTCCGCCAGGGCCCGGCGCAGGGGCGCGAAGAGGACCTCGCCCGCCTTGCCCACGCCCCCGCCGACCACGGCGATGTCGATCTCGACGAGCGTCGCGGTGGCCGCGATGCCCGCGGCCAGTGCCCTGGCCGCCCGCTCGAAGGACGCCACGGCCACCGGGTCCCCGGCGCGGGCGGCGGCGGCCACCGCGGCGGCGGAGGTGTCGCCGTCCGGGCCGGGCCGCCAGCCGTGCTCCAGGGCGCGACGGGCGATGTTGGGGCCGCTCGCGATGCGTTCCACACAGCCGCGGGCGCCGCACGGGCACAGGTCGCCGTCGAGGTCCACGCTGATGTGACCGATGTGTCCCGCGTTCCCGGTGGGCCCGGGGTGCAGCCTGCCGCCGAGCACCAGTCCGCCGCCGACCCCGGTGGAGACGACCATGCACAGCGCGTTGTCGTGGCCCCGGGCGGCGCCCTGCCAGTGTTCGGCGGCCGTGATGGCCACGCCGTCGCCGATCAGCTCCACGGGCAGGCCCCCGGCCGCGGCCCGGACCCGGGCGACGAGCGGGTAGTCGCGCCAGCCGGGGACGTTCACCGGGCTCACCGTGCCGGCGGAGGCGTCCACGGGACCCGCGCTGCCGATGCCCACCGCACCGGCCCGCCGCCACAGCGGGGACGCGGTGAGCTCGCCGAGCACCGCGTCGACCGCCGTCATCACGGTCTCGCCGTCCTCTCGCGCGGGCGTGGGCCGCTGGGCGCGGACCAGGATCCGGCCCTGGCGGTCCACCAGCGCGCCGGCGATCTTGGTGCCGCCGATGTCGAGCGCGGCCACGAGGTCGGTGTGCATCAGTGTCGGACTCCCCGTCAAGCATCAGAAAACGTCGAAAAACCCTGGGAACGACCATGTGCGACCAGGAGGCAACACACGGGGCAGGGACAGCGGCCCCATCGAGCGGTGAGGTGCAGGCCGGAGTGTGCGCTGGACAGTGTCTCCCGAGTCTGACAACGTTGTCCAGGCTCTATGCTCGACGCCACATCCTCATACAACCCCATGGACCTACGCATCCCCGTGGCCGACAGGACAAGGACACCGCACCGTGCCGGAGACGACCCGCCGCACCGACCGCCTCCCCGGGAACCGTTACGGCAACCGTCCCACGATGAAGGACGTGGCCGCCCGGGCCGGGGTCGGGCTCAAGACGGTCTCCCGGGTGGTCAACGGTGAACCCGGGGTCACACCGGAGACCGAGCGCCGCGTCCAGGAGGCGATCGAGGCACTGGGCTTCCGCCGCAACGACAGCGCCCGGGTGCTGCGCAAGGGCCGCACCGCCAGCATCGGCCTGGTCCTGGAGGACCTCGCCGACCCGTTCTACGGGCCGCTGAGCCGGGCGGTCGAGGAGGTGGCCCGCGCGCACGGCGCCCTGCTGATCAACGGCTCCAGCGCGGAGGACGCCGACCGCGAGCAGGAGCTGGTGCTGGCTCTGTGCGCCCGCCGGGTGGACGGGCTGGTGGTGATCCCGGCCGGCGACGACCACCGCTACCTGGAGCCGGAGATCAAGGCGGGCGTCGCCACCGTCTTCGTGGACCGGCCCGCCGGGCACATCGACGCGGACGTCGTGGTGTCGGACAACTTCGGCGGTGCCCGCGACGGCGTCGCCCACCTCATCGCGCACGGCCACCGCAGGATCGGCTTCATCGGCGACATGCCCCGCATCCACACGGCCGCCGAGCGGCTGCGCGGCTACCGGACCGCCATGGAGGACGCCGGGATACCGGTGCACGACTCCTGGATGTCGCTCGGGATCACCGGTCCGGAGCGGGTGCGCCGGGCGGCCGAGGAGATGCTCGCCGGACCGGACCCGGTCACCGCGATCTTCACGGGCAACAACCGCGTGACGGTCACCGTGATCCGGGTGCTCGCCGCCCAGGCGCGCCGGGTCGCCCTCGTCGGTTTCGACGACATCGAGCTGGCCGACCTCCTCCAGCCGGGTGTCACGGTCGTCGCCCAGGACGCGGCGACGCTCGGCCGTACCGCCGCCGAGCGCCTGTTCCGTCAACTGGACGGCACGCTGCTCACCCCGGAGCGCATCGTGATCCCCACCCGGCTGATCACCCGCGGCTCCGGCGAGCTGCCCCCGGCGGACTGAGCGGGCGGTGCCGGTGGAGGAGGACCGCACCCTGCGGACGCTGGGCCTGGACAAGGCGCCGCGCGAGCATCCGCTGCTCTATCCGGGCGCGTGGCCGCGCGAGTCGGGACTGCTCGACGGGGAGCGGTTCCTGCCGCTGGACCGGCTGGTCCACGAGGACCGCGCGCCGGTGCTCGCCGTCGGCTCCAACGCCTGCCCCGGCCAGCTGCGGCTGAAGATGGCCGAGTCCGGGATCATCACGCCGGTCCCGATGGTCCGGGCCCGGGTGACCGGCGTCGGCATCGGCGTCTCGGCGCACGTCAGCCGCATGGGGTACGTGTCGAACTCGCCGGTCGCCGCGCCGCACGGGGAGCGGGAGCTGTTCGTCCTCTGGCTCGACGCCCGGCAGCTCAGGGCGATCGACGCGAGCGAGGGCGTGCCGCGGGCGGACGGCAACTTCCACCGCGCCTGGCTGCCCGCGCCCGACGTGCGGATCGAACTCGCCGACGGCTCCGCGCTCCCGGGCGCGTACGTGTACGTCAACCGCCACGGCGTCCTGCACGACGGCGACGGCAGGCCGCGTCCCCATCCGGGCCAGCGGGCGCTGCTCACCGGCCTGCTCGCCGACTCGCCCGGGCTGCGGGAGCTGTTCGGCGACTCCCCCGAGGAGTTCTGCGCGCGGGCCCGCGCCGACCTGGGGCTGTGCGCGCGGGGCACCCGGCTGTTCGCCGGTCAGGGGATGGCGACCGCCTGCGGTCTGGAGCGGTACGTGGTGTCTCAGCAGTACGGAAGCCCGGGCACGGGGGCGTCGTTGGCGCCGCCCTTGATGTAGACGTCGCTGATCCAGACGCCGGTGTTGCCACTGTCGTCGTCGGTGCGGGCCCACCAGACATTGGTCCACTCGCCGTGGGTCTCGCGGCGGCCCAGGTTCTGCTGGCAGTAGAAGTAGTTGGTGCCCGCGTTGAGGGTGCCGGCCCGGGTGCCGGACGCGGTGTACGACGTGGCGGTGCGCCAGACCTGGCAGTTGTACTTGCCGTCGCCGATGGAGTGGCAGACCGGGGCGGCCGTGGTCGCGCCGCCGTCGTCGCCCTCGCCGTCGTCGGGGGTGGTGCCGTCCGGGGTCTTCTCCGTGCGGTCGGTGGCGGGACGGTCGGTGGGGGTGTCCTCCGTCCCGTCCTTCTCGTCGGGCTCCTCGGAGGGTGCGGCGCTCTTCTCCCCGCCCGGCCCGGGGCTCATGCGGCGTCCGGCGTCGGTGTCGCCGGAGGGGGCGGGGGACGCGGGGGCGCCGGTACGGGCGCCGCCCGTGCCGGTGTCCGTACGGGTGCCGTCCTGGGAGTTGAGTACGGCGGCCGTCACGGAGGCCGCGGCCAGGACGACGGTGACGGCCGCGGCGGCGATCAGGGCGCGGCCCCTGCGGCGGGATCCCGTGGGCGGGCCCATGCGGCCGGTGGGCGCGGTGCCCGGGTCGGGGGCCGGGTGGGCGCCCGCGGCGGCGGAGGCGGGCCCCGGCGCCTGCGGCGGCCCGAAGCCCGGTGGCACCGCCGGGACGCCGCGCTCGGTCTCGGTGCGGTCGGGCGGGGGCACGGGGCGGCGCAGCGTGGTCGTCGGTGTGTCCGCGCCGGAGGCGACGGCTTCGAGGAGTTCGCGTGCCTGGGCGGCCTCCGGGCGGAACTCGGGCCGCTTGTCCATCAGCAGGGCGAGGACGGGGGCGAGCGGTCCGGCCCGGTGGGACTCGGGGAGCGGTTCGGAGACGATCGCGGTGAGGGTGGAGAACGTCGAGGTGCGGCGGAACGGCGAGGCGCCCTCCACGGCCGCGAAGAGCGTGGCGCCCAGCGCCCAGACGTCGGAGGCCGGTCCGGGGACGGCGCCCTGGGCGCGCTCGGGGGCCAGGTAGTCGAGGGAGCCGACGATCTCGCCGCTGCGGGTGAGGTGGGTCGCCGAGCCGTCGCCGGGATCCTCCATGGTGGCGATGCCGAAGTCGGTGAGCACGATCCGGCCCGAGCGGTCGAGCAGGATGTTGCCGGGTTTGACGTCGCGGTGCAGCACCCCGGCCCGGTGCGCGGCGGCCAGCGCGTCCATCACCTCGGCGCCGATCCGGGCGGCCTCACGGGCGTCGAGGGTGCCGCGGTCGCGGAGCACGTCGTCGAGGGAGGGCCCGTCGATCAGTTCCATGACGATCAGCGGGCGGCCGTCCACCTCGGCGATGTCGTGCACGGCGATGACGCCGGGATGGCGCACCCGGGCCGCCGCGCGTGCCTCGCGCTGCATGCGCAGTCCGAGGTCGGCCAGTTCGGACCCGGCGGCATCGGTGTAGGTGCGCAGTTCCTTGACCGCCACCTCGCGGCCCAGGACCTCGTCCAGCGCCTTCCAGACCACGCCCATTCCGCCGCGCCCGAGTTGCGCGGTGATCCGGTAGCGGCCGACCAGCAGCCGACCGGTCCCGTCCGCCTGTCCGTACTCCCCCGTCGACACCGTTGCCCCGTTCCTGTGACACCACTGACCGTACGTGGCGTACAGCCTAAGGGGCGCGGGGGGCGGATCCGGCCGGGACTACTGCGCGGAGGCCGTCAGCCCGCCGCGGCGCGGCGCGGCGAAGCCCTCCAGGTCCGCACGGGTCAGTCCGGTGAGCCGGGCGACTTCGGCGGTGTCCAGGGCGCCGCAGTCCAGGCCGCGCAGCAGGTACCCGGCGAGGGCCTTGGCGGTGGCGGGCTCGTCCATGACGTCGCCGCCGGCCCGGCCGGCGTACCGGGCCAGGCGGGCGGCGGCCTGTTCGAAGCCCTCGCGGTAGAAGGCGAAGACGGCCGCGTAGCGGGTGGGGAGGTGGCCGGGGTGCATGTCCCAGCCCTGGTAGTAGGCGCGGGCGAGGGCGCGGCGGGTCAGTCCGTAGTGCAGGCGCCAGGCGTCGTGGACCCGCTCGGCCGGGCCGACGGGCAGCACGTTGGTGGAGCCGTCCGAGACGCGTACGCCGGTGCCGGCGGCGGCGACCTGCATGACGGCCTTGGCGTGGTCGGCGGCCGGGTGGTCGCTCGCCTGGTGCGCGGCGGAGACGCCGAGGCAGGCGCTGTAGTCGAAGGTGCCGTAGTGCAGTCCGGTGGCGCGGCCCTCGGCGGCCCGGATCATGCGGGCGACGGTGGCGGTGCCGTCGGCGGCGAGGATGGACTGGCTGGTCTCGATCTGGATCTCGAAGCCGATCCGGCCCGGTTCGAGGCCGTGGGTCCCCTCGAAGGCGTCGAGGAGCCGGGCCATGGCGGTGACCTGCTCGGCGTAGGTGACCTTGGGCAGGGTGAGCACGAGTCCGCCGGGCAGGCCGCCGGCTTCCACGAGGCCGGTGAGGAAGATGTCGAGGGTGCGGATGCCCCGGTCGCGGACGGCGGCCTCCAGGCACTTCATGCGGATGCCCGTGTACGGGGCCGCGGTGCCGGCGGCGTGGGTCTCGGCGATCAGCCGTGCGGCGCGGGCCGCGGCCTCGTCCTCCTCGGCGTCGGGGCGGTTGCCGTAGCCGTCCTCGAAGTCGACGCGCAGGTCCTCGACCGGCTCGCGCTCCAGCTTGGCGCGGACGCGGCCGTACACGTCGTCGGCCAGCGCCTCGTCCAGGCCGAGGACGGCGGCGAAGGCGGCGGCGTCGGGGGCGTGTTCGTCGAGCGCGGCGAGTGCCCGGTCGCCCCAGAGGCGAGGGGTGCCGGCGGTGAAGTCGTCGGCGGGGACGTAGACGGTGTGGACGGGCTGGCGGGTGCCGGGGTCTCCGGGGTAGCGGCGCTCCAGTTCGGCGTCGACCGGTGCGAGGGAGGCGCCGATCTCCTCGGTGACGGCGTCCGGCAGGCTCGTCGTCACCCGCTCCTGCTGCCCCTGTCCCATCCCACACCCTCCCGTTATTCCGCGATACGGAATCAACAATTCGTTGAAATGACGCTATCGGGCCGTCCCCCGCCGGTCAACACCCTCAGTCTCACCGGCCCGTGCGGCGCCCGCGACAGAGCGAGGCCCCCGCGGCCGGTGTGGTCGCGGGGGCCTCGTGCGGGCGGGGCGGATCAGCCCTTGCGGGCCTTGATCTCCTCGGTCAGCTGCGGGACGACGGCGAACAGGTCGCCGACGACGCCGTAGTCGACCAGCTCGAAGATCGGGGCCTCGGCGTCCTTGTTGACGGCCACGATGGTCTTCGAGGTCTGCATGCCGGCGCGGTGCTGGATCGCACCCGAGATGCCGGAGGCGATGTAGAGCTGCGGCGAGACGGACTTGCCGGTCTGGCCGACCTGGTTGGTGTGCGGGTACCAGCCGGCGTCGACGGCGGCGCGCGAGGCACCGACGGCCGCGCCGAGCGAGTCGGCGAGCGCCTCGATGATCGCGAAGTTCTCCGCGCCGTTGACACCGCGGCCGCCGGAGACGACGATCGCGGCCTCGGTCAGCTCCGGACGCCCGGTCGACTCGCGCGGCGTGCGGCCGGTGACCTTGGTGCCGGTCGCGGCGGCGGAGAAGGTCACCGACAGGGCCTCGACCGCACCGGCGGCCGGGGCGGCCTCCACGGCGGCCGAGTTCGGCTTGACCGTGATGACCGGGGTGCCCTTGGAGACACGGGACTTGGTGGTGTAGGACGCGGCGAACACCGACTGGGTGGCCACCGGGCCCTCGTCGCCGGACTCCAGGTCGACGGCGTCGGTGATGATGCCGGAACCGAGACGCAGCGCCAGACGGGCGGCGATCTCCTTGCCCTCGGCGGAGGACGGCACCAGCACGGCGGCCGGGGAGACGGCCTCGTGGGCGGCCTGGAGGGCGTCCACCTTCGGCACGACCAGGTAGTCGGCGTACTCGGCGGCCTCGTGCGTCAGGACGCGGGCCGCGCCGTGCTCGGCGAGCGTGGCGGCGGTGTCCGCGGCCCCGTTGCCCAGCGCGACGGCGACGGGCTCGCCGATGCGGCGGGCGAGGGTCAGCAGCTCCAGGGTGGGCTTGCGGACGGCACCGTCCACGTGGTCGACGTAGACGAGAACTTCAGCCATGGGACTTCTTCTCTCCTGCTTGCGAAGTATGAGGGGCGGTCAGCGAAAACCAGCGGCTCAGATGAACTTCTGGCTCGCGAGGAACTCGGCGAGCTGCTTGCCGCCCTCGCCCTCGTCCTTGACGATCGTGCCCGCCGTGCGGGCCGGACGCTCGGTCGCGGCGTCGACCGTGGTGTAGGCGTTCTCCAGACCGACCTCGTCCTCGTCGATGTCGAGGTCGGACAGGTCCCAGGACTGAACCGGCTTCTTCTTGGCCGCCATGATGCCCTTGAACGACGGGTAGCGCGCCTCGCCCGACTGGTCGGTGACCGACACGACCGCGGGGAGGGAGGCCTCGAGCTGCTCGGAGGCGGCGTCGCCGTCACGGCGGCCCTTGACCGTGCCGTCCTCGACGGAGACCTCGGAGAGCAGGGTGACCTGCGGGACGCCGAGGCGCTCGGCGAGCAGGGCGGGGACGACGCCCATGGTGCCGTCGGTGGAGGCCATGCCGGAGATGACCAGGTCGTAACCGGCCTTCTCGATCGCCTTGGCCAGGACCAGGGAGGTGCCGATGGCGTCGGTGCCGTGCAGGTCGTCGTCCTCGACGTGGATCGCCTTGTCCGCGCCCATGGACAGCGCCTTGCGCAGGGCGTCCTTGGCGTCCTCCGGACCCACGGTCAGGACGGTGATCTCCACGTCGTCGTCGGAGTTCTCCGAGATCTGGAGCGCCTGCTCGACCGCGTACTCGTCCAGCTCGGAGAGCAGACCGTCCACGTCGTCCCGGTCGACGGTCAGGTCATCGGCGAAGTGCCGGTCGCCAGTGGCGTCGGGCACGTACTTCACGGTGACAACGATCCTCAAGCTCACGCCGGCTCTCCTACTGCATCGTCATTTCTGGCTGGCTGCCTCCAGGCAGCATAGGCGCCTGAAGAGGGCGGTCCCGGTCGGGTCGACCTGCGCTCCGACCAGGATATTACTCGTCAGTACATCCAGTTCCTGCCCGCTAAGCAAGCGCTTTGAACTGTGACCTTCGCAACGCAGCGTAACCGGAACCGGACGGGCCCGCGAGCAGGGCGGACCCCGGCTCAGTCGCGCAGGCCGTTGAAGCGTCCCTGGTGGTAGAGGAGCGGACGGCCGCGGCCGGTGGGGTCGCCGAGCAGGACCTCGGCCACGACGATCCGGTGGTCACCGGCGGGCACCCGGGCCACCACCCGGCACACCATCCAGGCCGGCACGTCGTCCAGCACGGGGACGCCCTCGGGCCCCTCCCGCCAGGCGGTGGCCGGGCCGAACCGGTCGGCGCCGCTGCGCGCGAAGGTCGCCGCCAGCTCCTGCTGGTGCTCCCCGAGCACGTGCACCCCGACATGGCCGCCCGCCGCGATCGCGGGCCAGCTGGAGCTCCCCGTCCCGACGGCGAAGGACAGCATCGGGGGCTCGGCGGAGACGGAGGCGAGCGAGGTGGCGGTGAAGCCGACCGGGCCGCCCCGGCCGCGCGCGGTGATCACGGCGACGCCCGCCGCGTGCTTGCGGAAGACGGAACGCAACAGCTCGGGCGAGGCGAGCCGGGGTGCGCCGAGGTCGGAGGTGGCCGTCAGGGAACTGTCCTTGGGCGGGAGCTGACGAGCGGGTTCGCGGCTCACCGGCCCGGCCGGCGCGCGCGCACGGCGTGCACGGCGGCCGCCGGGGCGCCGGGTGCCCGCCGGGGGCGGAGGAGTTCCGAAGGCATGGAGTCAGGCTGACGACGGGTGGCCCGCACAGTCAAGTCGGTCCCGTGACGCGGAAGGGGCCCCGGCGCCCGCCCGGCCGCCCTCACACGGCCTCCCCGAGCGCGGCGATCACATCGGCCTTGCGCGGCTGCCCGGTCGCGCGCCGCACGATCCGGCCGGCGGCGTCGAGCACCAGCACCGTCGGCGTCTTCTCGATGCCCAGACGGCGTACGAGGTCCAGCCGGGCCTCGGCGTCGACCTCCACGTGGGCCACGCCCGGGACCAGTGCGGCCACTTCGCCGAGCACCCGCCGGGTGGCCCGGCAGGGCGCGCAGAAGGCACTGGAGAACTGCAGCAGGGTGGCGCGCTCCCCCAGTTCGGCTCCCAGCCCGGCCCACGGTGGCGCGCCGTCGGGCCGCCCCGTGCCGTCGTGACCCCGCACTCGCCGCCTCCTGTCATGGATCCGCTGTCAACCGGTTGCAGCGTTCCCCGGGCCGCGCGCATTCCCGGCCGTCCGTACGAAGCCGGAGGTCGGTGAGGGGCGGACGTGACGAGAATCTCGCCGCACACGGGCACCAGGGCTGGTTCACCGGCCGTTCTTCGGGCACCATCTGCGACAAGCCGTAAAACCTACGGCTGCGTAACTTCGACTGGGAGCTTCCTTCCCAGGCAGAGAAGGAAGGGTTCCGACCCGCCCATGGCAGAACTCGTCTACCGGCCCGTCGTCGGTTTCGCCCGCACGCTGTTCAAGGTGTGGGACCTCAGGATCGACTGCCAGGGTTCGGAAAACATCCCGCGCTCGGGCGGCGCCGTGCTGGTGAGCAACCACATCAGCTACCTCGACTTCGTCTTCAACGGCCTGGCCGCACTGCCGCAGAAGCGGCTCGTGCGTTTTATGGCGAAGGAGTCGGTCTTCCGGCACCGGATCTCCGGTCCGCTGATGCGCGGCATGAAGCACATCCCGGTCGACCGCGAGCAGGGCGAGGCGGCGTACCAGCACGCGCTGCGGTCGCTGCGGTCGGGTGAGATCGTGGGCGTCTTCCCGGAGGCGACGATCTCCCAGTCGTTCACCCTCAAGAGCTTCAAGTCGGGTGCCGCGCGGCTGGCCCAGGAGGCGGGCGTACCGCTGATCCCGATGGCCGTGTGGGGTACGCAGCGGCTGTGGACCAAGGGCCACCCGCGCAACTTCAAGCGCAGCCACACCCCCATCACCATCCGGGTCGGCGAGGCGATCGAGGCCTCCCGGGACAAGTACGCGGGCGCGATCACCCGGCAGGTGCGCGAGCGCGTGCAGGAGCTGCTGGAGGCGGCGCAGCGCGCCTACCCGGTGCGCCCCAAGGGTCCGGAGGACACCTGGTGGATGCCGGCCCATCTCGGCGGTACGGCCCCGACGCCGGAGCAGGTCCGCGAGGCCGAGGCCCGCTGACACCCGCCCTCCCGCGGCCCCCGCGCCGTCGATGGGGTCACCGTGACCAGGAACCGGCGTCGTGCACGCCGGTTCCGTTCTGTCTTCCGCGCTACGGGGGCGAAGGATAAGGCGCTGGATCAAGGTGGCGTTGCCTCGACGGCGACATGGGTGAAACCGGGCGCGAGGGTGCGCACCTCGTCGGACACGGTCAGGGTGAAGGTCATGGTGCGCCTTGCTCCGGGAGTGAGGTGGGGAGCGTCCGCCACAGGTGCGGCCGGTCGACGGCGGCCCGGAGGGCTTCCAGGACGGCCGGATGCGGTGCAGCGTACAGGACCGGATGGTCCGCCTCATTGGACGACGGGTCGGGCGTGAACGCCAGGCGCTCACCGTCCAGGGAGAAGCGGGCGTCCACCCCGGGCTTGTTGCCCCGGGGGTCCTGGCGGTGCCAGGCGCCGCGGAAGCGCACGGCGACCAGACCGTGCACGACGCCGAGGTTCTGGTAGCAGAGCGCGGTCGGGATGTCCTCGGCCCGCAGCAGGGCGGCCAGCGCGTGGGCCTTGGCGTAGCAGATGCCGGTGCCCTGGTCCAGGACGTCGGAGGCGCGCCAGGTGACACGGGGGTCGCCCGCGTCCTGCGAATGAGGAATGGCGTCGCGCACGAACTCGAACGCCGCCCGCGCATACTCATACGAGTCACCCACCCCTGCGGCGAGGCGCGCCGCCGTCGCGCGGACCAGCGGGTGATGGTGGTCGATCGCCTCATCGGCGGCGAGATACGCGGAGAGGTCCGGGGTTTCCTGGATCAGCTGCATGACGCCAGAGCATAGGTATGCGGTCGACCGAAAGGCAATACATTTTCGATCGACCGCATACCTATGCACGCCTAGCGGGCCATCTCCTCCTTGAGCGCCGCCACGAACGTGTCCACGTCGTCCTCGGTGGTGTCGTAGGCGCACATCCAGCGGACGTCGCCGGCCGGTTCGTCCCAGAAGTAGAAGCGGAACCGCTTCTGCAGCCGTTCGCTCACGTCGTGCGGCAGGCGGGCGAAGACCGCGTTGGCCTGCACCGGGTGGAGGATCTCCACACCGTGCACCGCGCGCACGCCCTCGGCGAGGCGCTGGGCCATCCCGTTGGCGTGCCGGGCGTTGCGCAGCCAGAGGTCCCGGGCGAGCAGGGCCTCCAACTGCACCGATACGAAGCGCATCTTGGACGCCAGCTGCATGGACTGCTTGCGCAGGTGCTTCATGTGCCGGACGGCGTCCTGGTTGATCACCACGACCGCCTCGCCGAACAGGGCGCCGTTCTTCGTGCCGCCGAGCGACAGCAGGTCGACGCCCGCCCCGTTGGTGAAGGCGCGCATCGGCACGTTCAACGTGGCGGCGGCGTTGGCCAGCCGGGAGCCGTCGACGTGCACCTTCATGCCGTGCCCGTGGGCGTGCTCGCAGATGGCGCGGATCTCGTCCGGGGTGTAGACCGTGCCCAGCTCGGTGGCCTGGGCTATGGAGACCACCTGCGGCATGGCCCGGTGCTCGTCGTCCCAGCCGTACGCCTGCCGGTCGATCAGCTCGGGGGTGAGCTTGCCGTCCGGGGTGGGCACGGTGAGCAGCTTGATGCCGCCGACCCGCTCCGGCGCCCCGCCCTCGTCCACGTTGATGTGGGCGCTCTCGGCGCAGATCACCGCGCCCCAGCGGTCGGTGACCGCCTGGAGCGCGACGACGTTGGCGCCGGTGCCGTTGAAGACCGGGAACGCCTCGGCGGTGGGACCGAAGTGGCTGCGGATCACCTGCTGGAGGTTCTCGGTGTACGCGTCCTCGCCGTACGCGACCTGGTGCCCGCCGTTGGCCAGGGCCAGGGCGGCGAGCACCTCCGGGTGGGCCCCGGCGTAGTTGTCGCTGGCGAAACCGCGGACGTCCGGGTCGTGATGACGACGCGCGTCGGTCCTCGGTGGGTTCACGGCTTCTCGGTCAGCCACAGACGGTTTCCGTTCACTTCCGCGGCGGGCTTCTCCCAGACTCCGGCGATGGCCTCGGCCAGGTCCTTGACGTCCGTGAAGCCCGCGAACTTCGCGTTGGGGCGGTCGGCGCGCATCGCGTCGTGCACCAACGCCTTCACCACCAGGATCGCAGCCGCCGACGTCGGCCCCTGCTCGCCCCCGGCCTTGCGGAAGTAGTCGGCCATGGCCAGCGTCCACGCCTCGGCGGCGGCCTTGGCCGCGGAGTAGGCGGCGTTGCCCGCGGTGGGCCTGGTGGCGCCGGCCGCGCTGATCAGGACGTACCGGCCGCGGTCGCTGCGCTGGAGCGCCTCGTGGAAGGCGAGGGAGGTGTGCTGGACGGTGCGCACCAGCAGCAGCTCCAGCAGGTCCCAGTCGTCCAGGTTGGTCTTGGTGAAGGTCTCGCTGCCGCGCCACCCTCCGACGAGGTGGACCAGGCCGTCGACCCGGCCGAACTCCTTCTCGACCCGGGAGGCCCACTCGCGGGTGGAGTTCAGGTCGAGGAGGTCGACCGTCTCCCCGGTGACGGTGGCGCCGCCGTGCGCGTAGCGCGCCGCGTCGACGGCTTCCGCCAGCCGCTCCGGGTCGTTGTCGGAGCCGACGACCGTCGCCCCCGCCTCGGCCAGCCTGAGCAGTGCCGCCCGGCCCGCGGGTCCTCCCGCGCCGGCCACCGCGATCACCGCACCGTCGAGCGCCCCGTTCCCCATGATCCTCGCCTCCTGAGCAGTTGTGGACTCGCGATCGCTCACGCGGCGACCCGCTCGGCACCGTCCGCCGTGATGCCCCTGGTGGAGGCGATCACGTTCTTCAGCTTCTTGGACAGTGCCTCATAGAACATGCTCAGCGGAAACTCGTCCGGAAGCACGTCATCGACGAGTTTGCGCGGCGGCTGCGTCAGGTCCAGGGCGTCGGGGCCCTTGGCCCACTTGGAGCCGGGGTGCGGGGAGAGGTAGGTGGAGACCAGCTCGTAGCCGGCGAACCAGTGGACGAGCTTGGGGCGGTCGATGCCGTCGCGGTACAGCGTCTCGATCTCGGCGCACAGCTGGTTGGTGACCTGCGGGGCGCGCTCCCAGTCGATGGAGAGCTTGTTGTCGGTCCAGCGGACGACGTCGTGCCTGTGCAGGTAGGCGAAGAGCAGCTGGCCGCCGAGGCCGTCGTAGTTGCGGACCCGCTCGCCGGTGACGGGGAAGCGGAACATCCGGTCGAAGAGCACCGCGACCTGGACGTCACGGGCCTGCGGGACGCCGTCGCCGGCGAGCTTCACGGCCTCCTTGAAGGCGGTGAGGTCGCAGCGCAGCTCCTCCAGGCCGTACATCCAGAACGGCTGGCGCTGCTTGATCATGAACGGGTCGAAGGGCAGGTCGCCGTGGCTGTGGGTGCGGTCGTGGACCATGTCCCAGAGCACGAACGCCTCTTCGCAGCGCTTCCGGTCGTGGACCATGGCGGCGACGTCCTCGGGCAGTTCGAGGCCCAGGATGTCCACGGCGGCCTCGGTGACGCGGCGGAAGCGGGCGGCCTCGCGGTCGCAGAAGATGCCGCCCCAGGTGAACCGCTCGGGGGCCTCGCGCACGGCGATGGTCTCGGGGAAGAGCACCGCGGAGTTGGTGTCGTAGCCGGCGGTGAAGTCCTCGAAGGTGATGCCGCAGAAGAGCGGGTTGTCGTAGCGGGTGCGCTCCAGCTCGGCCAGCCAGTCGGGCCAGACCATGCGCAGCACGACCGCCTCGAGGTTGCGGTCCGGGTTGCCGTTCTGCGTGTACATCGGGAAGACGACCAGGTGCTGCAGTCCGTCCTCGCGGTGCGCGGCCGGCTGGAAGGCCAGCAGCGAGTCGAGGAAGTCGGGCACCTCGAAGCCGCCCTCGGCCCAGCGGCCCAGGTCCTCGACCAGCGCCTCGTGGTAGGCGCGGTCGTGCGGGAGCAGCGGGGACAGCCGCTCGACGGCCCCGGTCACCTCGCGCACCGCGCGCTCGGCGTCGGCGCGGGACGGGGCGCCCTCGGCGCCGAAGTCGATCGACCCGTCCTTGGACTGCCAGGGCCGGATCCGCTCCACGGCATCCTTGAGCACGGGCCATGCCGGGTGCTCCACCACCCTGGTCTCCGAAGGAACCTGCCCCTCGGTACCCACCTGCACAAGAATTTCCGTCATGTCCCATCCTCCACGGGAGAACCTCGCGTATGGAGACCGTATACACATGAGGTTTCTCCCAGCAAGGGGCACCTCGGGAAATTATCCTGCCCCACCCCGGCCTTCACCGCACTTTTTCCTGCCTGACACCCGGTTGGGCGCTGCTGCGTGCGATCGATGTTCAGCCTCTGGACGCGGCGGGCACAGGCGATACGGTCCAGGAGGGCCGTAGGGACGCGGCCCCCCGCCGCCGTCGACGGAAGCGAGTCGCATCTTGAACTTCCTCACCATCGGTCACCGCGGAGTCATGGGTGTCGCCCCCGAGAACACCCTCCGGTCCTTCGTCGCCGCCCAGGAAGCGGGCCTCGACGTCATCGAACTCGACCTGCACCTGAGCAAGGACGGCGCGCTCGTCGTCATGCACGACACGGACGTGGACCGCACCACGGACGGCACCGGCGCCATCGCCGACAAGACCCTCGCCGAGCTGCGCGCCCTGGACGCCGGGCAAGGCGAGCGCGTTCCCGTCTTCGAGGAGGTCCTGGACGCCGTCCGGACCCCGCTGCAGGCCGAGATCAAGGACGTGCAGGCGGCCCGGGCGCTGGCCGAGGTGATGAACGGGCGGGACCTGGCCGCCCGGGTCGAGGTGTCGTCGTTCCACGACGAGGCGATCACCGAGATCGCCCGGCTGGTGCCCGGGGTGCGCACGGCGCTCATCGCGAGCCGCTACGGGGCGGACGTCGTGGACCGGGCGGTCGGGGCCGGCGCCTCCACCGTCTGCCTGAACATCCGCCGGCTCACCCTGGAGATCGTGGAGCGGGCCCGGAAGGCGGACCTGGCGGTCATCGGCTGGGTGGTCAACACCCAGGACCACCTCAGGCTGGTGCGGGCCCTGGGACTCGACGGCGCCACCACCGACTACCCGGAGATCAAGCGCACCGGCCGCTTCACGGCGTGAGCCGTCAGACCAGTTCCTTCACCAGCAGCTCGAACCGCAGATCGTCGCGCTGCGGGATCCCGAAGCGCTCGTCGCCGTACGGAAAGGGCGTCATCCTTCCCGTACGGCGGTAGCCGCGCCGCTCGTACCAGGCGATCAGGTCCTCCCGCACGGAGATCACCGTCATGTGCATCTCGTCGGCGCCCCAGGTCTCGCGGGCCCGGCGCTCCGCCTCCGCGATGATCGTCCTGCCCAGTCCGGCCCCCTGGAGGGCGGGGCTCACCGCGAACATCCCGAAGTAGGCGTGCGGCCCGCGGTGTTCGAGCTGGCAGCAGGCGACGATCCGGCCCTCGCGCTCCACCGTCAGCAGCCGGCTGTCCGGCGACCTGATGACCTCCAGCACACCCTCCGGGTCGGTCCGCTGTCCCTGGAGGATGTCCGCCTCGGTCGTCCACCCGGCCCGGCTGGACTCTCCCCGGTACGCCGACTCGATCAGCGCGACGAGGGCGTCCACGTCGGCTTCGGTGGCGTCCCGGAAGGTCGGTGCTGCGTCGGTGACGGATTCCATGGGCAGGTCTCCCGCTTCGTGTGCGTCGTATCGGCGTGGCTCGGCCGGGAACGAGACTAGGGCCTGTCGTTTGGATCAGGTCGGCGTCGCGGGGCGTGGCACGCGCATCTGCCGCGTTGTCATCGGTTGCCGACGCTCCGCGTCGCCGCCCTCCTCCGCCTTGCAGCTGCACGCACCACGCCCCGCTCGGGCGGGCTGAGAGGCGCGGTCTCTCTCAGCCGACCTGGTCCAAACGACAGACCCTAGCCCGGCCGCTACGCTCGGCCCCATGGTGCATGTACTGGGCAGCCGGGTCCTGCTCCGGCCCACCGACCCCGACCGTTCCCGCGCCTTCTACGGCGGACAGCTGGGCCTCGCCGTCCACCGCGAGTTCGGTACGGGCCCGGAGCGCGGCACCGTCTACTTCCTGGGCGGCGGGTTTCTGGAGCTCTCGGGCCGCTCGGAGGGCCCGTCGGCGGCGTCCCCGGCGGTACGGCTGTGGCTCCAGGTCGAGGACGTCGCGGCGGCGCACGAGGAGCTGGCGGCCCGGGGCGTCGAGATCGTCCGTCCCCCGGTCAAGGAGCCGTGGGGGCTGGTCGAGATGTGGATCGCCGACCCGGACGGCACACCGATCGTGCTGGTCGAGATCCCGGCCGACCATCCGCTGCGGTACCGGCCGGGCATCTGACGCCGCGGCGCCGGCCTCCGTCCCGGCCCGGATGGCCCCGGCCGGAAGCCGGGCTTAGCGTGCTGAGGGACGGAAGGGAGCGCCATGGACCTGTCCGCGCCGGTGACCGGCGGGCCCTGCTGGGCCGAGCTGGGGACCACCGACCTGGAGTCCGCACAGCGGTTCTACACCCGGCTCTTCGACTGGCGTCCCGAGACGGATCCGCGCGAGGAGGCCGGTGGTTACACGGTCGCGTACCTCGGTGACGCGGCGGTCGCCGCGCTGGCACCGCTGTACCAGGAGTCTCAGCCGGTCGCCTGGAACGTGTCGTTCGCGGTGCCCGACGCCGATGCCGCCCTCCGGGAGGTGCGTGCCGCGGGCGGGCGGACGCTGGTCGACGCGACGGACGTGTTCGACCTGGGCCGCTTCGCGGTGGCGGCCGATCCCACCGGTGCCGTCTTCCAGCTCTGGCAGGCGGGCTCCTTCCCGGGCGCCGGCGTGTTCGACGCGCCCGGGGCACTTAGCTGGGTGGAGCTGCTGACCCGCGCGCCGCAGCAGGCCGTGTCGTTCTACACCGGCGTGTTCGGCTGGAGCGTGACCCCCTCCGGGCGCTACCCGCGGTGGGGCGTCGAGGGCGCGGACTTCGGCGGCATGGTGACGATGGACGACAAGTTCCCCCACGAGGTGCCGGCGCACTGGCTGCCGTACTTCGCGGTCGACGACGTGGACGCCGCCGCGGACACGGCGACGCGGGCGCGGGGCACCGTGCTGATGGAGCCGGTCTCGCACCCGGAGGGCCCGCGCATCGCGGTGCTCCGCGACCCGCAGGGCGCCATGTTCGGCGTGCGCGGGGCCGTGGACCCGGCCGCGTGAGCACGGGGCGGGCGGGCGGCGGCCGGCAGGAGGGCGCTCACGCCCGCAGCGCGCCCAGCCGCCCTTCCAGCTGCCCCAGCAGTACGCCCAGCAGGGACGCCAGCTCACCGAGTTCGGGGCCGTCCAGGCCGGACAGCGCGGCGGTCTCGTAGGCGAGCTGGGCGGGCAGGATGCCGTCGACCAGGTCACGCCCGGTATCGGTGAGGCGCACGTGCGCGACGCGGCGGTCGCGGGCGTCGCCGCGGCGTTCCACGAGTCCGCGTTCGGTGAGCTGCTTGAGGCGTTTGGTGACGGCGGCGCCGGAGGAGAACGTCTCGCGGGCCAGCTCGCTCGGGGTCAGTTCGTGGCCGGTGCGGCGCAGCGCGCCGAGCAGGTCGAACTCCGGGCGGGTCAGACCGGCCCGGCGCAGCGGCGCGTCCTCCGCCTGCTGGAGGAGCGCGGCGCAGCGGTTGATGCGGCCGATGACCTCCATGGGGCCGGTGTCGAGCCCGGGATGCACGGCCCGCCACTGCCTGACGACCGCGGCGACCGTGTCGTCCCGCCCGGGGGCGGTCGGGCCCCCGCCGGTCGCGGACGGCTCCCCGCCGTCGGTCGCCGATGGTCCTTCGGTCGCCGTCATGGCCGTACGTCCTCCGTGTCCGTGCCGGGGTCCGGGAGCAGCCCCTGGCGTCGTACCGTAGCCGCGAGCGTACGGTGTCCCGACCGCTCGGCGAGCACGACCCGCTCCCGGGGCAGCGCGCGCTGCCACCACTCGCCCGCCGCGGCGTCGGCGGTGGCCCGCAGGTCGAGCAGGGCGGCGGCGAGGTCGCGGCGGGCGGTCTCCACCGCCGCGGGCGCCGCTCCCGGGTCGGCGAGCACCCGGGCGGCGTGCTCGCGGGCCCGGTCGACGGCGGTGAGGGACCGGACGACGCGGTCGCCCGCCTGCCGGTCGGTGACGGCCAGGGCGGCGGCGAATCCGACGGCGGCGCCGACGAGGGTGTCCACGGCGCGCTCGGTGACCAGGTCACCGGTCCGCTGCGGGCCGGCGAACCCGGTGACGAGCAGCGCCAGCGGGGTGACGCAGACGCTGCCGAGCCAGTAGTTGCGGCTGATGAGCGCCTCGGCACCGAAGCTGAAGGCCAGGCAGCACAGGACGAGGGCGAGCGGGCCGAGGTGGGCGAGCGGGGCCACGGCGGCGAAGAGGAGCACGCCGGCGAGGTTGCCGACGACGCGCTGCACGGTCCGGCCCCAGGTGAGGCTGAGGTTGGCCTGGTAGAGGGCGGCGGCGGTGACCAGGGCCCAATAGGGGCGGCCGATGCCGAGGGCGAGGGAGGCGTAGCCGGCGAGCGCGCAGCCGACGGCGGTGCGGGCGGCGAGCGGGGTGAGCGCGGCGAGCGCGCCGAGCCCAGCCCTGGGGGTGCGCCGCGCGGCGGCCGGTTCGGCGGTGTCCGCGCGCGGGTCGCCGGTGTCCGGGACGGGGCCGGTTCCGCGCAGGGCGCCGGCCCAGGCGCGCAGCCGGGCCGGGTCGGCGTCGGTGGGTGCGGCGAGCGCGACCTCGGCGCGGACCACGAGCCGTGCCAGGGCGCGGCGGGTGGCGGAGGGCCGTCTCCCGGCGGAGCGCAGGGACTGCCGGGCGGCCTGCACGGCGGCGAGGGCGGTGACACGGGCGCCGGTGTGCCCGTCGCCGGTGCCAGCGGTCTCGGCGTACGCCGCGGCGGCGTTCAGGGCGTGCGCGGTGGCGCGCCGTTCGGGGCCGTGCGGCCTGGTCAGGGCGGGTGCCATGCCCACCAGCCAGGCCCACAGGCCGGCCGCGGCGGCGAGCCCGAGGTGGCCGGGGACCTGTCCGGGGGTCTGCGGCACGAACAGCGAGGCGGAGCTGACGAAGGTGAGGACGACGTTGCCGGGTGGCCCGACGCGGGTGGCGTCGCACAGCACCTTCTGCGCGGCGGCGAGCACGGCGCCGACGGTGACCAGGACGACGGCGTTCCGGGTGAGGGAGGCGGCGACGAGGGCCGTCGCGAGGCCGGCGAGCATGCCGAGGACCACGCCCGCCAGCACCTTGGCGCGGGCGGCGTAGGGACGGTTGTGGGCGTACAGGGCGCACAGGGATCCGGCCATGGTGTAGAGGGCGAGATCGAGCCGGTCGAGCGCGACCAGCAGCAGGCTGGGCGGTGCGACCGCGGCGACCACGCTGAGGGCCGGCTTGAACCAGATGTCGGACGGGCGCCCGAGGCGCAGCACGTCGGCGAGCGGGAGACGCCGGGCGGGCCGGGCGGTGGGGGCGGGGGGCGCACTGCTCATGCGGAAAGGTTAGCAGGTAATTTACCTGTGAAACATATCCCCTGAGCTGCCACGCTCCCCCGAACACTCCCCGCACACCCCCGTGCGCCCGCGTGTCCGCCGTCGGCGCCGGGCATCCCCTTCCCGACCGTCGAGCGGGCCGAGGGGGAGGATCAGGTGCACGGACCGGCGTCGTCCGGCTGGCTGCTGGTCGCGCTCTGCGCGGCGACCGGCGCCTACTGTCTGCTGCGCATGCGCAGCCGCGTGGAGGAGCAGCGCCGCGCCGCGGGTGGCGAGGCGCTGATGGGGTTCGGCATGGCCGCGATGGCGGTGCCCGCGGCGGCGTTCACCCCGCCGGCCTGGGCCTGGCCGGCCGGTGCGGCGGTGTTCGGCGCCGCCGGACTGCAGGCGCTGTGGGCGGCCCGCGCGGGCGCGTGCCATCTGCACCATCTGATCGGCGCCGGGGCGATGGTCCACATGGCGGTGACCATGGCCGCCTCCCGGACGGGCGGACACGGGCATGCGGGGAACGGCGCGGACATCCCCCTGCTGACGGGGAGCCTGCTGCTCTACTTCGTCGCGTACGTGCTCGTGACCGGGGCACGGCTGGTGCCCGTGGCGGGCACGCCGGGCGGCGGCCGGGATGTCGGCTGGGGCGACCGGCCGGAGCTGGCGCGGGCCTGCCGGCTGGCCATGGCCATCGCCATGGTGGCGATGCTGCCGACGATGTGAGGGCGGGAGCGGTGCGGGCACGGCGCCGTTGCCTGCGTCACTTCGGTTCACCGGTCCGTACCGCCGGCGGGTCCGCGCTCATAGGCTGCTCACATGATCCTCCCCGCGGCCCTGCTGCTGCTCGGTGTCCTGACCGCCGTGACGGGTCCCCGGCTGCTCGCCCGGGCCGACTGGCCGGACCGCGAGCCGGTGGTGGCGCTGTGGGCGTGGCAGTGCCTGATCGCGACGGTGCTGCTGTGCTGCGCCCTGTCGATGACGTTCAGCGCGGCGGCGGCCTGGCGGGCGGTGGGCGGCCATGTCTTCGCCACCGCGCCCCGGGCGGTCGTGGAGGCGTACGCCCTCGGTACGGCCGGACTCTGGGCGGAGACCACCGCGCTGGCGCTGGCGTGCGGGGGTCTGTGGAGCGCCGCGATGCTGGTCCGGGAGGTCGGACGGGCCCGCGCACGGCGCCGGGCGCGCCGGGCCGGCCTGCGGGTGCGGGCCCCGCTGCTGCCCGGGGAGGAGCCGGGCGCCGACCGGCTCGTGGTCCTGGAGGGCGAGCGGCCCGACGCCTGGTGGCTGCCGGGCACCCCGCCCCGACTGGTCGTCACCACGGCCGCGTTGCGCCGACTGAAGGGCAGACAGCTGGACGCCGTGCTCGCGCACGAGCGGGGGCACGCGCGGGCCCGGCACGACTGGCTGCTGCACTGCTCGTCCGCGCTGGCGGACGGGTTCCCGCGAGTTCCCGTGTTCGCGGCGTTCCGCGACGAGATGCACCGGCTGGTCGAACTCGCCGCCGACGACACCGCGTCGCGCCGCTTCGGCCGGCTGACCACGGCCCTCGCCCTGGTGGAACTCAACGAGCACCGCGGGGTGTTCGGCCCCTGCCCCACCCCGCAGGCCCATGTCACCGCCCGTGTGCACCGGCTGCTCACTCCCCCTGACCGGCTCACCGCGGGGCGGCGGCTGCGGCTGACCGCGGCGGCGTCGCTGGTGCCGGTGATCCCCGTACTGGTGGCGTTCGTACCGGGGTTGCGGGCGCTGGGATAGCCCGCGGGCCGGCGCCGGCCGGGGAACGGGCCCGCGCGCCGGGCCCGGTGGGAGGGGGGAACTGGCCCCGGGGCCGCCGGTCGGCGAGGATCGTGACCATGCACACCTCCCACGTCGAATCCCCGCCCCGGTCCCCCGAACGCCGCCCCGCCACCCTGTCCACCGGAGTGCTGGCCCTGTGCTCGGCACTGCTGCTGGCGCTCGTCGCCGTCGAGTGGCGCCCGCTGATCGGCCTGGACGGCGACATCTCCCGCACCACCCACCGCTGGGCGGTCGCGGAACCGGGCCTGACGCAGACCTCCCGCATCCTGACCGACTGGGTGTGGGACCCGTGGACGATGCGGGTGCTGTGCGGTGTGGTGGTGGCGCTGCTGGTGTGGCGGTACGCGGCCCGGTGGACGGCGATGTGGCTGGTCCTGACGGTCGCCCTCGGGACGGCGTTGCAGCAGGGCCTGAAGGCGGCGGTGGACCGCGCCCGGCCGGTCTGGCCCGACCCGGTCGACTCGGCGCACTACGCGGCCTTCCCGTCGGGCCACGCCATGACGGCGACGGTCGTGTGCGGCCTGCTGCTGTGGCTGCTGCACCGCCACGGGGTGAGCCGCGCCCTGTGGCGCACGGCGGTGACCGTGGCGGTCGTGTCGGTGGCCGGGGTCGGCCTCACCCGGGTCTGGCTGGGCGTCCACTGGCCCACGGACGTCCTCGGCGGCTGGCTGTTCGGTGCGCTGGTGGTGACCGCGGCGGTGGGGATCCACAAGCGGCTGCACCCGTGAGCCCGGCGCGCTCCGCGTGCGGCCGGAGCGGCAGACGCCGGTAGCCTGAGGCAACCGTTATCGCGCTTCACACCGTCCACCTCGGACGATCCCCCGTGTCGCCCGAGGTGGACGGCAGCCCTGAAGAGACCCTCCAAGGGGCCCGACGGGACGCGTTGAGTATAGTTGGCTGGCAGCCAGTCAACGCAGGAGTCCAGCATGTCCCCGCGCAGCGCCCTGGTCAATGAAGAGTTGCGGAGGCGTTCGAAGGAGCGGCTTCTGCACGCCGCCGTCGAGTTGGTGAGCGAGCACGGCTACGACGCGACCACGCTCGGCGACATCGCCGACCGGGCGGGCTCCGCGCGGGGCCTGGTCTCGTACTACTTCCCGGGCAAGCGGCAGCTGGTGCAGTCCGCGGTGCACCGGCTGATGCACCGCACCCTGGAGGAGGCCCTGGAGCGCGAGCCGCGCGCCGAGGACGGCCCGGAGCGGATGGCGCGGGCCATCGACGCGATCCTGGGGCTGGCGCGGGACCGCCCGGTGCTGATGCGCCAGCACATGGCCGGGCTGCTGCAGGCCGAGGGGTTCCTGCCCTGCCCGGAGCAGCGGCGCCTGGCGGAACTGCTGAGCGACACCGTCGCCCGGCACGGCTCCCACGACGTGGAGGCCGACTACCCGATGCTGCGCGCCCTGCTGATGGGCGCCGTGTACGCGGCCCTGATGCCGGGCGCGCCGATGCCCGTTCCGGTGCTGCGCGCGGAACTGTTCCAGCGCTACGGGCTCGACTGGGAGCTGGGTGTCCCGCCGGACGCCGGAGCGCCCGGCGGGACACCTGAGACGGAGGGGACGGACCTGGCCCGGTTCTTCGCGACCGAGCCGGCGCCCGACCGTCCGGCCCCGGCCCCTCGGCCGGAGCCGGACGCTCAGTCGAAGTAGTCCGGCTGCGTCTGCACGTTGAGCTCGCGCATCTGGACCCAGCGGGCCGGGTCGGTGCGCCGGTCGTCGATCTTCAGGACGTCGAAGCCCTTGGCCATGTCGTTCGAGTAGATGTAGCCGTTGTAGTAGTACGCCGACCAGGAACCGCCGGTGACGATGCGGTCGGTGGCCAGCGGGCCGCGCTCGAAGTAGGCGATCTCCCTGGGCTTGGAGGAGTCGGTGAAGTCCCAGACGGAGACGCCGCCCTGGTACCAGGCCTGGACCATCAGGTCCTTGCCCTTGACCGGGATCAGCGAGCCGTTGTGCGCGACGCAGTTCTCGGTGTCCGCCTGGTGGCGGGGGATCTTGAAGTAGCTGCGGAAGACCAGTTCGCGCCGGTCGCCCTTGCCCACGATGTCGTAGATGCCGTCCGCGCCGCGGTTCGGGCCGATGGCCTCGTTGCAGGTGGCGGCGCCGCCCCCGCCGAGCTCGTCGGTGAAGACGACCTTGTTGGCCTTCTGGTTGAAGGTCGCCGAGTGCCAGAACGCGAAGTTGACGTTGTCCTGCACCCGGTCGATGACCTTCGGGTGCTCGGGGTCCTCGATGGAGAACAGGATGCCGTCGCCCATGCAGGCGCCGGCGGCCAGGTCCTTGGAGGGCAGCACGGTGATGTCGTGGCAGCCGGTGGTCTTGGAGACGCCCGGGTTGGTGGGCGCGCCCGGGTTGCCGCCGCCGTCCGGGCCCTCACCCGGGAACAGCACCGGGAAGCCGACGAGCGCCGCGTCCTGCGGGGCCTTGCGCGGGACCTTGATCACCGAGATGCCGTCGTGCGGCGGCTGGCAGTCCGGGTAGGCCGCGTTGGGCGAGTACGAGGAGACGTAGACGTAGACGTTCTTGCGCTCGGGCACCAGCGTGTGGGTGTGCGAGCCGCAGGCGGTCTCGACGGCGGCGACGTAGCGCGGGTTGCTCTTGTCGCTGATGTCGAAGACCTTCATGCCCTCCCAGGAGGACTTCTCGGTGACCGGCTGCGTGGTGCTGTTGCAACTGCTGTCGCTGCGCGAGGAGTCGGTCGACAGGAACAGCAGGTCCCCGGAGACGGAGATGTCGTTCTGCGAGCCGGGGCACAGGACCTGGGCCACCGTCTTCGGCGCCTTCGGGTCGCTGATGTCGAAAATGCGGAAGCCGTCGTAGTTGCCGGCGAAGGCGTACCGGCCCTGGAAGGCCAGGTCCGAGTTGGTGCCGGGCAGCACGTCCTTCGGGATGTTGGCCACGTGCCGGATGTTGGCGGAGTGGACGACCTCGTCCTGGCCGGGTATCTCACCGCTCTCGATGGCCTCGCGCGCCTCGGCCTGGTCGCTCCGCGAGACCTCCTTGCGGTCGGCCGGCGAGTCCCCGGGGTCGGGGATCGCGGCGGCCGGCGCGGCGGTGAGCAGCGCGGCCAGCAGCCCACCGGCCGCCGCGGCAACTCCCAGGCGTCTGCGCCGGGTCCGGGAAACACTCAACAGGATCACTGTTTTCCTCCCTGGTTCCGTTCACGGGTGAACGGGTTTCGCACCGGCAGTATCGTCTTGGACATGCACATACCAACAGGGGGCAACACCCCTTGCAACGAAGTTTTTTGATCAAAGTTGCACTGAAGCGTGCTAGGACGGTCGTCGACACTCACGAGGTGTCACGACCCTTCCCCCGAAGGGGCACCCCAGCCACAGGAGGTCCTTGTGCACTACCGCCGTGTGTCACGTGTGTCCGTCGCCGCCGGGCTGACCGCCCTGGCCGTATTCGGGCTCGCGGCCTGCGACTCCGACACCGACGACGCCAAGTCGGCCGCCACGAGCGGCCCTTCGGTCCTCGCACCGGGCGAGCCCGGGGAGCCGAACCGGACCCTGTCGGCCGAGGACGCGGCCCAGCAGCGCGCGGAGGACGACTCCCCCAACTCCGCCGACGTGACCTACGCGCGGATGATGATCGTGCACCACGCACAGGCCCTCGAGATGACCGCGCTCGTGCCCGACCGCGCCGAGTCGTCGAAGATCGAGAAGCTGGCCGAGCGCATCGCCGCCGCGCAGCAGCCGGAGATCAAGGCGATGCAGAGCTGGCTGAAGAGCCATGACAAGCCGGAGCAGGACGACGGGCACGGACACGGGCACGACCACGCGACGATGCCCGGAATGGCCACCCAGGCACAGCTGAAGCAGCTGCGCGCGGCCGACGGCAAGGCCTTCGACCAGCTCTTCCTCACCCTCATGATCACCCACCACCAGGGCGCGGTGACCATGTCCACCGAGGTGAAGGGCGAGGGCAACAACATCCGGATCGAGGAGATGGCGGACGACGTGGTCGCCCAGCAGACGAGCGAGATCAACCGGATGCGCGACCTGCTGTGAGCGCGCGACGGCCGGCGGCCGGCCCGCTCACCGCCGGGCGTGGCGCGGGGACAGCAGCCCCGCGTCGCGCGTCCGGCCGATGAGCCTGAGCGCCCCGCGCCGGCTGTACCCGGTCTCGTCCATCACGGCGAGGACCGGATCGGTGCCCCGCTCCTGCGCCGTGCGGTAGGCCCGCGCCACGATCCGCCACTGGGGCCCGCGCGGGGGGACGGGGCCGTCCCGGTGCGTGCCCGCGCCGGCCCCGTCCCCCGGCTCCTGCCCGTCCCCGGCGCCGCAGGCCCGGGCCAGTGGGCCCTCGATCCAGTCGGCGAGCACCGCCAGGTCCTCCAGGGCCAGCGCCGGCCGGGCCTGTACGTCCTCGACGCAGACCCACCCGTCACTCACCGTCGCCAGGGCGTCGATCCGGGCCCCGTCCCCGAACGCCAGCCGGACATGGAGCCACCGGGTGGACCGCTCCCCCTCGCACACCTCCCAGGCGGGCCACACGGACACCGCGCCCTCCGCCGGAGAGCGATCGGAAAGCTGAAGAAAAGATGCCTCGAGCACACACGCAACGTAACGGCGTGATCGGATTCCCTCCGCGGAACACGCACCCCGTGCGGCGGACGGCACCCTGTCAGCGGAGCGGCGACGGTGCCATGCTGGAGGCATCAGCGATCTCCTGTCGGTCCCGCAGGATGAGGAGTTCCGCCGTGCTGCGTGTCGCCGTCATCGGTTCCGGCCCGAGCGGGTGCTACACCGCCCAGAGCCTCGTCCAGCAGGATCCCGGGGTGCGCGTCGACGTGCTGGACCGGCTGCCGTGCCCCTACGGCCTGGTCCGCTACGGCGTGGCACCGGACCACGAGAAGATCAAGTCCCTGCAGAACAACCTTCGCGCGGTGCTGGAGCACGAGCGGGTGCGCTTCCTGGGCGGGGTCCCGGTCGGGCCGGGCGGCGTGCCGGCCGCGCGGCTGCGGGAGCTGTACCACGCGGTGGTGTACTGCGTGGGCGCCGCCACCGACCGGCGGCTGGGGATCCCGGGCGAGGAGCTGCCGGGCAGCTGGTCGGCGACCGAGTTCGTGTCCTGGTACAGCGCCCATCCGGACGCCACCGGGCTGCCCGTCCCTCCCGGGCCGGACGGTGTCCCCGCCGACGGCGGTTTCCTGGGCGGGGTGCGGTCGGCGGTGGTGATCGGCGTGGGGAACGTCGCCGTGGACGTCACCCGCATGCTGGCAAGGGGTGCCGCGGAACTGAGTCCCACGGACATGCCGCACGACGCCCTGACCGCGCTCGCTGCGAGCCGGGTTTCGGTCGTCCACATGGTGGGCCGGCGCGGTCCGTCCCAGGCCCGCTTCACCACCAAGGAGCTGCGCGAGCTGGGGACCCTGCCGGACACCGGCGTCGCCGTGGACCCGGCCGAGGCGGCACTGGACCCGGCGTACACGGACCCCTCCGCGCTGCCCGCGGCGCAGCGCCGCAACGTCGAGGTGCTGCGCGGCTGGGCCGGGGCCCCGGAGCCGGGCACCCGGCGCCTGATCCGCCTGCGCTTCTTCCTGCGGCCGGTGGAGGTCGTCGCCCGGGACGGGCGCGCGGGCGCGGTCCGCTTCGAGCGGACGGTGCCGGACGGGCACGGCGGCGTCACCGGCACCGGTCGGTTCGAGGAGATCGAGGGGCAGCTGGTGCTGCGCTCGGTGGGCTATCGCGGGGTGGCGCTGGAGGGGCTGCCGTTCGACCCGGCCACCGGTACGGTGCCGCATCTGGCCGGGCGGGTGCTGCGCGCGGACGCCGTCGCTCCGGGCGAGTACGTGGCGGGCTGGATCAAGCGGGGCCCGACCGGCGTCATCGGGACGAACCGTCCGTGCGCGAAGGAGACGGTGACCTCCCTGCTGCAGGACGCGCCCCTCCTCCTCGCACGGGACCTGCCCGGCGACCCGTTGGCGGCCCTGCGGGCGGAGGGTGTCGAACCGGTCGAGTGGACGGGCTGGCAGGCGATCGAGCGCGCCGAGGCGGAGCTGGGCGCCTCGCTCGGCCGCGGCACCGTCAAGCTCCCCGACTGGGAATCCCTGCTGGCGGCGGCACGGGCAGCCGGCACGTGAGCCCGCTCCGGGGCCACCGGACGCCGTCGGGGGCGGAGCCGGTCCGCGGCTGAGGGAGGTCAGTCGCCGGGGCGGCGGGCGGCCTGGCGGGCGGCGGCGGTGAGCAGGCAGTCGAGCAGGCCGGGGAAGAGGTCGTCCAGGTCGTCCCTGCGCAGGCCGTTCATCTTGGCGGTGCCCTCGTAGATCTGCCGGATCACGCCGTTCTCGCGCAGCACCCGGAAGTGGTGCGTGGTGGTCGACTTGGTGACCGGCAGATTGAAGTGCGAGCAGGAGAGCGCGACCTCCCCGTCCGCGAGCTCGCGGACGATGCGCAGCCGCACGGGGTCGGAGAGCGCGTGCAGCACGCCCTCCAGCCGGATCTCGTCGCGTGCCGGGTGGGGCAGGTCGCGGCTGCTGGCGGCGGGTGCGGCGGTCGTCACGGCGGCTCCACTTCGGTCCGGGAAGGCCCATTGTACGAGAACCATCGTAGTTTGACATCCGCCGTACTACGATGCTTATCGTACGAGCCGCACCGTCCCCGGCACCCGACGAATGGAGCCCGCCGTGAGCCTGCTGTTCGAGCCGTACACCCTGCGCGACGTGACGATCCCCAACCGGGTGTGGATGCCGCCGATGTGCCAGTACTCGGCCGCGCCCGAGGGCCCCGAGGCCGGCGCGCCCGCCGACTGGCACTTCGCGCACTACGCGGCCCGCGCGGCCGGCGGCACCGGGCTCATCGTCGTCGAGGCCACCGCCGTGTCGCCGGAGGGCCGCATCTCTCCGTACGACCTGGGCATCTGGAACGACACGCAGGTCGAGGCGTTCCGCCGGATCACCCGCTTCCTCGTCTCGCAGGGCACCGTCCCCGCCATCCAGCTCGCACACGCCGGGCGCAAGGCGTCCACCGACCGGCCCTGGAAGGGCGGCGCGCCGGTCGGTCCGGAGGCGTACGGCTGGCAGCCGGTGGCGCCGAGCCCGCTCGCCTTCGACGAGCACCACCCGACGCCGGACGAGCTGACCGTCGACCAGATCCGGGACGTGGTCGGCCAGTTCCGGGCCGCCGCCCGCCGGGCGCTCGCCGCCGGGTTCGAGATCGCCGAGATCCACGGCGCCCACGGCTACCTGATCAACGAGTTCCTCTCCCCGCACTCCAACCACCGCACCGACGCCTACGGCGGCTCGTACGAGAACCGCACGCGTCTCGCGCTCGAGGTGGTCGACGCCGTGCGTGAGGAGTGGCCGGACGACAAGCCGCTGTTCTTCCGCATTTCGGCCACCGACTGGCTGGAGGACTCCGGCTGGACCCCGGACGACACCGTGCGCTTCGCGGGCGAGCTGCACGCCCACGGCATCGACCTGCTCGACGTCTCCACCGGCGGCAACGCCTCCGGTGTCCGCATCCCGACCGGGCCCGGCTACCAGGTGCCGTTCGCCGCGCGGGTGCGCGGCGAGACGCCGATGCCGGTCGCCGCCGTCGGCCTGATCACCGACGCCGAGCAGGCCGAGAAGATCCTCGCCAACGGCGAGGCGGACGCGGTGCTCCTCGGCCGCGAACTGCTCCGCTCCCCGTCCTGGGCCCGGCAGGCGGCCCGTGAGCTGGGCGGCGAGGTGCGGGTGCCGGACCAGTACCACCGCTCGGTCTGACCCCCGCCCGGTACGGATGCCGGTGGCCCGGACGCCTGTCGCGTCCGGGCCACCGGCATCCGCCGTTCCTGGCCGAAAGCGATCCACGCGAGGCGTTGACCAGAAAGCGCTTACCCCATACCTTCCGTTCAGCAGCGTGACCCGCTCACGTCATTCCTACGGAACGACGGCACACGTTGTGCACCTTGAAGAACGTCGTTCATGTACGTGGCCTTCCGGCGCCCGAGCGCGGACGCCGGGAGTCCTGACCCCCACACCCGACAGAAGGAACGACATGACTTCCGCGACACGACCGCGCGCCCGCAGGCGCGCACTGACGGGCGCACTCGCCACCCTGGGCCTCTCGGTTGGCATGGTCATGACGACCGGGGCCTCTCCGGCCGGCGCCGCCACCTGGCCGACCCCCAACGGCAGCGAGGGCGTCTCCTCCACCATCTCCGTGTCCGGCACCAAGGACTACGGGATGAAGCGTCTGTACGGCACCGGGGACCTCGGCTCCGGAGGCCAGGACGAGGACCAGGGCCCGATCCTGCAACTGGCGGACGGCGCGGTCCTGAAGAACGTCATCCTGGGCGCCCCGGCCGCCGACGGCATCCACTGCCAGGGCTCCTGCACGCTGCAGAACGTCTGGTGGGAGGACGTCGGCGAGGACGCCGCCACCTTCAAGGGCAAGTCGTCCGGGTCGGTCTACACCGTCAGCGGCGGCGGCGCCAAGGAAGCCAGCGACAAGGTGTTCCAGTTCAACGGCGCCGGAACGCTCAACGTGTCGAACTTCGCGGTGAAGAACTTCGGCACCTTCGTCCGCTCCTGCGGCAACTGCTCCACCCAGTACAAGCGCACCATCAACCTCAACACCATCGAGGTGAACTGGAAGGGCAGCAGGATCGCCGGCATCAACACCAACTACGGCGACAGCGCGACCCTGCGCAACATCACGATCGTCGGGGACAGCAGCAAGAAGATCGTCCCCTGCCAGAAGTACATCGGCAACGACGACGGCGACGAGCCGGACTCCAACGGCTCGGGCCCCGACGGTACGTACTGCAAGTACTCCTCGTCCGACATCACCTACCGGTAGTCCCCCCACGGGTAGGGGCCGTACGAGGCGTCCCGCGCGGCGCCTCGTACGGCCGACCGCCGCCCGGAGCCCTCCCGCCGGCAGCCGTCGGACGTGGCCGCGCGGCACCGCCGGACGACGGCCGGGACGTCATCGAGCCACCGTGCGCACGGTTCGCGCACAGTCGTTCCCCGGCTGCGCCTGGTTGTCGGTGCCGTGGTGCAGACTCTCGGCAGTTGTCACCGCGCAGGGGGAGGACACCGTGTTCACGGGGATCGACGAGGTCGACTGGGCCTCGATGCGGCATGCGTACGGAAGTGCGGAGGACGTGCCCCGGCTGCTGAGGGGGCTGGCCTCCGCGGACGCCGCCGAGCGGGAGACCGCGCTCGACGGGATGTACGGCGCCGTCCACCACCAGGGCGACGTGTACGACTCAACGCTCGCCAGCGTTCCGTTCCTCTTCGCGCTCGCCGTCCGCGCGGAGGTGCGGGACCGGGCCGCCATCGTGGAACTGCTCGTGAGCATCGGCGGCGAGGACGACGACGGTGACGCCGACGACGGCGGGCCCTACGCGCGGGCGCGGTCCGCCGTCCGGGCGCGGGCCGGCGTCTTCGCCGGACTGCTGGGCGACGCGGACCCCGGGGTGCGGCGGGCCGCGCCGGGCGCGGTCGTCCGGTTCCTGGACGAACCGGAGCGGGTGCTCGGCCTGTTGCGGGAGCGGATCACCGTGGAGCCCGACGACGGAGTGCTGCTCGCGCTGACCGAGAGCCTGGGCCTGTTCGCCCGGCGGCACCCCCGGTACGCCGACGGCGCGGTGGACCTGCTGGCGGCACGCACCGCGCCGCCGTTCTCCCCCGGGCTGCGGCTCGCCGCGCTGGGCCAGCTCGCTGCTTGCGCTCCCGAGCGGCTGCCCGCCGATCCGGTGCCGGCCGTGCTGCGGCTGCTCGAGGAGAGGGCCGGGCAACGGCCCGCCGCCGTCCCGGAGTCCGGCGGCACCGGCCCGGACACCCTGGTCGGACGGCTGCGGCGCCTGCGCCCCTCCGACGAGGAGGGGTCCCGGCTGCTGCGCACCCTGCACACCGCCCTGGACGGCCGGGTCGCCGACCGGATCGCCCTGCTGTCCGGCCAGTTGGCGTGCCCCGACCCGATCGACCGGTGCAACGCGGTGTGGATGTCCTCCGGCCTGTTCCGCACCTGGCGCGCCGACTACTCCGGGCCGGTCGCCCTGATCGGCGCCCAGCTGACCGGTGACGACGACCGGCTGCGCGATGCCGCCCTGGCCGTCCTGGAGGACCTCTTCGAGCTGGCGGTCCCGGCCGCCGGCCACCTCCACGCCCTGGTGACCGACCGCCCCGAGCTGTACGTCCACACCTGGGAACGGGGCGCTCCGACCCTGGGCCGCCCCGTCAGGGCACTGGCCAGGACCGGGGACCCGCGGGCCGTCGAGGTGCTGGCCGAGGTGCTGGCGGGCCCGGTCGTGCCGGACGACCTCGGCAGGGCCGTCCCCGGTCTGGGGCCCGCCGCGGCGCCCCTCGCGCCCGCGTTGCGACGGCGCCTCGCGGCGCTCCCGCCCGACGCGGACGACCTGTACGAGCGCGCCGTGCCCCTGCTGGTCGCGCTGACGGCGCTCGGGGACGCCGAGACGGTACCGGTGGCCCTGCGGATGCTGGACGGCCTGCCGGCGGAGCTCCGCATGCGGGACTTCCTGGTGGGCTCCCTGCTCCGCGCACTGGCGGCGGCCGGCGGTGCCGCCCGGGAGGCGGTACCGGTCCTGCGCGCTCTGCTGGACAGCGGGAACGGCGTGGCGGCGGCGCTGGCGCTGTGGGCGGTGGAAGGGGACCCGGACGCGGTCCTGCCCGTCCTGCTCGCGGCGCTGGACCACGGCTCGGGCGGCGACCGCCGGGCGGCGGCCGAGGCCCTGGAGCTGCTCGGGCCGGCGGCCCGGCCCGCCCTGCCGGGGCTGCGACGGCTGACCGGGGCGGACGACATGTGGGAGCGGACGGCCGCCGCGCGTGCCCTGTGGTCCGTCGCCGGGGAGCCGGAGACGGCGGAGGAGGTGCTGCGCGCGGCCTGGGCCGGGAATCCGCACACCCGTACCCCGACCGCGGCCCTCGCCCTGCGCCTGGGGCCCGCCGGAGCGGCCCTGCACGACCTGCTCCGGGCGGAGGTCTCCTCGCCGCGCCGGCACGCGGCGGGTCCCGGTGGCCACGGCAGCCACGACGTCCACGCGGACGAGGGACTGCTGCGGATCTGTTGGCGGGCACTGGGGCACGCGTAGCCGCGCGGGAGGGGCGCCGCACCGCCCCGACCTGCGGTGCGGCCTCATCCGGAGGTGACTGTCAGTGGTGGGGTGCAGACTGGCCGGTGTCCGGATGAGGACGTCGACGAAGACGTCGCGGAGGTGATCGGCATGACCGAGGTACTGCTCGCCGTGGGCACCCGCAAGGGCCTGTTCATCGGGCGCCGGCGGGGTGGCACCTGGGAGTTCGACGAGAATCCCTACTTCAACGCGCAGGCCGTGTACTCGGTCGCCGTCGACACCCGGGGCGCGCGCCCGCGGATGCTGGCCGGCGGGGACAGCGCGCACTGGGGCCCGTCGGTGTTCCACTCCGACGACCTGGGCCGCACCTGGACCGAGCCGGCCCGCCCCGCCGTCAAGTTCCCGAAGGACACGGGGGCTTCGCTGGAGCGGGTGTGGCAGCTGCACCCGGCCGCCGCCGAGCCCGACGTGGTGTACGCGGGTACGGAACCGGCCGCGCTGTACCGCTCGGAGGACCGCGGGGAGACCTTCGAGCTGGTCCGGCCGCTGTGGGAGCACCCCACGCGTGCGCAGTGGATGCCGGGCGGCGGCGGTGAGGGTCTGCACACCGTGCTGACCGACGCGCGTGATCCGCGGGCGGTGACGGTGGCCGTCTCCACGGCGGGCGTGTTCCGCACCGTGGACGGCGGCGCCGGCTGGGTGCCGTCCAACACCGGGGTCTCCGCGGTGTTCCTGCCGGACCCGAACCCGGAGTTCGGCCAGTGCGTGCACAAGGTCGCCCGGGACGCGGCGGACCCGGACCGCCTTTACCTGCAGAACCACTGGGGTGTGTACCGCAGCGACGACGGGGGCGGCCTCTGGACGGACATCGGCGAGGGACTGCCGTCGACGTTCGGCTTCGCGGTGGTGGCCCATCCCCGCCGGGGGGACACGGCGTACGTGTTCCCGATCAACGCCGACTCCGACCGGGTCCCGGCCGGCCGGCGCTGCCGGGTCTTCCGGACGGCGGACGCGGGCGCGAGCTGGGAGCCGCTCACGGCCGGACTGCCGCAGGAGGACCACTACGGCACGGTGCTGCGCGACGCGATGTGCCACGACGGCGCGGACCCGGCGGGCCTCTACTTCGGCAACCGCAACGGCGAGGTGTACGCGTCGGCCGACGACGGCGACAGCTGGCGGCAGTTGGCGTCGCACCTGCCGGACGTGCTGTGCGTGCGGGCCGCGGTCGTCGGATGAGCCGTTCCCCGTCCCGGTCCGCTCGCCTCGGGTTGATCACCGCTGCCGTCGCGGCAGTAGGGTGACGCCCGTGGCACCACGACCCTTGAATGAAATCGTCGAAGCGGGCTGGGCGAAGGCCCTGGAACCGGTGGCCGGTCAGGTCGCCGGGATGGGGGACTTCCTGCGCGCGGAGATCGCCGCCGGACGCACCTATCTCCCGGCCGGATCCAACGTCCTGCGGGCCTTCCAGCAGCCCTTCGACGAGGTGCGGGTCCTGATCGTCGGACAGGACCCCTATCCCACCCCGGGGCACGCCGTGGGGCTGTCGTTCTCGGTCGCGCCCGAGGTGCGGCCCCTGCCCGGCAGCCTCATCAACATCTTCCGGGAGCTGACCACCGACCTGGGCCTGCCCCAGCCGTCGAACGGTGACCTCACGCCGTGGACCGAGCAGGGCGTGCTGCTGCTCAACAGGGCGCTGACGACGGCCCCGCGCAAGCCGGGCGCCCACCGCGGCAAGGGCTGGGAGGAGGTCACCGAGCAGGCGATACGGGCACTGGCCGGGCGGGGCAAGCCGCTGGTCTCCATCCTGTGGGGGCGCGACGCCCGCAACTGCCGTCCGCTGCTGGGCGATCTGCCGGCGGTGGAGTCGGCCCACCCGTCACCGATGTCCGCGGACCGGGGCTTCTTCGGCTCCCGCCCGTTCAGCCGGGCCAACGACCTGTTGATCCGTCAGGGTGGCCAGCCCGTGGACTGGCGCCTGCCGTGACCGGGCCCGCCGGGACCGGCTTCCTCGCCGTGGACTCCGGGGGGTCAGGTCTGCGGGTCGTCGTCGGGGCCGCCGGGCGCGGTCCGCTGGCCCGGGGCGCTTCGGCGGAACCGGTGCGGACGGGGGCCCGGGGCATCGACCCGGGGCACCTCATGGAGCAACTGGTGCCGATGGTTCGGGCGTTGTGCGCCGAGGCCGGGATCGTCCGGCCGGACACGGCCGTCGTCGGGGCGGCCGGGCTGGCCGGCCTGGGGGACGCGCTGCGCGCGGAGCTGCCGGGCGCGCTCGCCCGTGACCTGGGCGTGCGGCGGGTGGCGCTGGCCGCCGACGCGGTCACCGCGTATGTCGGTGCCCTCGGGCCGCGGCCCGGCGCGGTGATCGCCGCCGGTACGGGGCTGATCGCGGTCGGCACCGATCTGACCGGCTGGCGCCGGGCGGACGGCTGGGGGCACCTGCTGGGCGACTGCGGCGGCGGCGCCTGGATCGGGCGGGCGGGTCTGGAGGCGGCGCTGCGCGCCCATGACGGGCGGGAGGGCGGCTCAGCGCGGCTGCTGGCCGACGCCGAGGACATGTTCGGTCCGGCGGCCGGTCTGCCCGGCCGGCTGTATCCGCGGACCGACCGGCCGGCCGTGCTCGCCTCCTTCGCGCCCCGGGTGGGCGCGTGCGCGTCCGACGGCGATCCCGTCGCCATGGGGATCTGCCGGGCGGCGGCCCGGCACATGGCCGACTCCGCGGCCGCGGTGTGCCCGGCGGCGGGCGAGCCCGTGATCGGTCTCACCGGGGGCCTGTTCCGGATGGGTGCCTGTCTGCTGGCGCCCCTGGACGAGGAGCTGGCGCGGCGGCTGCCGCGGGCCCGGCGGATCATGGCCGAGGGGGACCCCCTGCACGGGGCGGTACGCATCGCAAACGACCTGATCACGGGGTCCTTCACCCTTCCGGGTGACGAGAAGATGCTGTGCGTGACGAGTCCGGCAGGTGAGGGCGTCACCGGCGCGGCCGACGCCCGTACGTGACCCTTCGGACAAACCGGGACGGATACCGCTCACCTGCACCCTCCCCGAACAGGGGAGCCCCGGAAACCACTAACATGCCGCAACATGAGCACCCCCACTGGGCCCGCGTCCGGCCTGCCAGTACGAATGCCGCGCCCCCGCCAGCCGGGGCGGCACCGCCGTCCCGAACCCCTGGTGGCTCCCGAGGACGCGCCCGCGCTCGTCCTCGCCGTGCCGGGTACGCCCAGTAGTACCACCCGCTCGCTCGCCGAAGAGGTCGTGAGCATCGCCCGTTCCGAGCTGCCGGGCCTCGACGCCCGCATCGGTTACCTCGACGGCGACGACGAGGAATTCGCCACGCTGCAGTCCGTCCTCGCGTACGCCGGCGAGGAGCGCACGGCCCGCTTCGAGCAGGCCCGCGAAGCCGGCATGGACGTCAAGGAGCCGGACGGCCCCGTCGCCGTCGTCGTGCCGCTGCTCGCCGGCCCGGACGGCTCGCTGCTGCGCCAGGTCCGCCAGGCCGTCATGGACAGCCGTGTCGCCGCCGAGCTGACCGATGTGCTCGGCCCGCACCCGCTGCTCGCCGAGGCACTGCACGTGCGGCTGTCGGAGGCCGGTCTGGCCCGCGCCGACCGTGCCCGCCTGTTCACCGTGGCAACCGCGGCGGACGGCATCATCCTGGCCTCCGTGGGGGGCGACGAGGCCGTGCAGGCGGCCGGGATCACCGGCATGCTGCTCGCCGCGCGCCTCGCCGTGCCGGTGATGGCGGCGGCCCTGGACCAGGAGGGTTCCATCTCCTCCGTGGCCGAGCAGCTGCGCAGCTCCGGTTCGCAGCAGCTGGCCCTCGCGCCGTACCTGATCGGGCCCGAGATCGACGCGAGCCTGATCGAGGAGGCCGCGAAGGAGGCGGACTGCTCCGCCTCCGAGGCGCTCGGCCCCTACCCGGCGATCGGCAAGCTGGCCCTGGCCAAGTACACGACCGCCCTGGGCATCGCGCCGCAGCAGGCACAGGCCACCCCGGCCCGCTGACGCGGCCGGCTCCCGCACGACGCCGAATGGGCCCGCCCCGGTTTCCGGGGCGGGCCCTTCGTCATGCACCGGCCACGGAGGCTGCCGGGCCCGGGACGGCGGGCCGGCCGATCACCACGGGCCGTCGGGTGGCCCCCATGTCAGCGGGTGACCCCCGGGGCTCCGCCGTTCATGTCAGGTCACCCCGTGATGACGCAGGACGCGGCGGGTACCGGGATCGCGCCCCCTCGGTGCGGCACTCCCGTGTCCGGGTCGACGGTGAACCAGGTCACGTCCCCGGAGCGTTCGTTCGCGACGTACAGGAACCCGTCGGACTCGGTGATCGCGCGCGGCCAGTGGCCGCCGCAGGGGACGGTGGTGAGCGGGGCCGGGGCCGTGCCCTCCCCCTCCACGGCGAACACCGACAGGACGTCCTCGCCGCGGGTCGCGGTCCACACGAAGCGGCCGTCGGGTGAGACGGCCACACCGGACGGATAGGCGTCGCCGGCCGGAGCGCCGGGCAGGACCGGGATCTCGGCGAGCGGCTTCAGCGCGCCGTCGGCGGCGTCCCAGCGGCAGGCGACGAGGGTGGGGCTGAGTTCGTTGAGGACGTAGGCGCGGGTACCGTCCGGGTGGAAGGCCAGGTGCCGCGGCCCCGAGCCCGGGCGCAGGGCGATCTCCCGGTGCGGCGAGAGGGTCCCGTCGGCGAGGGTGCAGACCCGTACGGAGTCCGTGCCGAGGTCGACGCCGACCGCCCAGCGACCGCTGGGGTCGGGCTGCACCTGGTGCGGGTGCGGCCCCTGCTGGCGTTGCGGATGGGGGCCGCGGCCGTCGTGCCGGAGCACCCCGGACACGGACCGGGCGAGGGTGCCGTCCGCGCGGACGGGGACCGCGCTGACGCTGCCGGAGCCGTAGTTCGCCGTGAGGAGGTGGCCGGCGAAGAGGCTCAGGTGGGTGGGTCCGTTGCCGTCCACGGGCACCTCGCGCCCGGTCGGCCGCGGGCCGTTCCCGGTCACGCGGTACGCGGCGACGGCACCCTCGGCGGTCTCGCTGACCGCGTACAGGGTGTGCCCGTCGGGCGAGAGGGCCAGGTAGGAGGGGTCGGGTACGGCGTTCACGGCGTCCAGGACGGTCAGCGCGCCGGTGCCGGGGTCGATGGACGCGGTGACGATGCCCGGGCCTCCCGCCGCCGTGAACGACCCGATGAACGCCCGCCGCCTGCCGACCGCCACGACTGTCCCCTCTCGTCGCCTACCGAACGGGGTGACGGTAGCAGCCACCCGGTCAAGGTCTAGACCAAACGGGTGTCCCGTGTCATAGCGTCGGGCAGCGGCGTCCGGTCCCGCCCCTCAGGTCCCCACCAGCGGGGAGCCCGACGGTGCCCGCAGCGGCGCGGCGAGTTCGGCGAGGGCTCGCTCCAGTCCGTGGAGGTGGGCCAGCGCGGGTTCCTTCGCGGCCGGGGCCGTCCGTACCGCGATGTCCCGGCCCCCGGTCAGCGCCTCGACCGCGATCTCCACGCGCCGGCAGGCGGCGGCCAGCCGGGCGTCGTGCGAGGCTTCCGGGTCGGCGGCGACGGCGACGAGGCCGCGGACCTCCCGGGCGCAGTCGTCGAGCAGGTCGAGCACCCGGCGGGCCCGCCGCTTGCGGCCGTGCATCGGGTGCAGGGGGTGCACCAGCGGGGCGACCGAGAGCCGGACCCGCGCGAGGAGCTGCTCCAGCTCGGCCACCAGCGGCGCCGGGTCGGCGCCCGGCGTCCCCGCGAGGCGCGCGGCGGTCTCGGCGGTGCACGCGTGGACGCAGCGCAGGGCCCGCTGGATCCAGGCATCGGTGACGCTGTGCGTGGTGACGGGCAGGACGAAGGCCACCGCGAGCGCCGCGCCGAGCGCGCCGACGCCGGTCTCCACCAGCCGCAGCGCCAGCAGGCCGGGGGTGAGCACCCCCAGCAGTCCGTAGAGCATGGCGGCGAGGACCGTCACCCAGAGCATCATCCAGGTGTAGGAGACGGCCGCCGTGTAGAAGATCCCGAAGACGCAGACGGCGACGACCAGGGCCGTGACGAGCCCGTCCCCGTGCGCGGGGACGGCGACGAACAGGGCGAGCCCGATGCCGATGACGGTGCCCAGCACGCGCCGGAAGCCGCGTACCAGGGTCTCGCCGCGCGACGTGGTGTTGACGAACACCCACCAGGTGGCGCCGACGGCCCAGTACCAGCGCTGCCCGGACACCAGCTGGCCCACGACCAGGGCGAATCCCGCGCCCGCGGTGGCCTGGACCGCCTGGCGGGTGGTGACGCGGGCCAGCCCGGTGCCGCCGGGCGGCGCCGGTACGACGGCCGGGGGCAGACGGCGTTCGTAGCACCACAGCCCGAAGCGCACCGCGGCCGCGGCGAGCACGGAGAGCAGGACGGAGGCGTACAGCTCGGGGAGCTGGCCGGTCCGCGCGTGCAGGAACTGCGCCACGAAATACGTCATGAACGCGAACACGCCGAGACTGTGGCCGCGCGGCCCCCAGCGCCGCGCGTACACGCCCAGCCCGACGACGGCGAGGAAGGTGAGGTCACGCGCCACCGGGTGGTCGTGGAGCACGGCCGCGGCGGCGAGCACCGGCAGGCCCACGGCGGGCAGCAGCGCCGTGGTGACGGCCTGCCCGCGGACGGTGGGGTCGGTGACGGTGAACAGGGCGAGCAGCGCGGCGAGCCCACCGGTGACGGCACCGGTGAGCGAATGTCCGGCCAGACCGCAGACGACGACGGCCAGCCCGATGCCGAGCACGGCCCGCGCCGCGAAGCGCAGCCGGGTCCGGCCCGGGTCCGGAGCCATGAACACCCTCTTCAGCACCGCTTACCGCCCCCTGGGAATGATGGTGTGCACCGTGGCATGAAAAAGGCGCCGCGGGGTCCGCAGCGCCATCGACTCGTCCATATCAGCATCTCACCCGCCAGTGGCTCAACAGGCGTCCGTGACAGTGGGCCATTGGTACACTGATTCCGGCTTTCCTCCGGCCATCCAAGTGCCAATGGCCGACCCTGGGACGTGGGGCCCGATGGCCGTGGACGAGCTCGACACCCGCATCCTGCGGCTGCTGCTGGAGCAGCCGCGCACCAGCGTGCGGGAGTACGCCCGGATCCTCGGGGTCGCCCGGGGGACGCTCCAGGCGCGGCTCGACCGCATGGAGCGCGCGGGTGTGATCACCGCCACCGGCCCCGCCCTCTCCCCCGCCGCGCTGGGCCACCCCGTGCTGGCGTTCGTGCACATCGAGGTCACCCAGGGCCACCTGGACGAGGTGGGGGACGCGCTGGCCGCCGTGCCGGAGATCGTCGAGGCGTTCTCCATCACGGGCGGCGGTGACCTGCTGACCCGGGTCGTCGCGCGTGACGCGGGGCACCTGGAGGACGTGATCCAGAAGCTGATCGGCCTGCCGGGTGTGGTGCGCACCCGCACCGAGGTGGCGCTGCGCGAGCGCGTCCCGCACCGGCTGCTGCCGCTGGTGGAGTCGATCGGCCGGTCGGCGGCGCGGAAGTAGGCCCTGACATCCTGGACCGCATGAGCATCCTGGGCCCCCTCTCGGTCATCTTCGATCTCGACGGAACGCTCGTGGACAGCGAGCCCCACTACTACGAGGCGGGCCGGCGAACCCTCGCCGCTTACGGGGTGCCGGACTTCTCCTGGGCCGAGCACGAGCGCTACGTCGGCATCAGCACCCGGGAGACGATCGCCGACTGGCGGGAGCGGTACGGCATCTCCGCGCCGGTGGAGGAACTGCTCGCGGTCAAGAACCGCCACTATCTGGAGCTGGCGGCCACCGCCACGCGGGCGTACCCGCAGATGCGGGCGTTCGTCGAACTGCTGGCGGCCGAGGGCGTGCCGATGGCCGTGGCCTCCGGCTCCTCCCCGGAGGCCATCGGGGCGGTCCTGGCCGGCACGGGCCTGGACGCGCATCTGCGCACCGTCGTCTCGGCCGACGAGGTCGCCCGGGGCAAGCCGGCGCCCGACGTCTTCCTGGAGGCGGCGCGCCGGCTCGGCGCGGACCCGGCCGACTGCGTGGTGATCGAGGACGCGGCCCCGGGCGCCGCGGCGGCGCACGCGGCGGGGATGCGCTGCATCGCGATCCCCTACGTCGCCGCGCAGGCCGACGCCGCCGGCTTCGCCACCGCCGGCCTGCTGCTGCGCGGCGGGCAGGCGGAGTTCACGGCCCGGGCGGCGTACGCGTGGCTGACGGACCCGACGCGGCATCCCTGACCGGCGCTCGTCACCGGGGGGCGGGCCCGGCGCCCCCGGCCGACCCGGCCCTCGTAGGTCGCCCCCTGCTGGGACACACGTCCGGAACCGATCGCTCCCGACCCGTTGACGCCCTCCCGTCCCCTCCCTATCGTCTGGTCGATTGTTCGTACAGCGTTCGCGATATCGAACAGAGGAGCATCCATGGCACGGCCCCTCTCCAGACGAACCCTCTTCCAGGCCGCCGCCCTGACGGCGGCCACCGTCTCCACGGCGGCCGCCGGGCGCGCCGTCGCCGCGCCGCACGCCCCGGCCGCCGGTCCCCGCGTACCCGCCGCGTGGAGCGTACGGCCGTTCGGCCTGGCGGACGTGACGCTCGGACCGGGTGTCTTCGACGCCAAGAACCGGCTGATGCTGGATCACGCCCGGGGCTACGACGTGCACCGGCTGCTCCAGGTCTTCCGCGCCAACGCCGGCCTGTCCACCCGGGGCGCGGTCGCCCCCGGCGGCTGGGAGGGGCTGGACGGGGAGGCCAACGGCAATCTGCGCGGCCACTACACCGGCCACTTCCTCACCCTGCTGGCCCAGGCGTACCGCGGCACCGGCGAGCAGGTCTTCGCGGACCGGATCGGCACGATGGTGGGCGGCCTGGCCGAGGTGCGCGAGGCGCTGCGGCACGACCCGGTCGTGCTCGGCGTCGCCGGACGGTTCGGGCGCGCGGCGGAGAACGTGCGCGGCTCGTACCAGTACGTCGACCTCCCGGCCGCCGTCCTGGCCGGCGCCCCGGCGCTCACCCTGTCCGCCTGGGTGCGCCCGGCGCACGACGCCGCCTGGGCCAGGATCTGCGACTTCGGCGACGACACCACCCGCTACCTGTACCTGGCCGCCCGCAACGCGAACGGGGTGCCGCGGTTCGCCGTGACCACCTCGGGTCCGGGCGGCGAGCAGGGCCTGGACGGCACCGCACCGCTGCCGCTCGGCGAGTGGAGCCACCTGGCGGTGACCCTCGCCGAGGGCACCGGCACCCTCTACGTCAACGGCACCGCCGTGGCCCGCGACACCGGGATCACCCTGACCCCGGCCGCGCTCGGCACGCTCCGCAACAACTGGCTGGGCCGCTCCGCCTTCCCCGCCGACCCCGTCTTCGCGGGCGCCTTCGAGGACGTCAACGTCTACGCGCGGGCCCTGACCGCCGCCGAGGTCGCCGAACTGCGAAGCCGCCGGGCCGCCGAGACGTCGGCCGGCCGGGGCGACCTGGCCTCGTACGCCTTCGACGAGACGGCCGGCGGCACCTTCGCGGACGGCTCCGGCCGCGGCCTGGACGCCACCCTGCGCCGCACCTGGGGGGCGCCCAGCCATCCGGGCTTCCTCGCCGCCTACCCCGAGACGCAGTTCATCGAGCTGGAGTCGATGACCCGCAGCGACTACACCCGGGTGTGGGCGCCGTACTACACCGCGCACAAGATCCTCAGAGGGCTGCTGGACGCGTATCTCGCCACGGACGACGGCCGGGCGCTCGATCTGGCGTCCGGCATGTGCGACTGGATGTACGCGCGGCTGTCCGCGCTGCCGGCGGCCACGCTCCAGCGGATGTGGGGGCTGTTCTCCAGCGGGGAGTTCGGCGGCATCGTCGAGGCGGTCTGCGACCTGCACGCGCTCACCGGACGGGCCGAACACCTCGCCCTGGCCCGGCTGTTCGACCTGGACCGGCTCATCGACGCCTGCGCGGCGAACACCGACGTCCTGGAAGGGCTGCACGCCAACCAGCACATCCCGATCTTCACGGGTCTGGTGCGGCTGCACGACGAGACCGGCGAGGAGCGCTACCTCACCGCCGCGAGGAACTTCTGGGGCATGGTCGTACCGCACCGGATGTACGCCATCGGCGGCACCAGCAGCGGCGAGTTCTGGAAGGCGCGCGGTGCGATCGCGGGCAGCCTCGGCGACACCACCGCCGAGACCTGCTGTGCCTACAACATGCTCAAGCTGAGCCGGACCCTGTTCTTCCACGATCAGAACCCGGCGTACATGGACTACTACGAGCGCGCGCTCTACAACCAGGTGCTCGGGTCCAAGCAGGACCGGCCGGACGCGGAGAAGCCGCTCGTCACGTACTTCATCGGCCTGACCCCGGGTCATGTCCGGGACTACACGCCCAAGCAGGGCACCACCTGCTGCGAGGGCACCGGCATGGAGAGCGCCACGAAGTACCAGGACTCGGTGTACTTCGCGAAGGCCGACGGGAGCGCCCTGTACGTCAACCTCTACAGCGCCTCCCGGCTCACCTGGGCCGAGCGGGGCGTCACCGTCACCCAGACCACCCGCTATCCGCGGGAGCAGGGCAGCACGCTCACCGTCGGCGGCGGTCCGGCCTCCTTCACGCTGCTGCTGCGCGTGCCGTCGTGGGCGACCGCCGGCTTCCGGGTGACCGTCAACGGCCGTGCCGTCCCGGGCACACCCGTTCCCGGACGCTACTTCGGCGTCTCGCGGACCTGGCGCGACGGCGACACGGTACGGATCTCCGTGCCCTTCCGGCTGCGGGTGGAACGGGCCCTCGACGACCCCACCCTGCAAGCCCTGTTCCACGGCCCGGTCCACCTGGCCGCCCGGGCGCCGGGCCCCGACGCCGTGCGGTTCGGGCTGTACGGCAACGCCGGCCTCTCCGGCGACCTGCTGCCCTCCCTCACCCCGGTCCCGGACACCCCCCTGCACTACACGCTGGACGGCATCGGGCTGGCTCCCTTCTCCGAAGGGACCGAGGACCCGACGCACTCCTACTTCCGCCGCTCGGAACCGCGCGTGGTCTTCGGCGGGACCGACTCCGGCGTCGCCAACCCCGCGCGCGGGGACGGCACGACACTGCTCGACGAGATCTGGGCGGGAGCGCCCTTCGACGGCAAGGGCGCTCTGGTGACACGGGTGCGCTCCACGGTGGACGCCTGGGTGTCCGCGGGGCTGCTGGGCCGCGCCGACGGCGACAAGGTGGTGAGGACGGCCCGGGAGGCCACCTACGCCCGCTGAATCGGCCGAAAATTTCTGCCCGAACGCTGATTGTCCCGCGTCCGGCGTCCGTACTTCCTGCTGTTGGGCCGTTGACATCCCAGGAGGCACGATGCGCATCTCGCGCAGCACGGCAGGTACCGCGTTCGTGGGCGGAGCCATGATCCTCACCCTCACCGCGCTCGCCTATCCCACCATGCTGGGCGTACAGAACACCTCGACCACGCAGGACCGGGTGGTCGCCAACACGAACTACGGCCCGCTCACCGAGGCGGACCGCGACTTCGTGGTGAAGGTGCGCGCGGCGGGGCTGTGGGAGCACCCGCTGGGGCTGCTGGCGATGGAGCGGGGTACCACGCCCGAGATGAAGGAGGCGGGAGAGCACCTGGTCGTCGGTCACGGCCGGCTCGACGACACCTGCCGCAGGATCTCCCTCGAACTGGGCATCACGCTGCCGAACCAGGCCTCGCCCCAGCAGCAGGGCTTCGTGGCGACCGTGCAGTCCGCCGGCGGGAAGGAGTTCGACTCCACGGCGGTGAACATCATGCGGGTGACCCACGGCCAGATCTTCCCGGCCATCGCCAAGATCCGGGCCAACACCAGGAACACCCTGGTGCGGCAGCTGGCCGACCAGGCCAACGACACGGTGCTCGACCACATCACGGTGCTGGAGAAGACGGGCCTGGTCAATCACGAGCAGGTCAACTTCCAGCAGACCAGCCCGCCCAAGATGCCGCAGGAGCAGGTGACCCCGCCGGCTCCGCAGGCGGGCGCGCCGGTGCTGGTGCTGAAGATCCCCGAGGGGCTGGAGGACCTGAACACGGCCTCTCCGGCGCCATCACCGGCCCCGACGGTCCGGTAGGGCCACGGCCCCGGTCACGACCTGCGGCGGGGCTTGCCCCGCCGCGGGCTCTTGGCCGTACCGCCGGCGGCGGCCCGGCGGCTCCGCCCGGCCGACCCGCCGGCCGGCTGCTGCTTCCGGGCGCCGCCGCGTTCGCGCTTCTCCGGCGCCGGCTGCGGCTTGCGGCCGCGGGTGCTGTTGACGGTCCGGCCGCGGACGATGCCGATGAAGTCCTCGACCCGCTCCGTCGTCGCCGCCTCCGGCCAGGCCAGCGCCACGCTCGACTCGGGGGCCGGGGCGAGCGGCCGGTGGGTGAGGTCCTTGCGGTGGTGCAGCCGGGCGAGCGACAGCGGTACGACGAGCACGCCGATGCCGGCCGCGACGAGCTCGACGGCGTCCGCGGTGGTGGCGGGGCGTTCCAGGGCGGGCCGTCCGGGCAGGGTCTCCCAGGCGAGGACGTCGTCGAGGGGGTGCAGCACGATGTCGTCGGCCAGGTCCTCCGGGGACACCGTGTCGACGGCCGTGACGAGATGGTCCCGGGGCACCACGACGACCGTCTGCTCGGTGTAGAGGGGGATCGCGCTGAGCACCGTACGGTCGACGGGCAGCCGGACGAGGCCCGCGTCGGCGTCGCCGCCCAGCAGCAGGCCCTGCGCCGTACCGGCGGGGACCTGCGTGAGGGTCAGCGGGACGTCGGGCAGCCGCTCGTTCCAGACGCGCACCCATTTGTCGGGCATCACGCCGGGGACGTACACGAGCCGGAACGAGGAGGACACTTCCGAGCCTGTCACCGGGCCAGGTTACCGGCCGTGGTCGGCGCTCGCGCACACGCTCGATACCCTGGACGTCATGACGTCGCACCAGAGCACCCAGACGATGAAGGCCGCGACCGCGGCGAAGAAACTGGGTGTGTACCTCGAGGCCACCCCCGCCGACTTCCGGGAGGGTGTCGTCTCACGCGCCGAGCTGAACGCGCTCCAGGCCGATCCGCCGCAGTGGCTCACGGACCTGCGGCGCGACGGCCCGCACCCCCGCCCGGTGGTCGCGGCGAAGCTCGGCGTCTCCATCGCCGGTCTCGCGCGCGGCGGGGTCACCGAGCCGCTCACCACCGAGCAGATCGAGGCGCTGAAGCAGGAGCGGCCCGAGTGGCTGGAGCGGGAGCGCGCCACCCAGGCCGAGGTCCGCAAGGAAACGGCCCGCATCAAGCAGCGGGACGCGGAGCGCGCGCAGCGCGACGCCTGACCCCGGCGGGCGACCGCTCCGGGAACGCCAGCCCGCGCCACCCTTCCGGTGGGTAGAAATATCTACCAGCATGTCCGTACAGCGCGCGCCCGAAGCGGCGCGGCCGATCGTGCGCGGGGTGGGAACATGCACAGCGCCATGTGGAAGCAGGCCGTCGAGTGGCTGGCCGCGGCGGCCACCGACCCGCAGGAGTGCAAGCGCGAGTGGGACTGCGGCAAGGGGACGGCACTGCTCGCGGCGGGCCGGTACTGGGACGTGCTCAGCGTGCCCGACCGCCTCGGGCTGCTCGCCCTTGACCTCCTGTGGAGCGATCCCCTGAAGGTCCCGGGGCCCACCCTGGTGGATGTCACCGCCCGCAGGGTCGGGTTCTTCCTGCCGCCTGATCCGGTCAGCGAGTGGGTCGGGTTCGGGGTGCGGCACGTCGGCCGGGGTTGCTGGGTCGCCGTGCCCCCGCCGTACCGGCCCGCCGGCCGCCTGGAGTGGCTGGTGCCGCCGGACGGCACCGGCGCGCTGCACGCCCCCGGTCCGCTCGAACTGGCCCTGCGCAGGGCGACCGGGACGCTCGCCGTCCTGGCCCCGGCGGGCGCGGAGGCGGCCGGGCAGGACACCTGGTGACCCCGCGCACCGCGCGCGGTGACCGGCCGCCGGGCCGGAGTTGACCCTCGACCTGGTCGAGGGACGAGGGTTCCGGGTGTGGAGAACGACGACATGCGCAGCATCGGAGAGATGGCCCGGGACAGCGGACTGGGCGTGAGTGCCCTGCGGTTCTACGACCGTGCCGGTGTCCTGGTCCCCCACCGGGTGGACCCGGACAGCGGCTACCGCTGGTACGCCCCCGGGCAGCTCGACGAGGCCCGGCTGCTGGCCCGCCTGCGCCGGGCCGGGATGCCGCTGGCGGACGTCCGCCTGGTGCTGGCCGGCTGGGCCGGCGCGGAGACCGACCTCGTACGGCGGCTCCTCGACGCGCACCTGCGGCGTCTGGAACGGGGGCTGTCCGGGGCCCGTGCCGAGTTCTCCACGCTCCGAGCCCTACTCGACGACAGGGAGAACCCCATGACTTCGCCTCGCACCACCGCTCCGGTCCGGCTGTCCGTACCCGCCCCCGGCCTGGCCGCCGCGCTGGACGCCGTCCGGTACGCGGCCGGCGCCGACCCGGAGCTGCCGATGCTCGGCGGGATCCTGTTCGACGTGGAGGGCGACGCGCTGCGCCTCGTGGCCACCGACCGGTACCGGATGGCCGTCGCGCGCACCGCCGTCGACGGGCACGGCGGGCCCCGTGTGCAGGTCACCGTGCCCCTCGCGCTCGCCGACGCGATGCGGGCGCTGCTGGACGGCGAGGCGGAGGTGCGGCTCACCGTCGACGGTGACCGGGTGACCCTGGAGACCGGGGGGACCGGGGAGCGGCAGGCGGCGGGCCAGGTCCTCGGCCATGACTTCCCCGACTACCGGCGCCTGGTCCGGCTCCCGGCCGGGCGCCGCGCCCCGGTGGACGTGCCGGCCTTCCGGGAGGCGGTGCGCACCGGTCCGGTCCGCGCGGGCGAGGTGCGCGCGCAGGACGGGGTGCCCTGCGACCTCAGTGTGCTGGAGGTGACGGCGGACGGCTCGGTCGCCCTGGCCGGGGACGGTGCCGACGACCGGGAAGTGGTCGCCGTCAACCGCGCCTTCCTGCTGGACGCGCTCGCCGCGGGGGCCGGGGACCGGCTGGTCCTGGAGTTCGGCGCGCCCACGGCGCCCCTGGTGATCCGCCGGCCCGACGACGAGCACACGTTCTCGCTGCTGATGCCGGTGCGACTGGAGAACTAGGGGGTGCCATCGGGGTGACGCCCCTGCGGGCCGCGCCAGCGGCCCGGCCCGGACGGCCGGATCCGGGGGCCCTCGGGCGGGGGCGGTCCGGGCAGCCCGTCACGGCGGCCCGGTCCGGACGGCGGGCTCCAGAGCCGGTCGCCCACGGGTCACGTGGGACAGAACACCCCACCACGGCGGCCCGGTCTGCACGAGTCGGCTCCGGAGCCGGTCGCCCCCGGGGCAGGTGAGGCCGGGCACCTCATCACGGCGGCCCGGTCCGCGCGAGCCGGCTCCGGAGCCGGTCGCCCCCGCATCGCGTGCGGCACGGCACCCCATCACAGCGCCCCGGGGCGGACGGCTTCAGGGCCGGCCGTCCCCGGGGCGCGTCGTGAGGCCGGGCAGTCCGTCGTGGCTGACCGGGCCGTTCAGCGGTCGACGCCGCCGTCGTCCACCGGCTCCAGTGTCTTCGCGGCCGGCACCGCGCCGTGCGCGGGCGGTGTGTCCGCGGACGCGGTGCGGCGGGCGGTCAGCCACAGGGCGATGGGCTCGGTGTAGCGGGCGGTGAGCGGGCCGAGGACGACCAGGACCAGGACGTACGCCGTGGCGAGCGGGCCGAGGTCCGGTTCGATGCCGGCGGTGACCGCGAGCCCGGCGATGACGATGGAGAACTCGCCCCGGGCGACCAGGGTGCCGCCCGCGCGCCAGCGGCCCTTGGGGGAGATCCCGGCCCGGTGGGCGGCCCAGTAGCCGGTGGCGATCTTCGTCAGCGCGGTGACGACGGCGAGCGCGAGGGCGGGCAGGATCACCGGCGGGATCGACTCGGGGTCGGTGTGCAGGCCGAAGAAGACGAAGAACACCGCGGCGAACAGGTCCCGCAGCGGTGCCAGCAGGTTGTGGGCGCCCTCGGCGACCTCCCCGGACAGGGCGATGCCGACCAGGAACGCGCCGACGGCCGCCGACACCTGCAACTGCTGGGCCAGCCCGGCCACCAGCAGGGTCAGGCCGAGGACGACGAGCAGCAGCTTCTCCGGGTCGTCGCTGGAGACGAACCGGGAGATCACCCGCCCGTAACGGACCGCGACGAACAGCACCAGCCCGGCGACGCCCAGCGCGATGGCCAGCGTGACGCTGCCCGCGGCGAGGCTCACTCCGGCCAGCAGGGCGGTGATGATCGGCAGGTAGACCGCCATCGCCAGGTCCTCGAGCACCAGGATGCTGAGGATCACCGGCGTCTCGCGGTTGCCGAGCCGGCCGAGGTCGCCGAGGACCTTGGCGATGACGCCGGAGGAGGAGATCCAGGTGACGCCGGCCAGCACCACGGCGGCGACCGGGCCCCAGCCGAGCAGCAGGGCCAGGGCGGCGCCGGGCAGGGCGTTGAGCGCCATGTCCACCAGGCCCGCCGGGTACTGGGTCTTGAGGTTGGAGACCAGGTCGCTGGCCGTGTACTCCAGGCCGAGCATGAGCAGCAGCAGGATGACGCCGATCTCGGCGCCGATCGCCACGAACTCCTCGCTGGCGCCGAGCGGCAGCAGCCCGCCCTCGCCGAAGGCCAGGCCCGCCAGCAGGTAGAGCGGGATCGGGGAGAACTGGAGGCGCCCGGCGAGGCGTCCCAGCAGGCCGAGCCCGAGGATGATCGCGCCGAACTCGATCAGGAAGGTCGCGGAAGAGTGCACGCGTTCACTCCCGCCCGAGTATCTGGGCGGCGGCCTCGATGCCCTCGCGGGTACCGATGACGATCAGGGTGTCCCCGCCGGCCAGCCGGAAGTCCGGCGCGGGCGACGGGATCGCCTCCGCGCGCCGCAGCACGGCCACGATCGACGCGCCGGTGTCGGTGCGCATGCGGGTCTCGCCCAGCAGCCTGCCGTTCCAGTGGGAGGTGGCGGCCAGCTCGATGCGCTCCGCGACCAGTCCCAGGTCGGTGGTGTGCAGCAGGTTGGGGCTGTGGTGGGCGGGCATCAGCGCGTCGATCAGCGCGGCCGACTCGGCGACCGTCAGGTGCAGCGAGCGGGCGCAGGCGTCCGGGTCGTCGGAGCGGTAGAGGTTGACCGTGCGGGTCCCGTCCCGGTGTGCGATCACGGACATGTGCTCGTGCTCACGCGTGGTGAGGTCGTATTTCACGCCGATGCCCGGCAGCGGCGTCGCGCTCATCCGTGGAGCAGGCACAGCCCGTCCCCTTCCCGATCTTCTTCCGACTGTCGTCTGATACGTGGTGCTGGACGGGGCCGTCGTGTCGCACGGATGATCCACCCCCACAGAGGCAATGGTGCCATCCCGCCATGTGGCCGGAACATGGGTGCCGTCACGGATGGACAGCGGGCGCGGCGGACGCGGAGGATGTCCGGGGAGGCGGTGTCGCCGCAGCTCGACGCCCCTTTTCGAGGCCGGGCCGGCGGTGACGGGTACGTACCGCCCGCCCCGGGTACTCGGATGCGCCGCCGGGGACGGGAGGGTGCAGTGGACGACACGGTGATCGTCGGAGTGGACGGCTCTCCGTCCAGCCTCGCCGCGGTCGACGTAGCGGCCCGGGAGGCGCGGCTGCGCGGTGGACGGCTGCGGATCGTGCACGCCTTCAGCCGGCCCGCCGACCTGGACCCGATGATCCACGGCGTGCTGGCCCGGGCCGAGCAGCGCGCCCACGAGCTGACACCGGGGCTGGAGATCACCCGGACCGTCGCGTCCGGCGAGACGCTGACGGTGCTGCGGAGCGAGTCACGGCACGCGGTGCTGACGGTGGTCGGCGGGCGGGGCCGCGGCGGGTTCGGGGATCTGCTGCTGGGCTCGACGGTCGTGCAGCTCGCGGCGCACGGGCACGGTCCGCTGATGGTGGTCCGCGGCCGCGCCGATCCGCGGGGGCCCGTGCTCCTCGCCGTGGACGGCTCGCCCGCCGGGAACGCGGCGGCCGCCTTCGCCTTCGCCGAGGCCGCGCTGCGCGGCGCCCCGCTGACCGCGATGCACGTGTGGAACACCTGGAGCGAGCCCACCCCTTACGAGGGGCCGGCCGATCCGCTGAACGTGGTGGTGGATCTCGACCGGCTCCGGGAACGGCACCGACGGCTGCTGGAGGAGGCGGTGGCGCCGTGGCGGGCCGCGTATCCGCGGGTCGCCGTGGAGTCGCGCCTGGAGCGGGCCCGGGTGCGGCACGCGCTGCTCGACGCGAGCCGGGAGGCCCAGCTGGTGGTGGCCGGGGCGCGCGGTCACGGCGGCTTCACGGGGATGCTGCTCGGATCCGTGAGCCAGGCGCTGCTGTACCACGCGGACTGCCCGGTCACCGTGGTGCGCGCCGGGGAGTGACCGGTGCCGCCGGCGGATGTCCACTGGCGCCACCGGGGACGTCCCGGGCAGGGTGGGAGCATGTACTCGACACGGGCCTCCGGTCATGTGAACGCGCCCCGCCCGGCCGTCTACCGGGCGCTGGTCAGCGCGGACGCGATCGCGCGGTGGCGGGTGCCGCCGGGCATGCGGAGCCGGGTGCACGCGTTCGAGGCGCGCGAGGGCGGCGCGTTCCGGATCTCGCTGACGTACGACGCGCCGGACGCGGCCGGGAAGTCCGCCGAGCAGACCGACACCTACCACGGGCACTTCGCGCGGCTGGTGCCGGACCGGCTGGTGGTGGAGGTCCTGGAGTTCGAGGCCCTCGACCCGGCGCTGCGCGGCACGATGACCCTGACCACCACGCTCGGCGACGCCGGTGGCGGCACGGACGTGCTGATCGTCCACGAGGGCGTCCCCGACGCGGTGCCCGCCGCCGACAACGAGGCGGGCATGCGGGCGGCGCTGGCGCAGCTGGCCCGTTACGTGGAGGCGGGTGAGCAGCGGGGCGGCCCCGGCGCCTGATCAAAGGGCGATGACGGACCGCACCAGTGTGCCCTCGGCGGAGCGCAGCACGGATGTCTCCACCGAGTAGGCGTCGACCAGGGCGAGGCCGCGGCCGAACGCGGCGTCCATGTCGGCCGACTCGCAGCGCGGCGCGGGGCGCTGCCGCCAGTGGCCGCAGTCGCGCACACCTACGGTCAGGGAGCCGGCGCCGATCTCGAACGTCACCTGGAGTTCGGGACTGCCGCTGTGCAGGACGACGTTGGTGCCCAGTTCGCTCACGATCACGGTGAGCGCTTCCTCCGCCGCCTCCGACAGCCGGTGGCCGCGGGCCACCGCGCGCGCCAGCCGCCGCAGCCGCGGCACCGCCCGCGGGGTGGCGGGCAGGGCCACCACGACCAGGAAACCCCTGGTCCGCGGTGCCACCTGCTCGTGGGGCCGCTCGTGCCACGCCGGCCGGGCCGTCCCGGGGAACGCCCCGACCGGGCTCGGATCAGTCACGTTGCTCACGCCGGACTCCTAGCTGCGCGGCCGACGTCCGTCGGCAGCGGGGCCCACCGATCCGCCGGGACCAGGAGGCCTTACGGGCTCTACGCTGCCCGCTGTCCGCGGTGCCCGGCAATCAGGGCAGACTGAGTACGGATACGCAAACAACCGGGAACTCGCGTGGAACGGGGTGACGAACCGTGCCGGACGGCGCAGGGACTGCGGACGAAGCCGAGGCGGCGCTGCGCGGACGGCTTGCTTCCGCACTCGGTCCGACGGGTGCGGGGCGGCCGGTGCTGCTGCTGGTCGAGGGCGCGGCGGGCACCGGCAAGAGCCGGCTGGTGGGCCGGCTCGCGGCGGCGGCCGGCTCCGCCCGCCGCACGGCACCGGACGGCCCTCCGGCCGCCGACGGGCCGGAACTCCTCGTCGTCGAGGACGTGCACCGGGCACCGGCCGACGACCTCGCCCGGCTGCGCGCCCTGCTCGCCGACCCGCCGGCCCACTTCGCCTGCGTACTGAGCTACCGCCCCGAGGAACTCACCGCCCCCGGACTGGTCCTCGGACCCGACACCGACTTCCCGGCCGCCCTGACGGTCGTACGGCACGTGCTGCGGCCGCTCGGCCCCGCCGAGGTGCACCGGATGGCCGTCGCGGCCCTGGGGGCGGACCGCTGCACGCCGGGCCTGGCCGCCGCCCTGCACCGCCTCTCCGGCGGTGTCGCCCAGACCGTCGCCGACCTGCTCGACCTGCTGCTCGCGGGCCCCGTCGCCGCGGGTCAGCCACTCCCTGCGGACCTCGGCCGGCTCGGGACGCCGCCCCGCCTCGACGTCCTGACGCTGCGGCGCACGGCCGCGGTGCCGGAGGAGCACCGGTCCGTCGTCCTCGCCGCCGCCGTGCTCGACGAGCCCGCCACGTCCCGCGACCTCGCCGCCGTGGCCGGCCTTCCCGGCCCGAGCGGCGCCGACGCCCTGTCCGCCGCCCTGCGGGCCGCCGTGCTGGAGGAACACGGCGACGGCCGCTACGGCTTCCGTTCACCGCTCGCCGCGGCCGCCGTCCGGCGCGCGGCGACCGGACCCGCCCGCGAGGTGCTGCACCGGCGGGCCGGGCGGCTGCTCGCCAGGCGCCAGCCCGTGCCGTGGGAACGGGTGGCGGTGCACCGCCGCGCCTGCGGCGACGAGCGGGGGTGGCTGCACGCCGTGGAGCGGGCGGCCCAGCAGCTCGAGGACGCCGGTGAACAGCAGCGCGCCGCGGGCCTGCTGGAGTCGGCGCTCGCCACCGGACCGGTGCCCGAGCAGGCCCGCTCCCGGCTCGCCCGGCGGCTGGCCCGCTGTGCCGTGGTGGGCCTGCGCTCCGACGAGACGCTGAAGGTCCTCCGGCACATCGTGGCCGACCCCGGTCTGCCCCCGGACGTGCGCGGCGAGATCCGCCTCGACCTCGGGCTGCTGCTGTGCAACCAGATGGGCGACGTGATGGAGGGGCGGGACGAGCTCGCCCGCGCGGTGGACGACCTGGCCGGGCGGCCGGTTCCGCTGGCCCGCGCGATGTCGGCGCTGGCGATGCCGTACGGGCCGGACGCGTCGTTCGCGGAGAACGTCGCCTGGATCGAGCGGGCGGTGACGGTGGCCGAGGAGTCGGGCGACCCCGTGGTCCAGGCGGCCGTGGCGGCGAACCGGGTGAGTGTCCTGCTCAACGGCGGTGACCCGGCGGCCTGGCCGCTGATCGAGCGCCTGCCCCGCGACAGCGACCTCGTCGGCTGCCGGCAGCAGACCTCCCGGGGCCTGTGCAACGCGGCGGACGCGGCGGTGTGGCTCGGCCACTACGACACCTCCCGCGCCCTGCTGGCCGAGGGGGTGGAACTGGCCGCGCGCAGCGGTGCCGCGTACGCCGAGCAGACCGGCCGGGGCTGCGCGCTCGTCGTCGACTGGGCGACCGGCCGCTGGACCGGCCTCGCCGAGCGGTGCCGGGCCTTCGTCGACGAGTCCGGCGACATGCCCTACCTCGCCTCCGACGCCCGGATGGTGCTCGGTCTGCTGGCCCTGGCCCGCGGCGAATGGGCCGACACCCTCGACCATCTGACCGGGCCCGACGCGGCCGACCTCGACACCGGGCCGGTGCCGATCTCGGCGACCGCGTCCGGAGCCCTGGTCAGGCTCGCCCTCGCCCACGACGACATCGCCGGTGCGGCGGCCGAGGCCGCCACCGCCTGGAAGCGGCTGCGCGCCAAGGGCATCTGGGCCTGGGGCGCCGAACTCGCCCCCTGGGCGGTGGAGGCGACCCTGCGGGCCGGGGACGCGCCCACCGCGGCCGCGATGACGGATGAGTTCGCCGCCGGGCTGGACAGCCGTGACGCGCCGTCGGCCGAGGCCGCCCTCGAATGGACCCGGGGTGTCCTCGCCGAGCACACCGGCGGGGCGGACCGGGCCGCCGCGCACTACGAGCGCAGCGCCGCCGCCTACCGGGCGCTCCCCCGGCCCTACCACGCGGCCCTCACCACGGCGGCCGCCGCCCGCCGCACCCTCGCCCTCGGCGCGGACAGCGGGCCCGCGCTCGCCGCCCTCGCCGACTGCGCCACGGCCTTCGACGCCCTCGGCGCGACCTGGGACGCCGCGCGCACCCGCGCCGACCTGCGCGACCACCGGCCCTCGGGCGAACGCCGGCCACCGGGCCGCCCCCGGTACGGCGACGTGCTCTCCCCGCGCGAGGAGGAGGTGGCGGAACTCGCCGCGGCGGGCATGTCCAACCGCGAGATCGCCGCGACCCTGCACCTGTCACCGCGCACGGTGGAACAGCACGTCGCTAGGGCACTGCAGAAGACCGGGGTCCACTCCCGCCAGCAACTCGGCCGGGCCCTGGGGGCGGCTCCGGGCTGACCGCGCGTCCGCGCCGCCCGCGCCCGACGGTGGTACGGAGGCGGGCGGGGCGCTCCGTGTCCGGCGGGCTCCTTCAGGCGGCCACCGGCTCGCCCTTGCGGGACACCGGGTGGTCCAGGTGGACGACCACGGTCGCGTAGAAGCGGTGGACGGCGTCGTCGACGCTGCGGATGAAGCCGGACTCGGCGTTCCCACGGCTGCTGCCCATGCTCTTGAGCAGGGAGAGGCGGAAGCCGGTGATCTGCGCGCCGCCCTTGGGGATCAGGTCGCCGGGCTCGGGGCGCAGGCGCTCCAGCGTCCCGCGCGGGCCCCCGGTCTCCGCGTCGGTCAGCGTCTCGATGTGCAGGTCGGCCGGGGCGTCGGCCAGCTTCCGGATGAGTCGTTTGGCCCAGGTCAGGGGGTAGCCCTGGTCCGGTGCGGCGATCTCGACGGACGTGCGCAGCTTGCCGGTCCGCAGGTCGGCGCCGAGGGTCAGGACGCCCGGGGTGCCGTCGATGCGCAGGTCCGCCTGGAGGCGGCCCTCCAGGCAGAGCTGGTCGGCCATGAGTGCGCGGCGCAGGCCGGGATCGGATCCCCGTGCGGCCCGCCGCACGGGGAGGACCTTCTGGCCGAGTTCGCCGCCGAGACCGAGGCAGACCTGACGGATGAGGCGTTCCCAGCTCTCGACCACCTCCAGGGCGCGGCCGTCGCCCTGGCACAGGGTTTCGTCGTCGATGCCCTTGCGGACGGGGACCCAGGCCGCTCCCATGTTCTGGAAGCCGTGGCAGCCGGAGTTGTCGTGCTGGATGTAGTGCAGCAGCTCCTGCAGCAGCCATGCGTGGGCGCTGTTGCCGACACCTTCGTGGCGGATGAGCATCTGGGCCTGGTGGGCGACCTCGGCCCAGGACAGGTGCCACAGGGCGACCTTGTGCTTGCGCCGCTTGTCGATCTTGACGTCGACGAGGGGGCTGCCTTCGAGGGCCACGTCGTTGGACAGGGTGATGACGGCCTCGTAGCCGCGCCGGGCCGCGATGTCCATGTACGCCTGGACCTGCTCGGACTTCAGCGCGTTGCCGTTGGTCTTCGTCTCGACCAGGGCCGTCCACAGCTTGCCGGCCCGCTCGACCCGGATGACGCCGTCGGGCCGTCGGGGGGAGTCGCCGTGCGGGAGCGCGACCTCGGTGAAGGTCTCCATGCGGCCGGCCGGCGCGCCGAAGGCGGCGGTGAGCCGGCGGCCCAGCTCGGGAACCTGGGCCATCACCGACAGCAGCACGGAGGTGGCGCGCATCTCGCGGTCACGGTCGCTCTTGACCGCCGAGACGGGGAAGAGCCGCGCCTCGTTCCAGGAGTCGTTCTCCGCCAAAGTCTTCCTGACCGTCCGGGGAAGCGTGATCTTCTTCTTGGCGGTACGGGGGCGCGGTGCCCGGGTCGCCGGTGCCGGCGGGCCGCTGGGTTCCCGCGGCGCGGGTACCGCTGGCGGCACGGCCTGCCCGGGCGCCGTGCCGGCCGGCGCGGGGGCCGACGCCTCGGCCGGCCCGCCGGCTCCGCGCGGTGCGGACGCGTCGGGGGCGGCCGGTGCTTCGCCGGTGCCCGCGGGCCTGGCGTCGTCGCCGTCACCGAGGTCCTCGCCGCCCTCGGGGACGGGGGCGTCGTCGTCGATGTCCACGCCGAAGTCCGTGGCCAGACCGGCCAGTCCCGTGGCGTAGCCCTGGCCGACCGCCCGGAACTTCCAGTCCTCCTGGCGCCGGTAGAGCTCGCCGAAGATGAAGGCGCTCACCGAACCGGCGTCGTCGATGGTGAAGCGCAGCAGGTCGTCTCCCCCGGCATCGGCCAGTTCGACCCGTAGTCCGTCCAGTTCGTCGAAGCGGGCGTCCCCGTACCGGCTGGCGGCCACCACGATGCGTTCGACGCCGGGCGGTACGGCGGTCAGGTCGAAGACGATGCGGTCCTCGCTGCCCTCGCCCGTCGGCTTCTTCCCGAGCAGTTCGACGCTTCCGTCGGCGGCCACCGGGTTGTTGTAGAAGTAGAAGTCGCCGTCCGAGCGGACACGTCCGTTCTCGCCCAGCAACAGCACGGACACGTCCGCATCGCCCTCACCGGACTGGCTCGCCCACTGGAGGCTCACGATCACGGAGCCGGTGTTCTCGCTCAGGGCCGCCAACGCGACGTTGGCGCCTTTGACCATCTCGTACATGCATTCCCCCACATATTCCTGGCGGTGGTGTCCCGAAGTCCCTTCGCCGCACCGCGCGGCAGTTCTCGCCACAGCCGACCCACGTCAGGAGTGCGAAACCGTCACGAGCAGCGCGGCGCGCGTCACCGCGCCATGGGAGTCCTGCCAACGGGCCTGCTCCGCCGGTCGGTCCGACACCGTGCCGGGCCGCGCACGTCGACCGGCGACTGCGCGGCCCGCTCGGCCGAGTGCTCCACAGGGACCCGTCCCGGGGTGGGCGTCGGCCGGGCGGGCGGTGGATTGAGGCGGTACGTCATGCGGATCTGCTCCCCGAGTGCCGCGGCACCCGGGAGAGCCGCCTGTCGCGGCGGGCCTCCCGGGGCCAGAGCTGTGTGTCGGGGGTACGACTTCCGCGCGGTGAGTGTGGTTGTAGGAAACGACCCGATTCACCCGATCGAGTTATCCCGACGCCGTCCGCCGACGCCCGGGGCCGGGGCGTGCCTCGGCGGTCCCGGTCAGTCCAGGAAGCTCAACCGCACCCGGCGGTCGGGGTTGTCCTTGTCCGTGTCCGCCGAACTCCGTCAAGAGGTCGCGCAGATAGGCGCTGTGGGGGCCTCGTCGGCCGCGCACCACTCCTTTCGGCTGCCTCGGCCCTTTACGACGGAGCGTCCGTCTGCCGGCGTGCCGGGGCCGAGAAGGCGGCGAACGCAGCGTCGAGCAGTTCGCCGAGGTCCTCTACGCCGCCGCTCGCACTCCATTGCCCGAGGACGATCCACAGGCATTCGAGCGCCGCCGCTACGCGAACGTTGGCGATGAGCGATGACCCGTCGGTCGAAGAGGTTGTCTTCTGCAGTCGGGCGACGATCCCTGGTCGCCATTCAGCCTGCTTCTCGCGGAGGCGTGCACACAGGGCCGGGGTCTGCTCGATGAGGTCGAGGATCGTCACGAGTTCCTGGACGTCGCGCACGAGGAACGTCACGGCTGACTCCAGGGCGTTGCGCAGCCTGCTCCAGTCGTCCTGGTTGGCCCGGTCGGCATCGAGCGCGTCAGCGATGACGTCACCGACAGGGTCGAAGACGAACAGGACCACGTCTTCCTTGGTGCCGAAGTAGCGCAGGAAGGTGCTCCGCGACACTCCGGCGGCTTCGGAGAGGTCGGCGAAGGTGACCTGGTCGAAGCCGGTGAGGCAGAACCGGTTGAACGCCACGCGGGCCAGTTCTGCTCGCACCGCGTGGCGGCTGATCTCACGGGTACCGACTGGCGCTGCGCTCATGGGGACGAGTGTACTCCGACACACTCGTTTGCTTCTTTGGATACAAGATTCTAACTTGATACTCAGTGTCAGACACGACGCCGAGATTCGCGACGCTGTCCCCAGTCGGCGGCCCGGTCGTGGGCCGTCCCTTACCGCGAAATGAGCCACCTCATGAGCTACGACGACCTTCCCGCCCTGACGATCGACGTCTCGGACGGGGTCGCGACGGTGACAATCGATCACCCGCCGCTCAATCTGATGGACGCGGTCCTCCTGCCGTCACTCCGGGCATTCGTCGCGCGTGTGCGGGACGACGCCGACGTCCGCGTCATTGTCTTCGAGAGCGCTGACCCGGAGTTCTTCGTTGCGCACGGTGACATGGCCTACCTCACCGACCCTGACGCGCTGCCTGCGGCCACTCGCGCTGCGATCGCGGCCGTGCCGGGCTCGACCGTCCCGGAAGGCCTGAACATCCTCCAGGCGATGAGCGAAGAGGTCCGCTCGCTGCCGCAGGTCACCATCGGCAAGCTGGCGGGCTTCGCGCGCGGCGCGGGCAACGAGTTCTTCATGTGCCTGGACATGCGATTCGCGGCGATCGGCAAGTCGGGACAGGGGCAGCCGGAGTCCTTGATGGGGATCCTGCCCGGAGGCGGCGGCACGGTGAACATGACGCGCCTGGCAGGCAGGGCCCGCACACTGGAGCTCATCCTCGGCGCCGAACTCGTGGGCGCGGAGCTCGCGGAACGGTACGGCCTGATCAACCGTGCCCTGCCCGCCGCAGAACTCGATTCCTTCGTCGACACCCTCGCCCGACGGATCGCCGGCCTCCGGCCGGAGGTGATCCCCATTACGAAGGCTGCGGTCGACGCGGTCGCGCAGCCGATTCCGCGTGCGGCGTACGCCGTTGAGAACGAGGGCCTGTTCGCGGCGTTCGGCGATGAGGTCACCGAGCTCGCCCAAAGGCTGCTCGCCGCTGGTATCCAGACCCGCGAGGGCGAACGGGACCACGAGCGCATCGCCAACAGCATCTGAGTGCCCAAGCTCTCGCCATCCGTGCGCAGAGACTCCGTGGGAAGAGTTCCTCAGCCATTGCCGGCACGCGTGTTGTCGAGTGGTCAGTTCGACCACCCTGGTTCGCCGGGCCTGTCGGGAACACGACCGGCTGAAGCGCCGGAAACGGCGGGCAGGGGAGTGGACGGCGCAAGGAGCCGTGAGCTCGACAACGCTGTTTGGCCGCGTGGACAGGCGCGGTGGGGAAGGTAGGCGGCCGAGCGGGCACAGGTCCCGTTGATCATGGAGTTGCCAACGCTCTGTGATCACCGAACAGACCTGTGCCTGCGCTTCCATCATGGCTGACCGAGCCGCTACGGGACCGATGCGCAGTCCTGCTGCCCGAGCGGCCGGAACACCACCCGGACCATCCACTTGGCCGCCACCGCCGACGCATACAGTGACGTCGGACCCGGCACTATCCGAGGAACGACAACCGCACCCGGCGGTCGGGGTTGTCCTTGTTCGTGTCGACCAGGCAGACCGACTGCCAGGTGCCCAGTTCCAGCCGTCCGGCCACGACCGGGAGGGTCGCGTGGGGCGGGACGAAGGCGGGCAGGACGTGGTCGCGGCCGTGGCCCGGGCTGCCGTGCCGGTGCTGCCAGCGGTCGTCGGCGGGCAGCATCGTGTGCAGGGCGGACAGCAGGTCGTCGTCGCTGCCCGCGCCGGTCTCGATGACGGCGATTCCGGCCGTGGCGTGCGGCACGAAGACGTTCAGCAGGCCGTCGCGGCCGCCCGCGGCCTGACGGAGGAAGGACTCGCAGTCGCCGGTGATGTCGACGACCCTCTCGTCGGAGCCGGTGGTGACGGTGAGGACTCGGGTGGTGAAGGCATCGGACATGGGTTCCATCCTGGCCCATCGGCCGTGCTTCGTACGGGAGCACGGGCGGGAATGGCCGCAACGGGGGGAGATCCACGGCCGGGAAGATCCCTCACTCCCGCCCTGTTGGTAGAAGCGTGAACAACATGCGCGAGGTCGAGGTGGTCGTCATAGGCGCCGGGCAGGCCGGACTGTCCGCCGCCCATCACCTGCGGCGGACCGGGTTCGAGCCGGAGAGCGACTTCGTGGTGCTGGACCACTCCCCCGGCCCCGGCGGCGCCTGGCAGTTCCGGTGGCCCTCGCTGACGTACGGCAAGGTGCACGGGATGCACGCGCTGCCCGGCATGGAACTCACCGGCGCCGATCCGGCGCGGGCCTCCTCCGAGGTGATCAGCGAGTACTTCGACCGCTACGAGCGGACCTTCGACCTGCGGGTACGGCGTCCGGTGGACGTGCGGGCCGTGCGGGAGGGGACCGACGGGCGGCTCCTGGTGGAGACCTCGGACGGCACCTGGGCGACCCGGGCGCTGATCAACGCCACCGGCACCTGGGACCGGCCGTTCTGGCCGCGCTATCCGGGCCAGGAGACCTTCCGGGGGCGGCAGATCCACACCGCGCGGTACCCGGGGCCCGAGGCGTTCGCCGGGCAGCGGGTGGTCGTGGTGGGCGGCGGCGCCTCGGGCACCCAGCACCTGCTGGAGATCGCTCCGTACGCGGCGGCCACGACCTGGGTGACCCGGCGGCCCCCGGTGTTCCGTGAGGGGCCCTTCGACGAGGAGGCGGGGCGGGAGGCCGTGGCGCTCGTGGAGGAGCGGGTGCGGCAGGGGCTGCCGCCGCGCAGTGTGGTCTCGGTGACCGGGCTGCCGCTGAACGACGCGGTCCGGCAGGGGCTGGCGGACGGCGTGCTCGACCGGCAGCCCATGTTCGACCGGATCACGCCCGACGGTGTGGAGTGGGCGGACGGGCGGAGGGTGCGGGCCGACGTCATCCTGTGGGCCACCGGTTTCCGGCCCGCCGTCGAGCACCTCGCACCGCTGCGGCTGCGGGAGCCGGGGGGCGGCATCCGGGTCGAGGGCACGCGGGCGGTCGCCGACCCCCGCGTCCACCTCGTCGGTTACGGCCCCTCCGCCAGCACCATCGGCGCCAACCGGGCGGGTCGTGCGGCGGTGCGGGACATCAGGCGGCTGCTGGCGGGCGAGCCGGTAGCGGCCTGACCCGGGGCCGGAACCGCCGGCTCGCTCACTTCTTCGGCTCTCCGGCCGTCTGCTTCCGCCGGGTGTCGGCCTCGGCGACGTTGCGCTGGTGTTCCGCGTAGTCGGCCGTGAAGCGGGTGTCGCCCGGCTTCACCGTGACGAAGTACAGCCAGTCGCCCGGGGTCGGGGTGATCGCGGCGCGCACCGCGTCCTCGCCGGGATTGTCGATCGGGGTCGGCGGCAGTCCCATGCGCGCGTAGGAGTTGTACGGGCTGTCGGACTCGGTGCCGGCCTCGGTCGTGCGCGGTGTGCGGCCCAGGGCGTAGTGGACGGTGGAATCCATCTGGAGCGGCATGCCGCGCTCCAGCCGGTTGAAGATCACCCGGGCCACCTTGCCCATGTCGGTCCTGGTGGACGCCTCCGCCTGGACGATGCTCGCGACGGTGACCGCCTGGTAGACGTTCATCGCGTTGCGCTGCGCGCCGGCGGCGATGGGGGCCCCGTTGAACTTCTGGTTGGCGGTGTCGACCATCCGGGACAGCAGTTGCTCGGGGGTGGCCTTCTCGTCCAGGGGATACGTCGTCGGGAAGAGGTAGCCCTCCGGGTTGCCCCCGGCCTCGTTCGGCAGTTTCAGGTTCGCCTTGCCCAGGGACTTCTTCGCGGTGCCGGCGGGCAGCGCGAGGACCTTGTCGACGGCGGCGTACACCTGGCTCGCCCGCCACCCCTCCGGTACCACCAGGGTGGAGGGGCGGTCCTCGCCGTCGCCGCCCATGATCAGCAGCGGCACCGCCACGGCGGTGCCGGCCACGACGGCCCCGAGCGCCGCGAGGGCGAAGCGGCCCCGGCGGGTCAGTCGGATCGTGCTCCGTGACGGAATGTTCGTCTGCATGCGGGCACGGTAACCCGCATACCGTCACAAACCCGGCATATCTTCATTTTGTCGGCTCCAGTCGGGCGTCCCGTCGCACCAGGGAGGCGTAGCGCCCGCCGCGCCCCAACAGCTCCTCGTGGGTGCCCCGTTCGACCGCGCGGCCGGCGTCGAGGACCACGATCTGGTCGGCACTCCGAACGGTGGACAGCCGGTGGGCGATGGTGACCGTGGTGCGGTCGGCCGAGAGCGCGTCGATGGCCTCCTGGACGGCGGCCTCGGTCCGGGTGTCCAGGGCACTGGTGGCCTCGTCGAGCACCAGGACCGGCGGGTCGCGCAGGATGGTGCGGGCGATCGCCAGCCGCTGCTTCTCACCGCCGGAGAAGCGGTGGCCGCGCTCGCCGACCACCGTGTCGTACCCGTCGGGCAGGGCGGCGATGTGGTCGTGGATCTGCGCCGCCCGCGCCGCCGCGTGCAGCTCCTCGTCGGTGGCGTCGGGCTTGGCGAAGCGCAGGTTGTCGGCGACCGTGGCGTGGAAGAGGTACGTCTCCTGGGAGACGACGCCGATCGCACGGGCCAGCGTGTCGAAGTCGAGGTCGCGGACGTCGACCCCGTCGAGGGTGACCCGGCCGCCGGTGACGTCGTAGAGGCGCGGAACCAGGTGGCCCAGGGTGGACTTCCCGGCTCCGGTGGGTCCGACGACGGCGAGGCTGCCGCCCGGCGGGACGGTGATGTCGATGCCGTCGAGGACGGGGCCGCTCTTGGCGTCGTAGCCGAAGGTCACGTTCTCGAAGCGGACCTCGCCCTTGATCCGGTCCAGGCGCACCGGGTCCGCGCGTTCGGTGATGTCGATCGGCAGGTCCAGGTACTCGAAGATGCGCTGGAAGAGCGCGAGCGAGGTCTGGATCTGGACGCCGGTGGACAGCAGGCTCACGGCCGGGCGGAACAGGCCCTGCTGGAGCGAGACGAAGGCGACGATGGTGCCGATGGAGACCTCGGGACCGCCCGTCTGCAGGGCCATGCCGGCCGTCCAGTAGATGACGGCCGGCATGGCGGCCATGACGATCGTGATGACCGCCATGCGCCAGCGGCCCGCCATGTTCGAGCGCACCTCCAGGTCGACCAGACGCTCGGACTCGTCGGCGAAGGCGCCGGTCAGGGAGTCGGAGCGGCCCATGGTGCGGCCGAGCAGGATGCCGCTGACCGAGAGCGACTCGGTGACGGTGGCGGCCATGGCGGCCATCTGCTTCTGGCGCTGGGTGGTGATCTTCTTGCGCTCGTTGCCCACGCGGCGGCTGACCCAGACGAACACGGGCAGCAGGACCAGCGACACGACGGTCAGCCGCCAGTCGAGCGCGAGCATCGCCACGACAGTGGCGACCACGCTCGTGAGGTTGGAGACCAGGGAGGTCGCCGTCGAGGTCACGGTGGCCTGCATGCCGCCGATGTCGTTGGCGATGCGGGACTGGACCTCGCCGGTGCGGGTGCGGGTGAAGAAGGCGAGCGACATGCGCTGGAGCCGACCGTAGACGGCGGTGCGCAGGTCGTGCATGACGCGCTGGCCGACGGTCGTCGAGATCAGGGTCTGCAGCACACCGAAGACACTGGTGAGGACGGCGCTGAGGATCATGCCGAGCGCGAGCAGGCTGAGCAGCCCGGTGCGGCCCTCGGGGATCGCGACGTCGAGGATCGCCTTCAGCAGGAACGGTGTGGCGACCGAGACCAGCGACGCGGCTCCGACGAGCAGGCCGACGATCGCGAGGCGGCCGCGGTAGGGGCGGAAGAGCTTCAGGATGCGCCGCACCTGCCGCGGTTGTTCCTTCGCGGGGGTGGGCGGGATCCAGTCGGGTTGGTGGTACGGGTGCATGGTCTCCTTCGGAACGGATACCCCGGGCGGTGACCCGAGGGCGAGCGGAGCCTAGCTCATTGTTACCTATACTCACAATGAACGGCATCCTGATATTGTTCCCGTATGACCGCCCCCGATCCCGACGGCCTGCTGGCCGAGCAGTTGCTTCGGCTCACGCGCCGGGTGCATCGCATCCAGAAGCGCCATCTGGAGCGGCGCGAGCTCGGTATCACGCCCGCTCAGTCACGGCTGCTGCGCACGCTGACGCACTACGGCTCGCCGCCCCGGATGGCCGATCTGGCGGAGCGGCTCGAGGTGGTCCCCCGGGCCGTGACCACCCTGGTCGACGGGCTGGAGGCGAACGGCAAGGTGCGGCGGGTGCCGGATCCCGCCAATCGGCGGGTCATCCGGATCGAGCTCACCGACGACGGACGCGCGGCCCTGCGGGAACTGCGCACCGCGCGCCGCTCCGCCGCGGAGGAGATCCTGGCCCCGCTGGGGGACGAACAGCGCGCGGTCCTGGGCGATTTGCTGAACAGCCTGGTCGACGGGGCGGCCGCCACACCGTGCGGTGAGAATCCCGGGTGACCGGTGTGAGGTGACGAGGGGCCGGTGTGAGTGACGAGGGGCCGGAGTGAGGTTGCGGGAACCGGTCCGGGGCTCCGGGGGACATGCCTGAGGCTTCCGGTCACCGGTGCGGGGTTCCGGGTGACTCGTGTGAGGTGACGTACCGGTGGCCGGTGCCGCCGGTTTCGTTCGGTGCCGGGGAAAACCGTTTGCCTCCCTCTGCGTGGCGGCGTCAACCTGTCACGGTTTGCTGATTCCGTCCGCGGACGGCCCGCAGGCATGCCCTCAGTCCCCTCCTCCCCCCTTCTCCCGCGCTCTCGCCGCAGCCTCCCTGGTCCGCCCGTCCGCCATCCCTGATCCGCTGATCCGCTGATCCGAGCCACTGGGACGCCATGCAGATTCAAGACCTTCCGTACCCCGACCCGGGCGTGCCCGACGCCCGCTCGGGTCCCCGCTTCCTGTGGTGGCTCTTCCGCAACCAACTGTCCGGACAGCTCAAGTCGTTGGCGTGGGGCCTGCTGCACTTCGCCTCCGTCGCCTCACTGCCGTTCTGCGTCGGTGTCGCCGTCCAGGCCGCCGTCGACCGCTCCGGCGGCCGGCTCGCACTGGCCGGCGGCCTGCTGGCGCTGGCCTGCGTCGGCAACGCGGTCGGCGACGGCTTCCTGCACCGCGCCGCCGTCACCAACTGGATCACCGCCGCCGCCCGCGTCCAGCAACTGCTGGCCCGCAAGGCCGCGACGCTGGGCTCCGCGCTGACCCGGCGGGTGGCCGCCGGCGAGGTCGTGGCCGTCTCCACCGGAGACGTCGAGAAGATCGGCTGGTTCGTCGAGGCCCTGTCGCGGTTCACCGCCGCCGCGATCACCATCGTGCTGGTCTGCGTCGGCCTGGTCGTCTACCAGCCCGCGCTCGGGGTCGTCGTCGCCACGGGCCTGCCCGTGCTCGCCATCGCGGTGCTGCCCCTGCTGCCCCGGGCCACCCGGCGGGCCGACACGCAGCGCGAGAAGGCCGGACGGGCCACCGAACTCGCCTCGGACACCGTCGCCGGACTGCGCGTGCTGCGCGGCATCGGTGGCGAGGAGCTGTTCCTCGACCGCTACCGCCGCGCCTCCCAGGAGGTCCGCCACGCCGCCGTGCGCAGCGCGCGGATGTGGGCCCTGATCGCCGCCATCCAGGTGCTGCTGCCGGGCCTCCTGCTGATCACGGTGGTCTGGTACGGCGTCCACCTCGCCCGCGAGGGCCGGATCACCGTCGGTGAACTGGTCACCGTCTACAGCTCGGTGATGGTGCTGGGGTACCCCCTGCGTCACTTCGAGGAGATCGCCATGGCGTACTCCTTCTCGCGCCCGTCCGCCAAACGGGCCGCGCGCGTGCTGTCGCTGGACCGGAACACCGACGCCGCTGGCGCACGTGACGCCGAGGCCCCGACCGGTGACCTGTACGACCCGGCGACGGGTCTGCTCGCCCCCGCGGGCCTGCTCACCGCCGTGGTCTGCGGTGATCCGGACGCGGCGGGGCGGCTGGCCGAACGGCTCGGCGGGCACGCCGCGCACGAGGGCCCCTCGGTGCTGCTCGGCGGGGTGCCCCTGGACGAACTGCCCCTGGACTCCGCCCGCGGCGCCGTCCTCGTGCAGGACAAGGATCCGGTGTTGCTCTCGGGCACCCTGCGCGAACTGCTCGACGTGCCCGCCTCCGGAGCGGTCGACCCGCGCGACGCGCTGGACGCGGCACAGTGCGGGGACGTACTGGCGGCACTGGTACAGGTCGCACTGGACACCGACGACCCGATGGACGCCCGGATCACCGAACGCGGGCGGTCCCTGTCCGGCGGCCAGCGCCAGCGGCTCGCGCTGGCCCGGTCGCTGGTCACCGATCCCGAGGTGCTCGTCCTGGACGAGCCGACCTCCGCCGTCGACTCGCACACCGAGGCCCGTGTCGCCGGGGGCGTGCGCGCGTTGCGGGCACGGCGCACCACGGTGGTGTTCACCTCCTCGCCCCTGCTGCTGGACCGCGCCGACCGGGTGGTGTTCCTGGACGGCGACACCGTCGCGGCGGTCGGCGGCCATCGCGAACTGGTGCGCACCGAGCCCCGGTACCGGGCCGTGGTGACACGCGAGACCGAGGACGAGGCGGCGTCGCCGACCGAGGTACCGGACGCGGACGGCGCACTGCGCGGAAGCAAGACCCTGAACGACGACGGCGCACTGCGCGCGAGCAAGGCCCTGGACGACGGCGCACTGCGCGACGACGAGGTCCTGCACCGCCTGGACGAGTTGGAAGACCTGGAAGAGCTGGAAGAGATCGAGGAGACAGCATGATCGGCGTGGCGCCACCGGCGTACGACCCGGCGGCCCCGACCGCGGCCAGCACCCTGCCCGTGGGCGCGCCCGCGACCGTGCGTGCCTACGTGGGGGAGCTGCTGCGGCGGCACCGCCGGGCCTTCCTGCTGCTGATCACGGTGAACACCATCGCCGTGGTCGCCTCGATGGTGGGCCCGCACCTGCTGGGCGGGCTGGTGGAACGGGTCTCGGAGAAGGAGCGTGAGCTGCACCTGGGGCTCACCGCCGTACTGTTCCTGCTCGCGCTGGGCGTCCAGGCGGCGTTCGTCCGGCAGGTGCGGCTGCGCGGGGCGATGCTCGGCGAGCGGATGCTGGCCGATCTGCGCGAGGACTTCCTGGTGCGGTCGGTCGGGCTGCCGCCGGGCGTCCTGGAGCGGGCGGGCACGGGCGACCTGCTGTCGCGGATCACCACCGACATCGACCGGCTCGGCAACGCGATGCGCGAGGCCGTGCCGCAGCTGGCCATCGGCATGGTGTGGGTGGTGCTGCTGATGGGCGGGCTGGTCGTCACGGCGCCGGAGCTGGCGGCGGCCGTGCTGGTAGCGGTGCCGCTGCTGGTCGTCGGCTGCCGCTGGTACTTCCGGCGGGCGCCCTCCGCCTACCGCTCGGAGGCCGCCGGGTACGCCGCCGTGGCCGCCGCGCTCGCCGAGACGGTGGACGCGGGGCGGACCGTGGAGGCACACCGCCTCGGCGCGCGTCGCGTGGCCCTGTCGGACCAGCGGGTCAGGGAGTGGACGGCCTGGGAGCGCTACACGCTCTGGCTGCGGTCGGTCCTCATCCCCGTCGTGGACATCACCCACGTCACCGTGCTCGGCTCGGTGCTGATGATCGGCGGTGTGTTCGTCCTGGAGGGCTGGATCGGAGTCGGCCAGCTGACGACGGGTGCGCTGATCGCCCAGATGCTCGTCGACCCGGTGGGACTGATCCTGCGCTGGTACGACGAGTTGCAGGTGGCGCAGGTGTCGCTGGCCCGGCTGGTCGGGGTCCGGGACATCGAGCCCGACGCCGGAGACGCCGGTCTGACCCCCGACGGGCGTCGGGTGCACGCGGACCAGGTGCACTTCGGCTACCAGGAGGGCGTCGACGTCCTGCGCAAGGTGTCCCTCGAGGTCGCCCCCGGGACCCGGCTGGCGCTGGTCGGCCCCTCGGGCGCGGGCAAGTCCACCCTGGGCCGGCTGCTCGCCGGGATCTACGCGCCCCGGGACGGCCGCGTCACCCTCGGCGACGCCGAGCTGTCGCGGATGACGGCGGAACGGGTCCGGTCGCACGTGGCCCTGGTCAACCAGGAGCACCACGTCTTCGTGGGCTCCCTGCGCGACAATCTGCGGCTCGCCCGGACGAACGCCGAGGACGCGGAGCTGTGGGCGGCGCTCGGGGCGGTCGACGCGGACGGCTGGGCCCGCGCACTCGACGACGGCCTCGACACCGAGGTCGGGTCCGGCGGGTTCGCCCTCACCCCGGCCCAGGCGCAGCAGATCGCGCTGGCCCGGCTGGTGCTGGCCGACCCGCACACGCTGGTCCTGGACGAAGCGACCTCGCTGCTCGACCCGCGTGCGGCCCGTCACCTGGAACGCTCCCTGGCGCGTGTCCTGGACGGCCGGACCGTCGTCGCCATCGCCCACCGTCTGCACACCGCCCACGACGCGGACGTCATCGCCGTCGTGGAGAACGGCCGCATCAGCGAACTCGGCAGCCATGACGAGCTGGTCGCGGCGGGCGGGGCGTACGCGGCACTGTGGCGGTCCTGGCACGGGTGAGCCCGGGGTGGGTCCGGCCGTTCCCGCCGCCGTTCGGGAGGCGGGGGCGGTCGGCCGCTCCCCCGTCGGGCACGTCGCCCCCGCGCGGCCCCCGCGCCGCCCCTGCGCGGCCCCGCCGGCTGCCGCCCGATCGGGGTGCGGGGCGCCGACCGGGGTGCGGTGGGGCGTGGGAGCACCCGCCGAGTCGTGCCGTTGCGCGGTGGGGAGATCGGGTGGAAGGCTGGAGTCAGGCACCGGCTCGGGGAACGCCCGGGATCCCGCCGTATCGGGTACGGGCGGCGCCAGTGCCCCGTGCGGACGGCCCGGCACGGGCCGCGCCGGGAACGGGCCCGGCCCCACCCTCTGGAGGTACCCGTGAACAGCGCCGACGGTTGGGGAGACGACGTCTACCAGCCCGACGCGTCCGAGATCCAGGACGACGCCGGACTGCTCGACGCCGAGGACACCCTCGAGAACGACGGCGTCGCCGACCCCCTGGACCGGGGCTGGTCCCCTCCCGAGCGGCCCTGGGCCGTGGAGCACTACGGCGTGACGGCGGCGGAGCGTCACGAGGGCGAAACGCTGGACCAGCGGCTCGCCGAGGAGCTTCCGGACGCCGCCGCCTCCGACGGTGACGGTCTCGGCGATTCCTCCGGCACCGACGGGGAACTCCTGGACAACGAGGTCGGCGCCGCACGCTCCGGACGGCTGGTCGCACCCGACGAGGGGGCGCACGAGGACGAGGAGGAGGCCCTGGTCGCCACGGACGTCGGCATCGACGGCGGGGCCGCCTCCGCCGAGGAGGCCGCGATGCACGTCGTCGACGAGGACACCCTGCCCGGCTGACCCCGCCGCTTCCCCCGCTGAGCGCCGGACCGAGCCGCCCGAGGAGCACCCATGCAGCAGGACAAGCACCCCGAGTACCACCCGGTCGTCTTCCGCGACCGCGCCGCCGGTTACGCCTTCCTCACCCGGTCCACCGCGAGCAGTGACCGGACCATCGAGTGGGACGACGGCGAGACCTACCCGGTGGTGGACGTGGAGATCTCCTCGGAGAGCCACCCCTTCTACACGGGCAAGGCCCGGACCGTGGACACGGAAGGCCGCGTGGCCCGCTTCGAGCGCCGGTACGGCGGCGAGGGCTCCGGCTGAGTCCCCGGCGCGCGCGTCCCTCAGATCACGTTGAGCGCCGCCGCGCAGCCCACCCCGCCCAGCAGCATGAACGCGGGCATCAGCACCTTCAGCTCCACCCAGCTGCCCGCCCGGAACCGCATCCCCTTCGGCGGGCCGATCGGGTACCAGCGCTTGCGGCCCACCGGTATCGGCCACAGGATCGGGCAGCCCGAGACGGTCAGCGCGTCCCCGATGTCGTGGACCAGCGCGCCCAGCACGACCGGCAGCCCCAGCCACAGGTACTCCTGGCCCGGCGCCGTGAACAGCCAGTCCGAGCCGTTGCCCGGCTTGTCCAGCACCCCCGCGAGGATCCAGGCGCTGGCCGCCGCCAGCAGCCACACCAGGACGTCGCTGCTGGAGCCGCGGGTGGCACGCCACAGCAAGCCCTCGATGGCCAGCACCATGTGTACGAAGAGGATGGCCAGCACCGCCCAGCGGCCGCCGGAGATCGCCAGGGCCGCGGTGCCGGCGCCGATCAGGACGGCCCACAGCCAGGTGTGGGTGAGCGTGCGGTGCCCGCCGGAGCGGCGCGGGTCGCCCTGCTTCCTGGTGGCCTTGTAGACGGCGTAGGACAGCTTGTCGACGATCTCGCACAGCCAGCGGGACAACGGCCCGAAGGCCCGCGAGATCGTGGCCGCCTTGTGGTCCAGGTCCGGGGCGAGGGCTGCGCCCGCGCAGATCAGGGCGCCGGCCACGAGGACCGGCCAGGGCATCGGGTGCCCGGCCGCGGCCGTCGCCGCACCGACCCCGAGCCAGGCCGCGGCGCCCGACAGTGAGTGTGCTGGTCCCATCATGGCCGTTGCCCGCCCCATTCCTCGTTCGCCGCTGTCCAGTTGACCGGGCGCGTTGGCGCTCCGCCGGCGACACAGCGTAGCGTTCACGATCTTCGTGCCCGCAGCCGATTCCCGCATCGGGCGGGCGGACAGGCAAGATGGGGGCGTGACCCTCATCGATCAGCTGCCGCCGACCGCCGACCCCGACGCCCTGTACGAAGCCTTCGAGTCGTGGGCCCGGGAACGCGGTCTCACGCTCTATCCCCACCAGGAGGAGGCGCTGATCGAGGCGGTCTCGGGGGCGAACGTGATCGTGTCGACGCCCACGGGCTCCGGCAAGAGCATGATCGCGGCGGGCGCCCACTTCGCCGCCCTCGCGCGCGACGAGGTCACCTTCTACACGGCACCGATCAAGGCCCTGGTCTCGGAGAAGTTCTTCGAGCTGTGCAAGATCTTCGGCACCGAGAACGTCGGCATGCTCACCGGCGACGCGTCCGTCAACGCCGACGCCCCGGTCATCTGCTGCACCGCCGAGGTGCTGGCGTCGATCGCGCTGCGCGACGGCAAGGACGCCGACGTGGGCCAGGTCGTGATGGACGAGTTCCACTTCTACGCGGAAGGGGACCGCGGCTGGGCCTGGCAGATCCCCCTGCTGGAGCTGCCGCAGGCGCAGTTCGTGCTGATGTCGGCGACGCTCGGCGACGTCTCGTTCTTCGAGAAGGACCTGGCCCGCCGCACCGGCCGCCCCACCGCCGTGGTCCGCTCGGCGACCCGGCCCGTTCCGCTGTCCTACGAGTACCGGTACACACCGCTCACCGAGACGCTCACCGAACTGCTGGGCGCCCGCCAGGCCCCCGTCTACATCGTGCACTTCACGCAGGCGCAGGCGGTGGAGCGGGCGCAGGCGCTGATGAGCATCAACATGTGCACGCGCGAGGAGAAGGACAGGATCGCCGAACTCATCGGCAACTTCCGCTTCACCACCAAGTTCGGCCGCAACCTGTCCCGCTACGTCCGGCACGGCATCGGTGTGCACCACGCCGGCATGCTGCCGAAGTACCGGCGGCTGGTGGAGAAGCTCGCGCAGGCGGGTCTGCTGAAGGTCATCTGCGGCACCGACACCCTCGGCGTGGGCGTCAACGTGCCCATCCGCACGGTGCTGTTCACGGCCCTGACCAAGTACGACGGCAACCGCGTGCGCACCCTGCGGGCCCGTGAGTTCCACCAGATCGCGGGCCGCGCCGGACGCGCCGGCTTCGACACCGAGGGCTTCGTGGTGGCCCAGGCCCCCGAGCACGTCATCGAGAACGAGAAGGCGCTCGCCAAGGCCGGCGACGACCCGAAGAAGCGCCGCAAGGTCGTGCGCAAGAAGGCGCCCGAGGGCTTCGTCGGCTGGACCGAGCAGACCTTCGAGAAGCTCATCGTCTCCGAGCCGGAGCCGCTGACCTCCCGTTTCCGGGTCACACACACCATGCTGCTGTCGGTGATCGCCCGGCCCGGCAACGCCTTCGAGGCGATGCGACGGCTGCTGGAGGACAACCACGAGCCGCGCAAGCAGCAGCTGCGGCACATCCGGCGGGCGATCGCCATCTACCGCTCGCTGCTGGACGGCGGCATCGTCGAGAAGCTCGACCGGCCGGACGCCGAGGGCCGCATCGTCCGCCTCACCGTGGACCTCCAGCAGGACTTCGCGCTGAACCAGCCGCTGTCCACGTTCGCGCTCGCCGCGTTCGAACTGCTGGAGCCCGAGTCGCCGTCGTACGCGCTGGACATGGTGTCCGTCGTGGAGTCCACGCTGGACGACCCGCGCCAGATCCTCGCCGCCCAGCAGAACAAGGCGCGTGGTGAGGCCGTCGCCGCGATGAAGGCCGACGGCGTGGAGTACGAGGAGCGCATGGAGCGCCTCCAGGACGTCACCTACCCCAAGCCGCTGGAGGAGCTGCTCTTCCACGCGTACGACACCTACCGCAAGAGCCACCCCTGGGTCGGTGATCATCCGCTGTCGCCGAAGTCCGTGGTGCGGGACATGTACGAGCGGGCGATGTCCTTCACGGAGCTGGTGTCCCACTACGAGCTGGCCCGCACCGAGGGCATCGTGCTGCGGTACCTCGCCAGCGCCTACAAGGCGCTGGAACACACCATCCCGGACGACCTGAAGTCGGAGGACCTGGAGGATCTGATCGCCTGGCTGGGCGAGATGGTGCGCCAGGTCGACTCCAGCCTCCTCGACGAGTGGGAGCAGCTGGCCAATCCGGAGGAGATGACCGCCGAGGAGGCGCAGGAGAAGGCCGACCAGGTCAAGCCGGTCACCGCCAACGCGCGCGCCTTCCGGGTGCTGGTCCGCAACGCCATGTTCCGCCGGGTCGAGCTCGCCGCCCTGGACCAGGTGGAGGAGCTGGGCGAACTGGACGCCGAGGCCGGCTGGGACGCCGGTGCCTGGGGCGAGGCAATGGACAGGTACTGGGACGAGTACGAGGAGCTCGGTACCGGCCCCGACGCCCGCGGGCCGAAGCTGCTGCTGATCGAGGAGCAGCCGGACAACGGGCTGTGGCGGGTCCGGCAGATCTTCGACGACCCGAACGGCGACCACGACTGGGGCATCAGCGCCGAAGTCGATCTCACCGCCTCCGACGCGGAGGGCCGCGCGGTCGTCCGTGTCACCGACGTCGGCCAGTTGTGAGCACAGGAGAACGCCACCCATGACGAACCCGGCCGAGAGCCTCGTCGACCTGCTCGACCTGGAGCAGATCGAGGTCAACATCTTCCGTGGCCGCAGCCCGCAGGAATCCCTCCAGCGGGTCTTCGGCGGCCAGGTCGCCGGCCAGGCCCTGGTCGCCGCCGGCCGCACCACGGAGGGCGACCGCCCCGTGCACTCGCTGCACGCGTACTTCCTGCGCCCCGGCAGGCCCGGGGTGCCGATCGTGTACCAGGTCGAACGGGTGCGGGACGGCCGGTCGTTCACGACCCGGCGGGTCACCGCGGTGCAGCAGGGCCGCACGATCTTCAATCTCACCGCCTCCTTCCACCAGCCTGAACAGGGGAGTTTCGAACACCAGCTGCCGCCGGCCCGCGAGGTCCCGGACCCGGAGTCGCTGCCGACGGTCACGGAGGAGATCCGTGAGCACCTGGGCGCGCTGCCGGAGCAGTTGGAGCGGATGGCGCGCCGCCAGCCCTTCGACATCCGCTATGTGGACCGGCTGCGCTGGGATCCCGCGGAGGTCGAGGGCGCCGAGCCGCGCAGCGCGGTGTGGATGCGCGCGGTCGGCCCGCTCGGTGACGATCCGCTCGTCCACACCTGCGCCCTGACCTACGCCAGTGACATGACCCTCCTGGACGCCGTGCGGATCCCGGTGGAACCGCTGTGGGGTCCGCGCGGCTTCGACATGGCGTCGCTGGACCACGCCATGTGGTTCCACCGCCCGTTCCGGGCGGACGAGTGGTTCCTGTACGACCAGGAGTCGCCGATCGCCACGGGTGGCCGGGGCCTGGCCCGGGGCCGGATCTACGACCTGGAGGGGCGGATGCTGGTGTCCGTCGTCCAGGAGGGGTTGTTCCGGGCGCTGTAGGTCACCGGTCTCTGCGGCGCCACCGGCCGAGCAGGCCACGGGACGTCCGGCGGGCGGGCTCGGCGGCCCGGGGCGTGCGATGAGCCGGGGCGGGGCGGCGAGGGGCGGGGCGGGGTGCCGGCCGGTGGTGCCGTGCCTCGTCCGTCAGCCGGGTCAGATCCGCCTGCAACCAGGCGATCTCGTCCGCGTCCCGCGCCGTCGTCAGCTCTTCCGCGATGTGGGCGGCCGGTGACCCCGGGGCCCCGTGGGAGGGCGCCGGCCGGCGGAACCTGTTCAGGTGGGAGCGGTCGTAGGGGTCCTGGACGACCTGCGACACATGGAGCGGGTCGAGCAGCGACGCCACGGCCCCGGCACGCGCCCAGGGGTCTTCGGCCTGGCGGAGCAGGAAACCCAGGTGCCGGGCACGCCAGTTGCGCGGACGCAGGTCGACGCCGGCGTCGAGCTGGCTGCGGAGCCCCTCGGGCGTACGCCCGGTCAGCAACGGGGCGTTCCTGTCGTCGGCCGCGAACAGCCGTAGCTCCTCGGCGAGATAGAGCCAGACCACGGCGCGGTAGCGGTTCGGGTAGAACGTCACGGGCACGAGCAGGCCCAGCCGCGCCAGGCGGGTGAACCGGGTCTTCGTCACCTCCATGAGGGCCGCGCCCTCCGTGGTGCCCAGGGCCCGCACGCTCCGGCGCAGCGATTCGGGGAAGCCCGGTCCGGCGCGGAGCCGCTCGATCTCGGCTCGCTCCACCCGCCGGCCTCCTCCCCCGTCGGGGGCCGCGCGGATGCGTCCGAGCTGCACGGCGAGGTCGAACTCCGTGCGCTTCAGACCCAGTTCGCGGGCCGCGCGGCCCGTCGTGACCCAGGTGTCACGGTCCGCCGCGGCACCCTCGGCGGGAACCGTGACGGTGGCGTCGTACGTGCCGGTGTGGTGCGTTTCGGTGTGGTGCGTGGTGGTCTGGTCCGTGGTGGTCTGGTGCGTGGTGGTCCGGTGTCCGGGCATGCTCGTCTCCCCCGTGGAGTGTGGGCGGCGGCGCCGGTTGCGCCCGCTGGAACAAGACCGTAGCCGCTTGGTCACCGTCCATGGCGAGCCTGTGGACAACTCCTCGGGAGAGGGTGAAAACGCAGGTCAGAGCTCCGTGTCGGACTTCGCTCTGCGGGCGTCCACGTCCAGGTGCTCGCCGACCCGGTTGACCAGGAGCGTCATCTCGTACGCGATCCGGCCGATGTCGGCCTCGGCGCCGCTGAGCACGCACAGGCAACTGCCGGCGCCGGCGGCGGTGACGAAGAGCACCGCGTCATCGAATTCGATCATGGTCTGGCGGACCCCGCCCGCGCCGAAGTGCCGCCCCGATCCCTTGGCCAGGCTGTGCAGTCCGGACGACACGGCGGCGAGGTGTTCCGCGTCCTCGCGGCGCAGTCCCGTACTCGCGCCCGTCACCAGTCCGTCGTTGGACAGGACCAGCGCATGCCGTACGTGTTCGACGCGCTGGGTCAGGTCGTCCAGCAGCCAGTCGAGTCCCTGCTTCTGCGCCATGTCGTGAATCTCCCCCTGGTCTTCCCCGTGGTGTGCCCCGTGTGGTGTCCCCTCCTGGCGGGAGGGCCCCCCGCGTCAGCCTTCCCCACGACCGGGCGCCGGGCAAGGAGGATGGGGGCCATGGCACGGAAGATGACCGAGGAAGAGGGTGCGAGTGGCCCTCCCGCGCTCATTCCACGGCGTCGCGCACGCCGGGCGGCGTGCGGGCGGGCGGCGTGCGTGCGGGCGGGCGGGCGGTTCGCTCGGCGCGCCGGTCCGGAAGCGCGCACGGCGGCGTACCCCGTGCCGGTGAGGGATCATGCGGAGCATGAGCGACGACCGCACAGACGACCACACCCACGTCCGGGAGTTCTTCACCGCGCGTGCCGCCGACTGGGACCGCCGTTTCCCCGACGACGGCCCGGCCTACGCGGCCGCGGTCGCCGAGCTCGGGCTGCGCGAGGGTGACCGGGTGCTCGACGCGGGGTGCGGGACGGGGCGGGCGCTGCCCGCGCTGCGCGCGGCCGTCGGCCCCTCGGGCGTGGTCCTGGGCGCCGATCTCACCCCGGCCATGCTGGAGGAGGCGGCACGGGCCGGACGGGACCGAGACGGTGCGCTGCTGCTGGCCGATGTCGCCGCGCTGCCGCTGCGCTCGTCCTCGCTGGACGCCGTGTTCGCGGCGGGCCTGATCGCGCATCTGCCCGATCCGGCCGGCGATCTCCGGGAGATCGCGCGGGTGGTGCGGCCCGGCGGCGTCCTCGCGCTGTTCCATCCGATCGGGCGGGCGGCGCTCGCCGCCCGGCAGGGCCGCACGCTCACGCCGGACGACCTCCGCGCGGAGCCGAACCTCCGTGCGCTGCTGACCCGCTCGGGGTGGCGGATGACGTCTTACACCGACGAGCAGGACCGTTTCCTGGCGCTGGCCGTGCACGAGGGCTGAGCCGCCCGGAGGGCCCGCCGGACACGCGCGCCGGGTCCCCGGCGTCCGGCGCCGGACGGTCCGGGGTCCGGGGTCTCAGTCCGTGTGCCGCACCGGGCAGCCCCGCAGTCCCGGGACGGGGTGGGTGCCCAGGTCGCCGATCCGGTAGCCGTTCGGGTAGCTCTTGATCTCCCGGTTCTGCCGGGCGAAGTGCGGGGAGCGGCGGGGCGGCAGCAGACGGACGGCGCGCCCCCGCAGGCGTACCGCGCCGCGGACCCACGCGCGCGTGCCCGCGCCCGGCGAGGTGTAGCGGAAGGCGCGCAGCAGGGGTTCGTCGAGCAGGGCGAGCGTGGCGGTGCGCAGCAGGGGGGCGAGCGGGCGCGGATACCAGGAGGCCATGAGGTCGAGCGTCGCGTCCGACACCCGCCGCGCGCCCTCGTCCCAGTCGAAGTGGGCCTCTTCGTAGGCGTCCAGGCAGCTTTCGAACTCTTCGTAGGTCCGGGGGATGTCCTTGATGCCCATGTGCCGCCCGAGGGACTGGTAGTGCACGACACTGGCGACGATCTCGTGACGTGACAGCCTGCGCCACCCGTAGGCGTCGATCCACCGCCTGGGCATCACCACGAACGTGCACAGGACGTAGCGCATGTCGTCGTCGGGGATGTCGTAGGCGTGGTGCATGCGGTTGATGCGGCGGATCGCGGTCCGGCCCTGATCACTGCCGAATCCGTGCTCGACGACGGCGTCCAGGAGCAGGGAGGTGTCGTCGTAGCGCTTCTGGGACCGGTCGGTGAGCTCGGCCGTCTCGGCGAGCAGCCGGCCGATCCGGGGCACGGCGTAGGTGCGGTAGAGGGCCAGTTCGAGGGAGCGCGTGAAGTCCCAGGGGAACTCGTAGGCGGAGCTGAGCCGGTAGATCTCCGTGGCCTGCCGGTAGGGGTCCATGCTCCGGATCCGTTCCAGCCGTTCGAAGCGCCGCACCGTGCCGCCCCCTTCTGCCGCCGAGGACACAACTCTACGTTGTGCGGCAGGAGATGAACGGTCGGCGACGTCGATCGCCCAGGGGGAAGGTGGACCGTATGTGGGGAAGGGTTCGGGGGATCGGGAGCGCGGTGCTCGGCAGTCTGCGCACGGGGAAGGGGGCCGGGCCGCGGGAGCGTCCGCACAATCTGTTCGAGGCCGCGGCGGCCTACGTCTCGGCCTGCGCGGAGGACGATCAGGACCGGATCGAGGAGGTGACCGGCTGGGTGTCGCCGGAGGCGCTGTCGTTCGGGGTGAACGAGCTGGCGTGCCGGGCGGTCGTCGCGCTCGCGCGGGAGCGGGACGAGTCCCCGGGGGCGGTCGCGCGGGCCCTGCTGGGGCTGCCGGCCGCCTGAACCGTCCGCCGACGGGGCCGGTTCGCCCCCTCCGGCCGGAAAGCCGCAGCTCCGGGTGCGGCCTGGGGGTCGTGACAAGGGGCTCGGGGTCGGCATAGGGTGCGCGCCGTTGGACGAACCGATGGGGAGGCTGGGATGGCCGGGACGGATGAGGAGGCCGTCGCCGCCGCGGACGATGCGCTCTATGTGCTCACGGCGGCGCTGCTGACGCCGGCGCAGTTTCCGAGCGTGCTGGGCGACGACTACGCGGAGGCGTGCTCGGCGCTCGGTCTTCCGCCCACGGCCGACGGGTACGGACTGGTGCTCGGCCAGGACGGCGAGGGCGCACGGTGGACGGTCGTCGTCGACGACGTCTCGCTGGTCGCCGTCGCGATCGCGTCCTGGGACTGCGGCATGGAGCACGATCTGTCGCCGGACGAGCGTACGGTCGTCGCCGCGCTGCCCGGCTGGCCCCTGTCGGTGGCCGTCGCGGCGCCGAACGTGCCCGCGCCGCACGATCCCGGCCCCGAGGCCGCGGCCGGGCCCCCGCTGACACCGCCCGACACCGGTGTGTGGGGTCCGGCGCAGCGCCGTCTGGGGGCCGACGAGATAGCCCTGCAGTGGGCGGTCTGGCGGGAGCGGGTCGACGACTCGACGTTCCCGGCGCCGCGCGGTGCCGCCGGGGAGCCGGGCGGCACCGGGGACCGCGCGGAGGGGGACGGCGAGAGGCGGGAAGGCGGGGCGCCGGGCGGCCACAGCGGCATCCGGCGGGCGCTGGCGGAGGCACGCGCCTACGTGGCGTCCCCGCCGCCGCTCGGCCGGGTCCGCTCGTCCTTCGCTCCCGGCGGCGCGCGCACCCTGCGGGCCGACGGTCCGGGCTGGTCGCTGGTCGCCCGGACGGACGACATCGCGTTCGTGCTGCTCGACGAGGAGCCCGGCGAAGTCCTCCCGGTGGGGCGTGGGCCGGAGCTGCCCGGTCTGCTCGAGGCGCTCGCCCGGATGGCCGTACGGCCGCTCTGAGCACGCGCGGCCTCCGGCGGGGGCAGGGGTAATGGTCATTAGCGTGTGCTGTGACTCCACGTGGGGGCACTGATCCATATGGCGCCAGCCCATCGATGACGGCAAGGTCGGGCCCTCACCATGGGGCAGCTCCACGCTCGACCCCTGCCCGTTGTCCGCCGTCCGTCCTTCCGGAGGCCGTCATGCGCCCCTCCCGTGGCGTTCCCCTGCTCGTCGCCGTCCTCGCCGCGGCCGTCCTCTCCGCTCCGACTCCGGCCGGCGCGGCCGGGGACGGCCACTGCGCGCGCCAGGACCGGGTGCGTGTGCCCGGCGCCGCCCATCAGCGCAGTGTCTGCCTGGACGATCTGACCACCACGGGGCTGGCCGGGACCCCGTACACCGACCTGTCCGACCAGACGGGGCTGACCGCCGCGGCCACCCGGTCGCCGTCCGGTGTGCCCGGGATGCAGGTCGACGGCTACTTCCCGGACTCCTCCGGCTTCAACGACACCCATGGCTGGCGGCATGACGCCCAGTTCGTGATCCGCCTGCCGGACCGCTGGAACGGCGGGCTGGTCGTCACCGGCGCGCCCGGCAACCGCAAGCAGTACGCGACCGACAAGGCGATCTCCGACCAGGTGCTGGCGCTCGGTTACGCCTACGCGGCGACCGACAAGGGCAACAACGGCGTCGACTTCTACCGTGACGGGAACCGCCCCGGTGACGCGGTCGCCGAGTGGCACACCCGGACCACGCAGCTCACCGAGGCCGCCCAGCGTGCGGTGGCCCTCCGCTACGGACACACCCCGCGCCGCACCTACATGACCGGCGTGTCCAACGGCGGTTACCTCACGCGCTGGCAGCTGGAGAACCGTCCCGACCTGTACGACGGCGGCGTGGACTGGGAGGGCACCCTGTGGGCCGCCGACGGACGCCAGCCGCTCACCTCCCTGCCGGTGGCGGTGGCCCGCATGTTCGGTGCGGCGACCGACGAGGACATGTACGCGGCGGGCTTCGCGCGCGGATCCGAGTTCCTGTGGCCGTACCACGAGAGGGCGTACTGGGGCGTCACGCAGAAGATCTACCGCGCCGAGTTCGACCCGGCCCACGACCCCGCTTGCCCCGGTCCGTCCGCGGGCTCGACGACGGAACAGATCCTGGCGCCCTGTCCCTCCGACGCCTCCTACGACTACGCCTCGCGCCCCGCGTCCGTGCACCGGGCGGTGGAACGGGTGGCGCTCACCGGCCGCATCGGGCGGCCGATGATCACCCTGCACGGTGATCTGGACGCGCTGCTGCCCAAGGCCACCGACTCCGACGTGTACGACCGCATGATCGAGGCGAGCGGGCGCGGGGCGCTGCACCGCTACTACACGGTGCAGGACGGCACGCACGTCGACGGGCTGTACGACGCCTATCCGGAGCACCTGCGGCCGATCCTGCCCTGCTACCGCTCGGCCTTCGACGCCCTGGTCACGTGGGTGGAGCGCGGAGAGGCGCCGCCCGCGGACCGGACGATCGGCCGGCCCGCGGAAGGCGATGTGGTCAACTCCTGCGCGCTGGACGCGGGTGAGGCAGTGACGCGGTAGCGCCTCAGCGGCCCAGCTCCTTGCGCGAGACGCGGCGCAGCCTGCGCCGCTGTGCGGGGTCCAGGGCGAGGTACGCGGCGGCCGGGACTCCCAGGACTATCAGCAGCGCGGCCCACCAGGGCAGCCAGATGAGCAGGACGAGTCCGGCCGCCACACCCCCCGCGGCGATCTTGGCTTTCTTCGACATCGGTGTCGCCTCCTTCGCGGCCACTGCCGCTCTCTGTCGTGGAAACGGGCCCGCGCTCGCGGCGGTTCCGGACCGCGACCCTGAGCCGTCCCTGAGGTGTGACCCCTAAGGTGTCCGGCGGAGTCCGTCCGCCCGTCGGACCCTCCGGGGCAGGGCTCAGGGATGCGCCTCCATAGTGACGCAGCTCACAGCGATGGCACACCCGGCGGCGCCGGTCATGCGGTACTCTCGGCGACTCCGGCTTCACTAGTCAAGTTTGAGGACTTGTCATCGCTGAGCAGATCCCTCCCCCGGCGTCCTCCCGAGCCCACTCCGAACTGGCCCGCTGTCCGGCGGTGTTCGTCCCCGGTGACCCCGCCCGCACCGGCCGGGTCGCCTTCTGGCGGCCCGACGGTTCCGCTCCGCCCCTCACCGACACGGCGACGGCCGGCCACCTGGCCGTCGTGGTGCCCGGCGACGAGGGGGTCGAGGCGGTGCGCGTGCCCGCCGCCCTGCTGCCGGTGCACGCCGCGCTGCCGGTCCTCACGCGTGCGCGGGCGGACGGTGCCGGGCATCGCGCGGCACGGTTCTGGGGCGCCGCCGCCGTGCAGGCCCTGCACCTGGTGGCGCGAGGGCTGCTGCTGCCCGGTCTGTCCCCCGCCGACCACGACGCCTGGCGCATCGGCCCGCTGGACGCGGAGGACATCGAGGCGGTCCGCCGGCTGGCCGCCGCCATGCCGCCGGAAGCGCACGCCGTACCGCTGGACGGCACCGGACCACCCCGTCTGCCCGACCCCGAACGGCTGCTGCGCGCCTTCCTCGACGCGGTGGCCGACACCCTCCCGCGCTCCCCCGCCGCCCACCTGGTCACCGGGGGCCCGGCCTTCGCGGTGCCGGAGCCGCACCGGCTGCCCGGACTGCGGCCCTGGGCCGCCGACATCGCTGCGGGCCACGACGCGGGAGTACGGCTGTCGCTGCGGATCGAGGTGCACGGCCTGACGGACGCGGCGTCAGGCACATCCGACGGCACATCCGACGGCATGTCCGACGGCGCCGACGTGTCGTTCCGGGCCGTGCTCCAGATGCACGGCGTGCACGACACCGCCCTCGTCGCGGACGCCGCCGACGTGTGGTCCGGGGCCTCGGAGACGGACTTCGGCTCCGCCGCGCGGATGGACGCCCTGCTCGTGCTGCGCCGCGCGGCGCGGGCCTGGGCGCCGCTCGCCCCGCTGTTGTCGGCGGCCGTGCCGGACGCGGTCGACCTGGCGGAGGAGGAGGTCGCCGAACTCCTCGGCGATGCCGGCCGGGTGCTCGCCGGCGCGGGCGTCGACGTCCACTGGCCCAAGGAGCTGATCCGCGAACTCACCACCCGCGCGGAGGTCGGTCCGGCCGACGACGAGCCGGGATCCGGGCGGGCCGGCTTCGCCCAGGGACCGTCGTTCCTGTCCGCCGACGCGCTGCTCGCCTTCGACTGGTGGTTCGCCCTGGGCGAGGGACGCCTCACCCGCGAGGAGCTGGACCGGCTGGCCGAGGCGAACCGCCCCCTCGTGCGGCTGCGCGACCAGTGGGTCCTGGTCGATCCTCGTGAACTGGCCCGGGCCCGCGCCCGCCAGGATCACAAAATCACGCCCGTGGACGCGCTCGGTGCGGCCCTGACCGGCTCCGTGGAGGTCGACGGAAGCCGGATCGAGGTGCGGCCCACCGGATGGCTGGCGACCCTGCGGGACCGGCTCGCGGACCCCGAGGAGCAGGAGCCGGTCGAACAGCCCGCCGCCCTCGCCGCCACACTGCGGGACTACCAGCGGCGCGGCCTGAACTGGCTGGCCCGGATGACCTCCCTGGGCCTCGGCTGCTGTCTCGCCGACGACATGGGACTCGGCAAGACCATCACCCTGATCGCCCTGCATCTGCACCGCCGGACCGATCCCGCGTCGGCGGGACCCACCCTCGTGGTCTGCCCGACGTCACTGATGGGCAACTGGCAGCGGGAGATCGAACGGTTCGCGCCCGGCACCCCGGTGCGCCGCTTCCACGGCGGACGGCGCTCGCTGGACGACCTCGCCGACGGCGAGGTCGTGCTCACCACGTACGGCACCATGCGGCTGGACGCCGCCCGGCTCGCCGAGGTCCCCTGGGGCATGGTCGTCACCGACGAGGCCCAGCACGTGAAGAACCCGTACTCGTCGACCGCGCGGCAGCTGCGGTCCATCGGCGCCCGCGCGCGCGTGGCGCTCACCGGCACGCCGGTCGAGAACAACCTGTCGGAGCTGTGGGCGATCCTCGACTGGACGACTCCCGGTCTGCTGGGCGGGCTGGGCACCTTCCGCAGGCGGTACGCGGACGCCGTCGAGGGCGGACAGGACCCGGCCGCCGCGGAGCGCCTGGCCCGGCTGGTCCGGCCGTTCCTGCTGCGCCGCCGCAAGTCCGACCCGGGCATCGCGCCCGAGCTGCCGCCGAAGACGGAGACCGACCACGCCGTGTCGCTCACCGCGGAGCAGACGGCGCTGTACGAGGCGGTGGTGCGCGAGGCGCTGGAGGAGATCTCCGGCGCGGACAGCATGGCGCGGCGCGGACTGATCGTGAAGCTGCTGACCGGCCTGAAGCAGATCTGCAACCACCCGGCGCAGTACCTCAAGGAGGAGCGGCCGGTGGTCGCGGGGCGGTCCGGGAAGCTGGAGCTGCTGGACGAACTGCTCGACACGGTGCTCACCGAGCAGGCCGGTGTGCTGGTGTTCACGCAGTACGTGCGGATGGCCCGGCTGCTGGAGCGGCATCTGACCGCGCGGGGCGTACCGTCGCAGTTCCTGCACGGCGGCACCCCGGTCGCCGAACGCGAGGCGATGGTGCGGCGCTTCCAGGACGGGGAGGTTCCGGTGTTCCTGCTGTCGCTGAAGGCGGCGGGCACCGGGTTGAACCTCACCCGCGCGGAGCACGTCGTGCACTACGACCGCTGGTGGAACCCCGCCGTCGAGGCACAGGCGACGGACCGCGCGTACCGGATCGGTCAGACCCGGCCGGTGCAGGTGCACCGCATCGTCGCCGAGGGGACCGTCGAGGACCGCATCGCCGAACTGCTGGTCCGCAAGCGGAAGCTGGCCGACGCGGTGCTGGGCGCGGGTGAGTCCGCGTTCACGGAGCTGACCGACACGGAACTGGCGGACCTGGTCGAACTGCGAGGAGGACTGCGATGACACGCCACGACGGTGACAGGGCCGGAGCGGAGCGCACCTTCGCCGCGCTGCCCCCCGCGCGGGGACGCGGTTTCGCCGCGACCTGGTGGGGACGGGCCTGGCTGACGGCCCTGGAGGGCACGGCGCTGGACTCGGGCCAGCTCAAGGCGGGCCGCAGGCTCGCCCGCGCGGGAGCGGTGGGAGCGGTGTCGGTGCGGCCGGGGCGGATCACGGCGGTCGTACAGGACCGGGACGGCACGGCCCACCGCGCGGATGTGCTGCTGCAGGAGCTGTCCGGGGAGCAGTGGGACCGGTTCCTGTCGATGGCCGTGGAACGGGCCGGGCACGTCGCGGCGTTGCTCGACCGCGAGATGCCGACGCATCTGGTCGAGGACGCGGAACTGGCCGGTGTGGAACTGCTGCCGGGTTTGGGCGACCTGGAGCCCGAGTGCGACTGCGGGGTCTGGGACCACTGCGGTCACACGGCGGCGCTCTGCTATCAGGTGGCCCGGCTGCTGGACCAGGATCCGTTCGTCCTGCTGCTGATGCGGGGGCGCGGGGAGCGCGACCTGCTGGAAGCGCTGCAGACGCACGGTGACGGGCCGCACGGGCGGCCCGGAGCGGGGGACGCCGAGGGCGTGGACGCGGCCGAGGCGTACGCGGCGGGCGACATCCTGCCGTCGCTGCCCGCCGCCCCGGCGCTCCCGGGGGCGCCGGGCGTCGCGCCGTCGCTGGACACGGAAGCGGAGCCGGCCGCCGGGGTCGATCCGCCGGCGCTGGAGTTCCTGACGGCGCGCACCGCCGCGCGGGCCCGCCTCCTCCTGGCGGAGGCGCTGCGGGAGGGACACGAGCACCACCCCGTGGAGCCGGAGCCGACGGTGGCGCGGGACGCGGTGCGACTGGCCGCCGGGGAACCCGGGCGCGCGGTGGCGGACCGGCTCGCCGAGGGGTCGGGACGTGGCCGGGAGGGCTTGGCCGTGGCCGTACGGGCCTGGCGGCACGGTGGTGCGGCGGCGCTGGACGTGCTCGACGAGGAGTGGACGGTGCGGGGCGAGGACCTGGCACGCGCGCGTGCCGCCCTGGGATCGGCCTGGGCCGAGGACGAACGACCGGTGCTGCGGTCCCGGGCCAACCGCTGGACGGCCGTCGCCGCGCCCGTTCAGTTGCGGCTGGACCGCGACGGCCGCTGGTGGCCGTACCGCAAGGAGCGCGGCCGCTGGCTCCCGGCGGGTGGCCCCGCCCAGGATCCGGCGACGGCCCTCGCGTCCGCCGAGCGCGCCTCCGGGGAGTAGGCGGACCGGGGCGCGCCGGGCGGCCTGCTCGTCAGGGCAGGTCGACGTCCCCGAGGGACGGCAGGAGCGATTCGAGGCCGCTCGGCAGGTTGCTGGGCAGCCCGCTCGGCAGCTCGGTGGGGAAACCGGACGGCAGTTCGGACGGGAGTTCCGTCGGGAGGCCGGACGGCAGCCTGCTCGGCAGACCGCTGGGCAGCTCGGAGGGGATGCCCAGCGACGGGTCCGGGGATCCCCTGCTGGTGCCGGTCTCGGTGGGTTCCCTGTCCGGGTCGTCGTCGCCCGTCGCCCTCAGCACGACGAGGGAGACGGCGACGACGGCCGCGATCACGGCGAGCAGGACGAGCAGGAGCCTGCGCCTGCCGGGGCCCCCTCCCGGGCCGCCTCGGTCGCCCGGCGGGCCCGAGGGCGGGGGCGGCGGAGCGTCGCCGTAGGAGGGCGGTCCTGAGTGGCCGCCCGGGGGCGGCGTGTCGCCCGGCGGGCCGGCCGGGGGCGGAGGCGGTACGGGTGGCATGGCCATGGTCACCGCGTCCCCGGCCCGACGCGAGGGCGCCGCGCGGGGCTTGGTACGGAGCCGGCGCACGGACGCCACGATTCCGCAGCACTCCACGCGGAGCACGTCCATCGCGTCACTCGGCGCGCAGAGACGCCGCCGCCCCACTCCGCGCGCAGACACGCCCGCCGCGCGACAACACGACAGCACGCGCGGAAGCGCACGAGCGGGAAGCGCACGAGCGGGAAGCGCACGAGCGGGAAGCGCACGAGCGGGAAGCGGGAAGCGCGCAAGCGCGGCTCACGGCACCGGCGCCCACCGGACGAGACCCGCACGAGACCCGCACGAGCGCCGCGCGGGTCGCCATGCCGGCAGCCGCAGGCCAGTCGTGGTGCGCCGTCCGGCCCCCCACCGGACCGGCTGCGGTCACCTCACCTCACCGGCTCCGGCCACCGCGCAGCCCGGCCCGGGACCGGGCCCCGGCACGGCCCGGCGAGCCCGACGCCTGCGAGGTGGCGGCGCGGCGCGGCGAACGCAGCGGAACGGACGCCGCACCCCTGACGCCCCCCGCCCCCACGCGGCACGGCCGGACCGGTGTTCCCGCCGGTCGGCCGTGCTCCGCGCGGTGGGGGTTCAGCCGCGGGCGCCCAGCAGGTGGTCCATCGCCAGCTGGTCGAGGTGCTCGAAGGCCATGCCCCGCGCGGCGGCCGCGTCGACGTCGAAGTCCTCGAACGCGGACCGGTCGTCGAGCAGCGCCTGGAGACCGTCGGCCGCCGTGGGCTGGGCCAGCTGGTCCAGACGGGCGGCGCGCAGCGCCTCCTGCACCTCCGGGTCCGCGCGGAAGGCGGCCGCGCGCTCCTTGAGGATCAGGTAGTTGCGCATGCAGCCGGCCGCCGAGGCCCACACGCCGTCGAAGTCCTCGGTCCGCGGCGGCTTGAAGTCGAAGTGCCGCGGGCCCTCGTAGCCGGCCGACTCCAGCAGGTCCACCAGCCAGAACGCGGCGCGCAGGTCGCCCGCGCCGAAGCGGAGGTCCTGGTCGTACTTGATGCCGTTCTGGCCGTTGAGGTCGATGTGGAACAGCTTGCCCGCCCACAGCGCCTGGGCGATGCCGTGCGGGAAGTTCAGCCCGGCCATCTGCTCGTGGCCGACCTCGGGGTTCACGCCGTACAGCTCGGGGCGCTCCAGCCGCTCGATGAAGGCCAGGGCGTGGCCGACGGTCGGCAGGAGGATGTCGCCGCGCGGCTCGTTCGGCTTGGGCTCGATGGCGAAGCGGATGTCGTAGCCCTGGGAGGTGACGTACTCGCCGAGCAGGTCGAAGGCCTCCTTCATGCGGTCGAGGGCGTCCCGCACGTCCTTGGCGCCGCCGGACTCGGCACCCTCGCGGCCGCCCCAGGCCACGTAGGTCTCCGCGCCGAGCTCGACCGCGAGGTCGATGTTGCGGATGGTCTTGCGCAGCGCGTAGCGGCGCACGTCGCGGTCGTTGGCGGTGAAGCCGCCGTCCTTGAACACCGGGTGCGTGAACAGGTTGGTGGTGGCCATCGGCACCTTCATGCCGGTGTCGTCCAGCGCCTGCCGGAACCGCTTGACGTGCTCCTCGCGCTCGCTGTCGCTCGAGCCGAAGGGGATGAGGTCGTCGTCGTGGAAGGTGACGCCGTGGGCGCCCAGCTCGGCCAGGCGCCGCACCGACTCGACCGGGTCGAGGGCGCGCCGGGTGGCGTCACCGAAGGGGTCCCGTCCCTGCCAGCCGACGGTCCACAGTCCGAAGGTGAACTTGTCCTCGGGGGTGGGCTGATAGTTCATGCCGCGGCTCCTTGCTCGCTGAGACTATTTCGTCATTGCGCTTTACAAATTAGTATGCAGGAGCATTCCAGGGAAGAGACACACCCCGCTGAGCCGCGGAAAAGGGAGAAACCGATGTCAGCAGCCGAGGGTCCGCTCGTCGTCGGCGTGGACACATCCACCCAGTCCACCAAGGCGCTGGTCGTCGACGTGGCCACCGGCAGGATCGTCGCGAGCGGCCAGGCGCCGCACACGGTGACCTCGGGGGCGGGCCGGGAGAGCGATCCGCGCCAGTGGTGGGACGCCCTGTGCGAGGCGCTGCGCCAGTGCGGCGAGCCGGCGCACGAGGCCGCCGCCGTGTCAATCGGCGGCCAGCAGCACGGCCTGGTCACGCTGGACGGGCACGGCGAGCCGGTCCGCCCGGCCCTGCTGTGGAACGACGTGCGCTCGGCGCCCCAGTCCCGCCGGCTGATCGAGGAACTGGGCGGCGCCAAGGCCTGGGCCGAGCGCACCGGCAGTGTGCCCGCCGCGTCCTTCACGGTCACCAAGTGGGCCTGGCTGGCCGAGCACGAGCCGGAGGCGGTCCGCGCCACCAGGGCCGTCCGCCTCCCCCACGACTACCTCACCGAACGCCTCACCGGGCAGGGCACGACCGACCGCGGCGACGCCTCCGGCACCGGCTGGTGGGCGTCGGGGACGGAGTCGTACGACGAGGAGACGCTGGCGCACGTGGGACTCGACCCGGCGCTGCTGCCCCGCGTGGTACGGCCCGGCGAGGTGGCCGGGACCGTGCGCGACAGCCACGACCTGCCGTTCTCCAAGGGCACCCTGGTGGCGTGCGGCACGGGTGACAACGCCGCCGCCGCGCTGGGCCTCGGAGTGCGTCCCGGCACGCCGGTGATGAGCCTCGGCACCTCGGGCACCGTGTACGCGGTGTCGCGGCACAGGCCGGCCGACCCGACCGGCACGGTGGCCGGCTTCGCCGACGCGCGCGGCGACTGGCTGCCGCTGGCCTGCACCCTCAACTGCACCCTCGCCGTCGACCGGGTGGCGACCCTGCTCGGGCTGGACCGCGAGGCCGTCGAGCCCGGCCGGGGCGTCACGCTGCTGCCCTTCCTGGACGGCGAGCGCACCCCGAACCTCCCCCGCTCCTCCGGCCTGCTGCACGGACTGCGCCACGACACCACCGGCGGCCAGCTGCTCCAGGCCGCCTACGACGGCGCCGTGTACTCCCTGCTGGCCGCGCTCGACCTCGTCGTCGACGCGGACGCCGACCCGGCGGCGCCCCTGCTGCTGATCGGCGGCGGCGCCCGCGGCACGGCCTGGCAGCAGACCGTGCGGCGGCTGTCGGGCCGGCCCGTACAGGTGCCGGAGGCCAGGGAGTTGGTGGCGCTCGGCGCGGCGGCGCAGGCGGCCGGGCTGCTCACCGGGGAGGACCCGGCGGCGGTCGCCCGGCGCTGGGACACGGCGGCCGGTCCGGTGCTGGACGCGGTGGAGCGGGACGAGGAGACGCTGGCCAGGCTCGCCGGGGTACTCTCCGACGCGGCCCCGCTGCTGGAGCGCGGCACGGACACCGACTGACGGCGGGACACGTGGCCGCGGTGACGCGGACACGTGAGACCGGCCGAGACCGAGGAATGACGGAGGAATGAGCGCACCGCCGCACAAGGCCCGCCCGGCCGGCCCGGGGCGCGCACTGCCCGACACCCAGCAGGGCATGCGACGCCGCAACCTCTCGCGGGTGATGCACACCGTCAGCGCCGAGGGGCCGCTGTCCCGGGCCGCCGTCGCCTCGCGCATCGGACTGACCCGGGCGGCGGTCTCCACGCTGGTGGACGAGCTCATCCGCTCGGGTCTGCTGGAGGAGCTGGGGCCCGAGCGGCCCGGACGGGTGGGCCGTCCCGGTTCGGCGCTGGCCGTCAGCGGGCGCGGCCCGGCGGGGATCGGCGCCGAGGTCGGCGTCGACCACCTCGCGGTCTGCGCGGTCGACCTGCGCGGCCGGGTCCGGGCCCGGGCGGTACGGCACGTGCCCAACCGGGACCGCTCCCCCGCACCGGTGCTCGGCGAACTCACCGAGCTGACCCACCGGGTCGTCGCCGAGGCGGAGGGCGAGGGCCTGTGGCCCGCCGGACTCGCCGTGGCCGTACCGGGTCTGGTGGCGCGCGACGCCCGGACCGTCGTACGCGCCCCGAACCTCGGCTGGCAGGACACCGACCTCGGGGAGCTGCTCCCGGCGCGGTTCCCGCTCACCGTGGCCAACGAGGCCAACTTCGGCGCCCTGGCCGAACTGTGGCTCGGTGAGGACACGCCCCGTGACTTCCTCCATGTGTCGGCCGAGATCGGCATCGGTGCCGCGGTCGTCGTGGACGGGCGGCTGCTGCACGGCAACCGCGGCTTCGCGGGCGAGCTGGGCCATGTCCCGGTCCACCCCGACGGGCCCCCCTGCGCCTGCGGCGGACGGGGCTGCCTGGAGCAGTACGCCGGTGAGGAGGCGGTGCTGCGCGCGGCCGGACTGGAGCCGGGCGAGGACCGCGTCGGTCTCCTCGCGGGCCGCGCGGAGCAGGGCGACGCCGAGGTGCGACGCGCCCTGCACGACGCGGGGACGGCGCTGGGGATCGCCCTGACCGGGGCGGTGAACCTGCTGGACCCGGAGGGCGTGGTGCTGGGCGGCGCCCTGTCCGGGCTCGCGCCCTGGCTGCTGCCCTCGCTGCGGTCCGAACTGGCCCGGCGTACGGCGGGGCCGGCCTGTCCGGTGTCCGTGTCGGCGCTGGGCCCCGAGGGCCCGCTGCTGGGTGCGGCGCACTCGGTGGTGCGGGGCGTGCTGGACGACCCGGCGGCGGTGGCCGAGCGGGACTGAGCGGGACCGGCCGGGCGGTGTCGCGCGGATCCCGCCGCCGTTCGAGGCCGTCGCCGCGCCGGCCGCCGTGACATGATCGTGCTGCGGCGGGGGCGACGGCGACGAATCCCCGACGGAACCTCACCGGTCGATTACAAATCGTCCAACTCCTGGTGGCCGCACGGTAAGCAGGCGACGATGAGTGCATGACACCGGCGCAGCGAGCCATGGAGCGACTGCTCACATGGCCCGATCTCACGGCCTGTCCGGCCGGTTGCGGTACGGGGCAGGCGCTCCGCAGCAGCCGTGACGAGATCGTCCACTTCCACTCACCGCGGGACGTGGACCTCCACCTCACCCACCGCGCGATCCAGCGTTTCCACTACGACCTGGGCGGGTCGAGTGCGATCCAGCTGGTGCCGGGGTCGTGCTGGGTGACGGTGCATCTGGACTGCGCCACCGACGTGGACCTGTTGCTGAGCCTGGTGAGCGTCGCCCTCAAGGCCCACCAGAACCGGCTCCCGTCCGCCCTGTCCGCACCGGCCGGGTGCAACTTCCACCGCGTCACGGTGCTGCCGCGCGACGCGGTGACCGACCGCTGACCCCTCGGTCACCGCGGTGGCCTCACGGCCGCAGACTGCCGACGATCTCGGCGGTCGCCGTGAGGCCGCTGTGGATCGTGGGCGCGATGCTGGTGCTGGCCAGGTAGAAGCCGAGCAGCAGACAGACCAGCGCGTGGGAGATCTTCAGCCCGCCGTTGCGCAGGAAGATCACCGCCAGGAGCGCCAGTAGCAGCACCACAGAGATGGAAATCGCCATCGTCGTCCTCCTCCGCCACATCCGTTTCGCGGCGTTCGGCCGCAAGTGTGGCGCAGCGGAGGGTCCGTCCGGGCTGCTGAGCTGTCCGCCGAACGTGTGGTGTCACGCCCGCCGATGGGAGTCGAGGAAGGATTCGAGTCCCGCGAGGTCGTCGGTGTTGAGGTGGTCGACGTCCGCCGCGACGAGTTCGGCCCACAGGGCGTCGCGCTCGGGGCCCGGCTGGTCCGGGGTGGCCCAGAACCGTACGCGCTGCCCGCGAGCGTGCGCGCCGTCGACGATGCCGCGCAGCTTGCGGCGCTCGGCGTCGGGGAAGGCGCCGGCGCCCCGCCAGGTGAAGTTGAGCGTCCAGTTGTCGCTGATCAGCGGGATGAACGCGGCCGGCGCGGGGCCGCCGAGGTCGGCGAGGCGGCCGTCGTAGAAGGCGCGGCGCACCCGCTGGGCCTCCATGGGCACGCGGGCCGCGCGGTCGCCGGAGACGACGACGGTGACCGGGCCGGGCAGCACCCTGCCGTGCGCGTAGGTGGTGAACAGGCCCCGGTACCGGCGCAGGTGGCGGTCGAGTTCGAGGTAGGTGGACGCGCCCTCGGTCTTGAGGTCGACCAGCAGCTGGAGCGGCCTGCGGTCCCCGCGGTGGACGGAGCCGTGGTGGGCGCGGACCCGGGCGGCGAGCGGGTCGAGGTACAGCGACTCCAGGGTGCGGGACGGGTCGAGGTCCTCGGGGTCGTGGGCGACGAGGAGTTGGTCGCCGACCAGGAAGATGTCCGCCTCGACGCTGCCGAAGCGGTGGTCGAGGGCGTCGAGGAGGGGGCGGGGGTGCTCGTAGTCGTTGTGGGCGTGGGCGCGCCACAACGGGCGGGGGCGGTGCCTCTGTTCGCCGGCCAGCGCCTGGGCCGTGGGCAGGGCGACGGAGCCGGCGAGGGCGGCGCCGAGGGTGGTGAGGGCTCTGCGACGGGTGGTGAGGGCCATGCTCTGCCTCCCTGGATGTGCCGTACGGGACCCCAGTGAGTATGGGGTCCACGGGCGCCGAAGGAGCGGGGCCGTGCGGTGAGTTGGCCGATCCGCCGTCGGGCGTTCACTTCCCGTCGCGTGCCGGCACGAAAAGGCCCGCCCCCGGAGGGGCGGGCTTCTCCGGCTGTTCGGTCCGGTGTGCCGGGGCGCCGCGTCAGGGGGCCCGCAGGTCCACCAGCGCGGCCAGCGCCTCCCGGTGCGCGCCCGCCGTGCCGTAGGCGATCGAGTCGGCCTTGGCGCGCTTGAGGTAGAGGTGCACCGGGTGTTCCCAGGTCATGCCGGTGCCGCCGTGCAGTTGCAGGGCCTCCTCGGCGGCGCGGACCGCCACGGACGCGGCGTAGGCCTGCGCGACGGTCACCGTCACGTCGGTGTCCTCCCCGGTCGCCAGTGCGTCGGCGGCGGCCCGCGCGGCGGCGCGCAGATGGACGACCTCCAGCCACAGTTGGGCGAGCCGGTGCTTGAGCGCCTGGAAGCCGCCGACGGGGCGGTTGAACTGCTTGCGGTCCTTGAGGTGGCGGACGGTCCCGGTCAGGCACCAGTCGGCCACGCCGAGCTGTTCGGAGGCGAGGAGTCCGGCGCCGGCCCGCAGGGCGCGCCGCACGGCCGGTCCGGCGTCGCCCAGACGGCGTCCCGGTGCGCCGTCGAGGGCGACCCGGGCCAGGGGCCGGGTGAGGTCGAGGGACGTCTGCGGGGTGACGGTGACCGCTCCGGCCTCGACGGCGTACAGCCCGCCGTCGTCGGCCGGCACCAGCAGGACGTCGGCCGCGGCGGCGTCCGCGATGCCGGTCAGCTCCCCGTGCAGCGCCCCGTCCTCCAGCCGTACGGTGGTGAACGCGGCGCCGGGAGCGGTGTGCAGCCCGACGGCGAGCGCCCCGACGGTGCGCCCGGAGGCCAGCGCGTCGACCAGCTCACCGGCGTCCTCGAAGGCCAGCAGCGCCTCGGTGGCCACCACGGCACTGGTGAGATACGGCACCGGGGCGACGGCGCGTCCCAGTTCCTCCAGGACGACGGCGGCTTCGCGGTGGGTCGCGCCCTGGCCGCCCCGGTCCTCGGGGACCAGCAGGCCGGCCAGGCCCATGCCGTCGGTGAGCGCCTTCCACAGGGAGCGGTCGTGCGGGGTGTCCGTCTCGGTGCGGGCGATCACCCCGGCCGCGTCGCAGTGGTCGGTGAGCAGGTCCCGGACGGCGGCGCGCAGCGCCTCTTCCTCCTCCGAGTACAGCAGGTCGGGCTGTGTGCTCATCGGGCCAGGTCCTTCCAGGCGACGTCCTTGTCGGTGCGCGGCTCGGCCGGGAGGCCCAGGACGCGCTCGGCGACGATGTTCAGCAGGACCTCGCTGGTCCCGCCCTCGATGCTGTTGCCCTTGGAACGCAGGTACCGGTAGCCGGCGTCGCGCCCGGTGAAGTCGACCAGTTCGGGGCGGCGCATGGTCCAGTCGTCGTACAACAGGCCCTCCTCGCTGCGGAGTTCCACTTCCAGGCCGCTGATCTCCTGGTTGAGGCGGGCGAAGGCGAGCTTCATGCCGGCGCCCTCGGGGCCGGGCTGTCCGGCGACGAGCTGCTGGCGCAGGCGTTCGCCGGTGAGCCGGGCGACCTCCGCCTCGACCCAGAGCTTCAGGAGCCGCTGGTGCAGGTGGTGGGTGCGCAGTTCCGGGCGTTCGCGCCAGGTCCTGGAGACCGGGCCGATCATGCCGCCCTCGCGGGGCAGCCGCATGCCGCCGATGGCGACGCGTTCGTTGTTGAGCGTGGTCTGGGCGACCCGCCAGCCGTCGCCGACCTCGCCGAGGCGGCGGGAGTCGGGGATGCGGACGTCGGTGAGGAAGACCTCGTTGAACTCGGCCTCGCCGGTGATCTGGCGCAGGGGCCGCACCTCGACCCCGGGGTCGGTCATGTCGCAGAGGAAGTAGGTGATGCCCCGGTGCTTGGGCACGTCCGGGTCGGTACGGGCGATGAGGATGGCCCAGCGGGCGAGGTGGGCGCTGGAGGTCCACACCTTCTGCCCGTTGACCACCCAGTGGTCGCCCTCGCGTACGGCGCGGGTGCCGAGCGCGGCCAGGTCGGAGCCGGCGCCCGGCTCGCTGAACAGCTGGCACCAGACCTCCTCGCCGGTCCATAGGGGCTTGAGGAAGCGCCGCTTCTGCTCCTCGGTGCCGTACTGGAGGATGGTGGGGGCGGCCATGCCCAGCCCGATGCCGATGCGCCGCGGGTCGTTGTCGGGGGCGTCGGCGGCCTCCAACTCGGCGTCCACGACAGCCTGGAGGGAGCGCGGCGCGTCGAGTCCGCCGAGCCCCGGGGGGAAGTGCACCCAGGCGAGTCCGGCGTCGAAGCGGGCGCTCAGGAAGTCCGGGCGGGCGGTGCCGGCGGGCGGGTGCGCGGCCAGGAACTCCTGGGTGCGGCGGCGCAGTTCGGCGGCGTCGGTCATGCGGCGGCTTCGTTCTCCGGGCCGGGCAGCACGGCGACGCGCCCGGTGGTGGCCCCGTCGGCGACCCGCTGGACGGCGGCCGCGGCTTCGGCGAGCGGGACGCGCTCGCTCACCAGCGGTTTGATCGCGCCCCGGGCGGCGAGGCCGGTGAGCTGTTCGTGGCAGTGCTGGACCAGCTTCGGGTTCCTGGTGTTGTAGAGGCCCCAGTGCAGGCCGAGGATCGAGTAGTTCTTCACCAGGGCGTGGTTCAGCGCCGGGCTGGGGATCGATCCGCTGGCGAAGCCGACGACGACGATCCGGCCCTCGAAGGCGACCGCCTTGGCGGACTGGGCGTAGGCCTGGCCGCCGACGGGGTCGTAGATCACGTCGGCGCCCCGGCCGCCGGTGGCCTCCTTCACCGCGGCGACGACGTCCTGTTCGCGCCGGTCGATCACCACGTCGCAGCCCAGTGCGCGGGCGACGGCCGCCTTGTCGGCGCCGCCGGTCACACCGATGACGGTGGCGCCCGCGGCCTTGCCGAGCTGCACGGCCGCGCTGCCGACCCCGCCCGCGGCGGCGTGCACCAGCAGGGTCTCGCCGGCCTCCAGAGCGGCCCGGCGGTGCAGGCCGAACCAGCCGGTCTGGTAGCCGATGTGCAGGGCGGCGGCCTCGGCGTCGTCCAGTGCGTCCGGGGCGGGCAGCAGCGCGGCGGCGTCGGCGACGGCGTACTCGGCGAAACCGCCGTGCGGCAGTACCGGGTTGGCGATCACGCGGCGCCCGTCCTCGGTCTCGCCGCAGATCTCCACGCCCGGCGTGAACGGCAGCGGCGGCCGGACCTGGTACTGGCCCCGGCACATCAGCGCGTCCGGGAAGTTGATGTTGGCGGCGCGCACCCTGAGCAGGACCTGCCCCTCGCCGGGCGTCGGCGGTGCCACCTCCGCGCGGCGCATCACCTCGCCCGGCTCGCCGAGCTCGTGCACTTGCCATGCCTGCATGCGGGGCCTCCACGGGGGTGTGAACGTCGTGTTCGCCTGACCGGGTCCACCGCATACTAAGCGGTCGCTTGCTGATCGGGGAACCGTCGCGCACGTCACGCCCGCCGGACGCCCCGGTCATCCCTGCCGGGGCCGCGCCCTCACGTGCATCCGCTCCCCCTGCGGGCCGAACAGGCTGAGGAACTCCACGGGGCCCTCGCCCGTCGAGCCGAACCAGTGCGGCACGCGGGTGTCGAACTCGGCGGCCTCCCCCGCCGTCAGCACCACGTCGTGCTCACCGAGCACCAGGCGCAGCTTCCCGGCCAGCACGTACAGCCACTCGTACCCCTCGTGGACGCGCGGCTCCGGCTCCAGCTTGCGCTGGGGTTCGAGCACCTTGAACGCCTGGAGCCCGCCGGGCTGCCGGGTGAGCGGCCAGTGGGTGCGGCCGTAGCGCTGGACCGGCTCGGCCCGTACGCGCGGATCACCGACCGGCGGCGCGCCGACCAGTTCGTCCAGGGGCACCTGGTGGGCCTGCGCGATCGGCAGCAGCAGCTCCAGGCTGGGCTTGCGCAGTCCGGACTCCAGCCGCGAGAGGGTGCTGACGGAGATGCCGGTCGCCTCCGACAGCGCGGCGAGGGTCACCTCCCGCTCCTTCCTGATCCGCCGCAGCCGGGGGCCCACTTCCGCGAGAACGTCGTCCGTCGTCATACCGGTATTGCAGAACCGGCAAAGTTGTTTGTCAATCCGGCAGCTCCTGGGCGACCGTCGTGGTGGAGGTGGTCACGATGAACGAGACCGGCAGGAACGAAGACCTCGGGCGGACCGGGGACGAGAGCTACGACGTGGTGGTCGTCGGCGGCGGAGCGGCGGGCCTGTCCGCCGCCCTGGTGCTCGGCCGGGCCCGGCTGCGCACCCTGGTGGTCGACGCGGGCGAGCCGCGCAACGCGCCCTCGTCCCACATGCAGGGCTATCTCTCCCGGGACGGGATGTCCCCGGCCGAGTTCCTGGCGCTGGGCCGGGAGGAGATCGCGGGCTACGGCGTCGAGCTCGTCCGGGACCGGGTCACGGAGGTCACCGGGGACGGGGACTTCACCGTCGTCCTGGACGCGGGCCGGCCCGTGCGCGCCCGGCGGCTGATCGTCGCCACCGGGCTGAAGGACGAACTGCCGGAGGTCCCCGGGGTCGCCGAGCGGTTCGGGCGCGATGTGCTGCACTGCCCGTTCTGCCACGGCTGGGAGGTGCGCGACGAGCCCTTCGGCGTGCTCGCGTCGAGCGCGATGAGCGTGCACCAGGCGCTGATGGTGTCCCAGTGGTCGAAGGACGTCACCCTCTTCCTGCACCGGGTCGCCGAGGAGGAGCTGTCCGACCAGGACCTGCGCAGGCTGGCCGCCGCCGGCGTCGGCGTCGTCCCCGGGGAGGTCGCTGAGCTGGTCACCGACGACGACCGGCTCACCGGGGTGCGGCTGGCCGACGGCACCACGCACGCCCGTTCCGTGCTCTTCGTCGGGCCGCGCCCGGTGCCGCAGACGGGCCTGCTGGAACGGCTGGGCGCCGAACTGAACGAGACGCCGTTCGGCGCGTACCCGGTCGTCGACCCCACGGGCCTGACCACGGTGCCCGGCGTCTGGGCGGCGGGCAACGCGATCGGCTTCGCCGAGCAGGTCGTGCACGCGGCGAGCGGCGGCTACCGCGCCGCGACCGCGATCGTCGGCGACCTGCTGATGAGCCGTCTGGACGCCGCGGTCGGCGACTGAGCCGTCCGGCCGGGGTGTGGAGCGGCCGCCTCCGTAGCACCATGGCTGCATGCTGCTGTCCCGGCTGGCCCGTGTGTCCCAGGAGGTCGCCGCCACCTCGGCGCGCACCCGGAAGATCGCGCTGCTCGCCGGACTGTTCCGGGAGGCGGAGGCGGACGACGTGCCGGTCGTCATCCCGTATCTGGCGGGCCGGCTGCCGCAGGGGCGGATCGGCGTGGGCTGGAAGGTGCTGAGCCGTCCGGTCGCCCCGGCCGCCGAGCCGTCCCTGACCGTGCGCGAGGTCGACGCCCTGCTCACCGCGCTCGGCAAGGTGTCCGGTCCGGGGTCCCAGGCCGAGCGGGCCCGGCTGGTCGGCGAGCTGCTGGGCGCGGCCACCGAGGACGAGCAGCGGTTCCTGTCGGGTCTGCTCACCGGCGAGGTCCGCCAGGGCGCCCTCGACGCGGTCGCCGTGGAGGGGCTGGCGCAGGCCACGGGGGCGCCGCCCGCCGACGTGCGGCGGGCGGTGATGCTGGCCGGCTCCCTGCAGACGGTGGCCGGGGCGCTGCTCGCGGACGGTCCCGCGGCGCTGGAGCGGTTCCGGCTGACCGTCGGCCGCCCGGTGCTGCCGATGCTGGCGCACAGCGCCTCCTCGGTCGCGGAGGCGGTCGAGAAGCTGGGGAGCTGCGCGGTCGAGGAGAAACTCGACGGCATCCGCGTCCAGGTCCACCGCGACGGCGACACGGTACGCGTGCACACCCGCACCCTCGACGACATCACCGGCCGGCTGCCGGAGGTGACGGCGGCGGCCCTCCGGCTGCGGGGCGAGCGGTTCATCCTGGACGGGGAGGTCATCTCCTTCGACGAGGAGGGCCGTCCCCGCTCCTTCCAGGAGACCGCCGGGCGGGTCGGCTCGCGGGCGGACGTGGCGACGGCCGCCCGGGAGGTCCCCGTCTCCCCGGTCTTCTTCGACGCGCTGTCCGTGGACGGCCGCGACCTGCTGGACCTGCCGTTCACCGAGCGGCACGCGGAACTGGCCCGGCTGGTGCCGGAGCCGATGCGGGTGCGCCGCACCGTGGTGTCGGGTCCCGGCGACGTGAGCGCGGCGGAGGAGTTCCTCGCCGAGACCCTGGCGCGCGGCCACGAGGGCGTCGTGGTCAAGGGCCTGGACGCCCCCTACAGCGCGGGCCGGCGCGGCGCCTCGTGGCTGAAGGTGAAGCCGGTGCACACGCTCGACCTGGTGGTGCTGGCCGCGGAGTGGGGCCACGGCCGCCGCACCGGGAAGCTCTCCAACCTGCATCTGGGCGCCCGCACCGCCGACGGCGGTTTCGCCATGCTCGGCAAGACCTTCAAGGGCATGACCGACGCGATGCTGGCCTGGCAGACCGAACGGCTGCGGGACCTGGCGGTCGACGAGAGCGGCTACGTCGTGACCGTGCGCCCCGAACTCGTGGTGGAGATCGCCTACGACGGCCTCCAGCGCTCCACCCGCTACCCGGCCGGTGTCACCCTGCGCTTCGCCCGTGTGATCCGCTACCGCGAGGACAAGCGCCCCGAGGAGGCGGACACGGTGGAGACCCTGCTCGCCGCGCACCCCGAGGTACGGCCGTGAGGGGCTCCCGGAGCGCGGGACTGCTGTTGTTCCGGCACACCGGCCGGGGCGTGGAGGTGTTGCTCGGTCATATGGGCGGCCCGTTCTTCGCGCGGCGGGAGACCGGGGCGTGGACCGTGCCCAAGGGTGAGTACGACCCCGGCGAGCCGGCCTGGGAGGCGGCGCGCCGCGAGTTCCGGGAGGAGCTGGGGCTGGCGCCGCCGGACGGGGAGGCGGTGCCGCTCGGGGAGGTCCGGCAGTCCGGCGGGAAGACCGTGACGGCCTGGGCGGTCGAGGCGGACCTCGACCCGGCGACGGTGGTCCCCGGCACGTTCGCGATGGAGTGGCCGCCGAAGTCGGGACGGATCCAGGAGTTCCCGGAACTGGACCGGGTCGCGTGGTTCCCCCTGGACCGGGCCCGGGAAGTGATCGTCTCCGCGCAGGCCGCGTTTCTCGACCGGCTGGCGGAGCACTCGCCCTGAGGAGACCTCCCGCGTTGCGCCGCCCACCGGCGCGCGGGAAGGTCGGAAGGCACAGCCCGTCCCCAGGGAGGTCAGCGATGCACATCGCCACGGTGAATCCGGCGACCGGCGAGACCGTCAAGACGTACCACCCCATGGACGAGGAGGAGATCGGGCACCGGATCCAGCTCGCGGAGGCCACGTTCCGCACGTACCGGACGACGACCTTCGAGGAGCGGGCCCGCCTGATGCACCGGGCCGCCGACATCCTCGACGAGGACCGGGACACCATCGGCCGGGTGATCACCACGGAGATGGGCAAGCCGGTCAAGCAGGCCCGCGCGGAGGCCGCGAAGTGCGCCAAGGCGATGCACTGGTACGCCGATCACGCGGCGGACCTCCTCGCCGACGAGGAGCCCGACGCCGCCGACGTGAAGGACTCCGGCGCCTCCCGGGTCCTGGTGCGCTACCGGCCGCTGGGCCCGGTGCTCGCCGTGATGCCGTGGAACTTCCCGCTGTGGCAGGTGGTGCGGTTCGCGGCGCCGGCGCTGATGGCGGGCAACGTGGGCCTGCTCAAGCACGCCTCGAACGTGCCGCAGACCGCCCTGTACCTGGAGGACCTGTTCCACCGGGCGGGCTTCACCGAGGGCTGTTTCCAGACACTGCTCATCGGTTCCGCCGCGGTCGACGAGATCCTGCGGGACGAGCGGGTGAAGGCGGCCACCCTCACCGGGAGCGAGCCCGCGGGGCGCGCGGTCGCCTCCACCGCCGGTGAGATGGTCAAGAAGACGGTGCTGGAACTGGGCGGCAGCGACCCCTACGTGGTGATGCCCTCCGCCGACCTGGACCGGGCCGCCGAGGTCGCGGTGACCGCGCGGGTCCAGAACACGGGGCAGTCCTGCATCGCCGCCAAGCGGTTCATCGTGCACACGGACGTCTACGACGCCTTCGCCGAACGCTTCACGGAGGGCATGAGGGCGCTGAAGGTCGGCGACCCGATGGACGAGGAGACGGACGTCGGCCCGCTCTCCAGCGAACGGGGCCGGGCCGACCTGGAGGAACTGGTCGACGACGCGGTGCGGGCCGGCGCCACCGTGCTGTGCGGCGGCGAGCGCCCCGACGGGCCCGGCTGGTTCTATCCGCCGACCGTCCTGGCCGGAATCGGCCGGGAGATGCGCATCCACCGGGAGGAGGCCTTCGGCCCGGTCGCCACGCTCTACCGCGCGGCGGACCTGGACGAGGCGGTGCTGATCGCCAACGACACCTCCTTCGGCCTCAGTTCCAACGTCTGGACGCGGGAGGAGGCCGAGGTCGAACGGTTCGTCCGGGACCTGGAGGCGGGCAGCGTGTACGTGAACGGGATGACGGCGTCCCACCCGGCCTTCCCGTTCGGCGGGGTCAAGCGGTCCGGGTACGGGCGTGAGCTGTCCGGGCACGGAATCCGCGAGTTCTGCAACATCACCACGGTTTGGCAGGGTGCGTGAGGCCCGCGCGGATACGATCCCGACTGTGAACCGCGAAGTGACTCTCCCCCTGATCGTCGACGACCGCGGGACCCTGCAAGTGGCCGCGGCCGATGTCAGCAAGCTGCTCCGCACGGTGGGCGGGCGGTGGGTGCGGCTCGTCGAGGCCGGGGAGGAAGGGCTCGACGAGGACACGGTGGCCGCGCTGACCATCGAGCTGGCGAAGCTCGCCGATCGGATCGACGTGGCGTGCATCGCCCACAGCAGCGGGGGCGCGCCGTAACGGGCTGCCGGTCCGTCGTGGTCGATCGCGCGGTTCCCCGCGCCCCTACGGGTGTTCCCGCAGCGCCGACCAGAACATCGCCTCGTAGCGCTGGAGCAAGCGGGCGTACCGCTGGGCGCGGTGCTCGTCGAGGCGTCCCTCGTCCAGGGCCGCCCGCACCGCCTTGACGCCCGCGTCGTCCAGGCCGGGGGCCGGTTCCGCGAAGAAGTCGAAGAACGCGCAGGCCTCGTCCGTGAAGCCGTAGTGGGTGCGCAGGGCCCCGGCGATCGTCGCGCAGTAGCCGCCCCAGGCCGAGAAGTTGGCGGTCAGGGCGAGGACGATGTCGGCGGGTTCGGCGTTGAGCGCCAGCCAGGCGACGTAGGCGGGGTAGGACTGGCAGCCGGGCAGGGGGTCGTAGGCCTCCGCGCGGGTCGCGTCCACGCCGCACGCCGCCGCGAACACCTCCAGGTGTCCCGCCGCCAGGGCCTCGCCGTCGGCGAGGGCGGTGAAGTACGCGGCGGTCTCCGGTGCGGCCGCCGACCGTTCGGCCAGGTGCAGGAAGGCGGTCCGGTCCGCCGGGATCACCCACCGCTGTTCCAGGGCGAGCGCGGCCAGGGTGGCCCGGTCCGCCTCGCCCCGGGCGATCAGGGGGACGAGGGGGTTGGAACGCGGGTCGGGGGCGAGTTCCCGCGTGGTCGTCTCCAGCAGTTCCCGGGCGGTGCGGGTCATCGGGTCCTCCGTCGCGTCGGTCACACACGAGGGCTTCCCGGGAGCGGGGCGCGGATAACCCGGCGGTGCCGCCCGCACCGCCGGGTCGTCTCCGGGGGCCGCCTCAGCGGATGGGCATGCCCGACAGGGTGCGGGCGATCACCAGGCGCTGGATCTCGCTCGTGCCCTCGAAGATGGTGTAGATGGCGGCGTCGCGGTGCATGCGCTCGACCGGGTATTCGCGGGTGTAGCCGTTGCCGCCGAGGATCTGTATCGCCTGGGCGGTGACCTTCTTGGCCGTCTCGCTGGCGAACAGCTTGGACATCGAGCCCTCGGCCGCCGTGAACGGCTTGCCGTTGATCGCCATCCACGAGGCGCGCCACACCAGCAGGCGGGCGGCGTCGATCTGGGTGCGCATGTCGGCGAGCTGGAAGGCGACGCCCTGGTTGTCGATGATCGGGCGGCCGAACTGCTCGCGCGTGGTCGCGTAGTCGAGGGCGACCTCGTACGCCGCGCGGGCGGTGCCCACCGCCATGGCGCCGACGGCGGGGCGGGACGCCTCGAAGGTGGCCATCGCGGCGTTCTTCACGCGCTCGCCGCCCTTCCTGGCCTTCTCGCGGGCGCGGGCGAGGCGCTCGTCCAGCTTCTCCTTGCCGCCGAGCAGGCAGGAGCCGGGGACGCGCACGTGGTCGAGGACGACCTCGGCGGTGTGGGAGGCGCGGATGCCGTGCTTCTTGAACTTCTGGCCCTGGGCGAGGCCGGGGGTGCCCGGCGGGATGATGAAGGAGGCGTGGCCCTTGGAGCCGAGGTCCGGGTCGACGACCGCGACCACGACGTGGACGTTGGCGATGCCGCCGTTGGTCGCCCAGGTCTTGGTGCCGTTGATCACCCACTCGTCCTTGGCCTCGTCGTACACCGCGCGGGTGCGCATGGAGGCCACGTCGGAGCCGGCGTCGGGCTCGGAGGAGCAGAACGCCGCGACCTTGACGTCGGTGGCGTCGCCGTACATCTGGGGGATCCAGGTGCCGATCTGCTCCTCGGTGCCGTTGGCGAGGACGCCGACGGCGGCGAGGCCGGTGCCGACGATCGACAGGGCGATGCCCGCGTCGCCCCAGAACAGCTCCTCCATCGCCATGGGGATGCCGAGACCGCTTGCGTCGAAGTACTGCTGGGCGTAGAAGTCCAGGGAGTAGATGCCGACCTTGGCGGCCTCCTGGATGACCGGCCAGGGAGTCTCCTCGCGCTCGTCCCATTCGGCGGCCGCGGGGCGGATCACATCGGCGGCGAAGCCGTGCAACCAGTCCCGGACCTCCTTCTGCTCGTCGTTGAGCTCCATGGTGAACTCGGCCATGTCCCCTCCAGCGGCGGCGCACGTGCATGTTACTTGCGGTAACACGAGTCTGTTACTGGTGGGTAGGAAAAGTCAACTCCCCAGGACCGGTCGGCATCCCGTTCGAGGACCGGGGCGACTTCAGTGTTAGTTTGCGCAGGCGTCACCGAATCAGCACGGGTGGGGAGAGCTCATGGAGACCACACAGCGGACCGATCAGCAGCGGTCCGCCGACCGACGCCGGCGCGAACTGCTGGAGGCCGCCGACCGCGTGGTGCTGCGCGACGGCCCGCAGGCCTCGATGAACGCGATCGCCGCCGAGGCCGGCATCACCAAGCCGATCCTCTACCGGCACTTCGGTGACAAGGGAGGACTCTACGCCGCTCTGGCCAAGAGGCACACCGACGCGCTGCTGGACTCGCTGCGCGCCGCGCTGGACGCCCCGGCGGAGCGGCGCGAGCGGGTGGAGGCCACCCTGGACACCTACCTCTCGGCGATCGAGGCCCGCCCGCAGGTGTACCGGTTCCTGATGCACCCGGCGGAGGGGTCGCAGAGCGACCAGGGCTTCGACGTCGGCAAGCACTCCGCACCGCTGCTGCGCCGCATGGGCGAGGAGCTGGCCCAGGTGATCGAGGACCGGCTGGACCTCGGCCCCGGCAGCCAGCAGCTGGCCCGGGTGTGGGGGCACGGCATCGTCGGCATGATGCACGCGGCCGGCGACTGGTGGCTCGGCGAACGGCCCTGCTCCCGCGCCGAGCTGGTGCGCAGCCTGGCCGACCTGCTGTGGGGGCGGCTCGCGGCGGCGGGCGACAAGGTCGGCGGACCGGGGTTCTGAGAGCCGCCGGCTCCCTCCTCCCGCGGACCGATCGCGCCGGACCGGCCCGGAAAGCCCGGCCCGCACGGTTCCGCGCCGGTCAGTCCCGCCGGTTCCAGGAAGCACGGCCGGCCCGGCGCATGAGCCTGCGGTGCCGCCACCCCGTCAGCCGGTCGGCGTAGATCCGCCCCTCCAGGTGGTCGCACTCGTGCTGCAAACACCGGGCGAAGAAACCGGTCCCGTGGACGGTGACCGGTTCGCCGGTCACCGTGAAGCCCTCGACCACGGCGTGGTCGTACCGCTCCGTCCCCGCCTCCAGGCCCGGCAGCGACAGACAGCCCTCCGGGCCGCGCACCACCACCCCGTCCGTCTCGGCCGGCCTCGGGTTCACCACATGGCCCCGGTGCCGGACGTCCTCGTCGTCCGGACAGTCGTACACGAAGACCCTGAGCGGCACACCCACCTGGTTCGCGGCCAGGCCCACCCCCTGCGCCGCGTACATCGTCGCGAACAAGTCCTCCACCAGTCGCGCCAGTTCAGGACCGAAGTCGGTGACCTCCCGGCAGGGCGCGTGCAGCACCGGGTCGCCGAGCAGAGTGAGGGGCCGCACACGTCCGTGGACGCCGGGGATGGAGCCGTGTCGCATGGCGGCAAGAGTACGGTCCTTCCAGCAACGCCCGTCTCACGGTGGTGCCGCGGTTCAGGAGTGCGAATGGATCTCGATAGGCTGAGGTCCACACCACGTGGCCGTCAGGCACAGACGCGGCGCGTACGCAAGGAGGATCGAGAACTGATGGCAGGCAACTCGGACCCGCTCACGCCGCGGGCCAAGCTGGCCGTGACCGCGGGCAAGGCGGTCGCAGCGGCATCCCGCGCCGCCGGGCGCGGCAGCGGTTCGGTGATCGGCGGCCGGGTGGCGCTCAAACTCGACCCCGATCTCCTGGCGAGGCTGGCGCAGAACCTGGACTGCGTCCTGGTCTCGGCGACCAACGGCAAGACCACCACGACGCGGCTCATCGCCGAGGCCCTGCGGGCCGCGGGTCCCGTCGTCTCCAACGCCCTCGGCGCCAACATGCCGGCCGGCATCACCTCGGCGCTCGCCGGGGGCTCCGACGCCAAGTTCGGCGTCATCGAGGTCGACGAGAAGTACCTGGCCGGTGTGGCCCGCGACACCGACCCCAAGTGCATCGCGCTGCTGAACCTCTCCCGCGACCAGCTCGACCGCGCCGCCGAGACCCGCATGCTCGCGGAGAACTGGCGCGAGGGACTGGCCGGCTCCAAGGCGGTCGTCGTCGCCAACGCCGACGACCCGCTGGTGGTGTGGGCCGCGTCGTCCTCGCCGAATGTGATCTGGGTCGCCGCCGGGCAGATGTGGAAGGACGACGCCTGGTCGTGCCCGTCCTGCGGCGGTGTGATGCAGCGCCCGGGCGACGACTGGTTCTGCGGCGAGTGCGGCTTCCGCCGGCCGACCCCGAGCTGGGCGCTCTCCGGCGACCACGTGCTCGACCCGCACGGCTCCGCCTGGCCGATCCACCTCCAGCTGCCGGGCCGCGCCAACAAGGCCAACGCCGCGAGCTCCGCGGCCGTCGCCGCCGTCTTCGGCGTGCCGCCGCAGGTCGCCCTGGAGCGCATGTACCAGGTGCAGGCCGTGGCCGGCCGCTATGACGTCGTCCAGTTCGAGGGCCGTGACCTGCGGCTGCTGCTCGCCAAGAACCCCGCGGGCTGGCTCGAGACGTTCTCGCTGATCGACCCGCCGCCGACCCCGGTGATCCTCTCGGTGAACGCGCGCTCCGCCGACGGCACCGACACCTCCTGGCTGTGGGACGTCGACTACACGCGGCTGACCGGCCACCCGATCTGCGTCGTCGGGGACCGGAAGCTGGACCTCGCGGTCCGCCTGGAGGTCGCCAACCAGCACTTCCAGGTGTGCGAGAACCTCGACCAGGCGGTGCAGCTGTGCCCGCCGGGCCGGATCGAGGTCATCGCCAACTACACCGCGTTCCAGGACCTGCGCCGCCGCGTCGGCAACTGACCACGACACTCAGGGGACTTGAAGTGAGCGACAACCAGCTGCGGGTCGTCTGGATCTATCCGGACCTGCTCAGCACGTACGGCGACCAGGGCAACGTGCTCGTCGTGGAGCGCCGCGCGCGGCAGCGCGGTCTGGACGTGGCGCGGCTCGACGTGCGCAGCGACCAGCCGATCCCGACCTCCGGCGACATCTACCTGATCGGCGGCGGCGAGGACCGTCCGCAGCGGCTGGCCGCGGAGCGGCTGCGCCGCGACGGCGGTCTGCACCGGGCGGTGGAGAACGGCGCGATCGTCTTCTCCGTGTGCGCCGGCTACCAGATCCTCGGCCACGAGTTCATCAACGACCTCGGCCAGCGCGAGCCCGGCCTCGGACTGCTCGACGTGGTCTCGGTGCGCGGTGAGGGCGAGCGGTGCGTGGGCGACGTGCTGGGCGACATCGACCCGCGGCTCGGCCTGCCCCCGCTGACCGGGTTCGAGAACCACCAGGGCGTCACCCACCTGGGCCCCACCGCCCGCCCGCTCGCCCAGGTCCGCTTCGGCAACGGCAACGGCACCGGGGACGGCACCGAGGGCGCGTTCAACGACACCGTCTTCGGCACGTACATGCACGGTCCCGTGCTCGCCCGCAACCCGCTGATCGCGGACCTGCTGCTGAAGCTGGCGCTCGACGTCAACGCGCTGCCGCCGACCGACGACCGCTGGTACGAGGCGCTGCGCGACGAGCGCATCGCGGCGGCGCAGCAGCCCGCCTGAGGCACCCGCGGCCCTGTGGACACCCGGCCGTCGGACGGGCGTAACCGGCCCGTCTGACGGCTGCTCCGCACAGGTGAGCGGGGTCGTCCAGCAGGCGGACGCGGGGTGCGTTGCGGGCCCCGGATGCCGCTAGGGTGGCGGGGATCGAGCCGGACAGCGCGGTCCGGTCCCGGCCCACATCGAGAAGGTTGTTTCGGGCTATGCGCATTGGTGTCCTCACGTCCGGCGGCGACTGCCCCGGCCTGAACGCCGTCATCCGGTCCGTCGTGCACCGCGCCGTCGTCGACCACGGCGACGAGGTCATCGGCTTCCGGGACGGGTGGAAGGGCCTCCTGGAGTGCGACTACCTCAAGCTCGACCTCGACGCGGTGAGCGGCATCCTCGCCCGCGGCGGCACCATCCTCGGCTCCTCCCGGGTGCGTCCCGAGCACCTGCGGGACGGTGTGGAGCGGGCCAGGGGCCACGTGGCGGAGCTGGGCCTCGACGCGATCATCCCGATCGGCGGGGAGGGCACGCTGAAGGCGGCCCGGCTGCTGTCGGACAACGGCCTGCCGATAGTGGGCGTGCCGAAGACCATCGACAACGACATCGCGGTCACGGACGTCACCTTCGGTTTCGACACGGCCGTCGGCGTGGCGACCGAGGCCCTGGACCGGCTGAAGACCACCGCCGAGTCCCACCAGCGCGTGCTGATCGTGGAGGTCATGGGCCGTCACACCGGCTGGATCGCGCTGCACTCCGGCATGGCGGCCGGCGCGCACGCCGTCGTCGTGCCCGAACGCCCCTTCGACATCGACGAGCTGACCGCGAAGGTCGGCGAGCGGTTCTCGGCCGGCAAGCGGTTCGCGATCGTGGTGGCCGCGGAGGGTGCCAAGCCCAAGCCCGGGACGATGGACTTCGACGAGGGCGGCAAGGACGTCTACGGCCACGAGCGGTTCGCCGGGATCGCCCGGCAGCTCTCCCTGGAGCTGGAGGCGCGGCTCGGCAAGGAGGCGCGTCCGGTGATCCTCGGGCACGTGCAGCGGGGCGGGACGCCCACGGCGTACGACCGGGTGCTGGCGACGCGGTTCGGGTGGCACGCGGTGGAGGCGGTGCACCGGGGGGAGTTCGGCCGGATGACCGCGCTGCGGGGCACGGACATCGTGATGGTGTCCCTCGCGGAGGCCGTGGAGACGCTGAAGACGGTGCCGGACGCGCGGTACGCGGAGGCGGAGTGCGTGCTGTGATCCCGCGGCGCCGCTGAGGGCCCGGTTCCCGGCAGTCCACGCGACGGCCGTGCTTCCCCGACCCCGGTCACCGCTGTGACCGGGGTCGGTCGTACGCTGAGGGCGCACGGATCGCGTACGAACTGCACGACATTGGAGCCGGCGGATGGATCACAGCGGGCACGGCATGACCATGGATCTGCCGCCGTTCACGCTGGGGCGAGGGCTCGCCTGGTCGACGGACCCGTTCTTCCTCGTCGCCTGCCTGCTGGGGCTGGCCCTCTACGGCTGGGGCGTGGCGCGCCTGGTACGGCGGGGCGACAAGTGGCCGGTGGGCCGGACCATCGCGTTCTTCACCGGTGTGCTGAGCATCGGGCTCATGATGTGCACCAAGCTGAACGACTACGGCATGGTCATGTTCAGCGTGCACATGGTGCAGCACATGGTGATCAGCATGGTGTCGCCCATCCTGATCCTGCTCGGCGCCCCGATCACCCTGGCCCTGCGCGCGCTGCCGCCGGCCGGGAGGGGCCGCAAGGGGCCGCGCGAACTGCTGCTGATGCTGCTGCACAGCCGCTACATGCGGATCGTCACCCACCCGGTGTTCACCATCCCGCTGTTCATCGCGAGCCTGTACGGCCTGTACTTCACCCCGCTGTTCGACTTCCTGATGGGCTCCGGGGTCGGGCACATCGCGATGATGGTGCACTTCCTCGCCGTCGGCCTGGTCTTCTTCTGGCCGATCATGGGCGTGGACCCGGGCCCGCACCGGCCGGGGTATCTGATGCGGATGCTGGAACTGTTCGCGGGCATGCCGTTCCACGCGTTCTTCGGCATCGCGCTGATGATGGCGTCGGCCCCGATGGTCACGACGTTCGAGAACCCGCCCGCCTCACTCGCCGTCGACGCGCTGTCCGACCAGAACGCGGCGGGCGGGATCGCCTGGGCGTTCAGCGAGGTCCCCTCCGTGCTGGTGCTGCTCGCGCTGCTGTTCCAGTGGTACGCCTCGGACCAGCGGCAGGCCAAACGCACGGATCGCGCCGCCGAGCGGGACGGCGACCGGGAACTCGAGGCGTACAACGCCTATCTGGCCTCACTGCACGCACGCGGGAACTGAATTCACTGTTTCCCGTATCCCCTTGAACGGGCATTTTCCTCCAGTAGCATGATGCGTCAAGGGGACCGCCGGGGGGAGCGGTGATGGAAGTTCGTTCATCTGTGCGCAGGGCGGGGAAAACGGTAATTCGGAAGATCGCCGTCCTGTCGTTGTCGGTTCTGGTCGTCAGCGGTTGCGAATCGGCCACACCTTTGTTCGATGTGCAGGCGGTCGCCGCGGGAACCGCTTCCCTGGCGCCCTTCTTCGACGAGAGCAGCGGACTGGGACGGGACGCCGCCGTGCGGTCGCGGCCGGCCCGCGGAGGCCTGCAGCAGGGAGACACGCCGGGGCTGTACGGAGGCACCGAGGAGGCCGCGGTCTGCGACGTCGAGCGGCTGAAGCGCTATCTCACCGACCCGCGCAACGACCGCAAGGCGCGGGCGTGGGCGGAGGCACTGGACCTGAGCACCGCGGGGATACCGGCGTATCTCGACCGGCTCACTCCTGTTCTCCTGCGTCACGACACGCTCGTGAGGAATCACGACTACAAAAAGGGAAAGGCTGTTCCCTTCAATGCGCTGCTCCAGGCGGGAATCGCGATTCTGGTCGATGAGCAGGGGCTGCCGGCGGTGAAGTGTTCGTGCGGGAATCCACTGCGGCCCTTCGAGGGGGACAAGAGCAGGATTTCCGTCACGTTCGACGACGGGAACGAGAAATGGAAGGGCTACGACCGTTCCGAGGTCGTCGTGGTCCGGCCCGCGTCCCGGAAACTGGAGCGCATCGCCCTCGTCGACGTGGAGGATCCCGGCCGGGGTGTCGAGCGGCCCGTGGGCACGTCGGGCGAGGAGGACTCCGCCTTCGACACACGGCGGCGCCGGGCGGTGCCACAGCTCACCGGGACCACGTTCGGTGAGGCGAGCCGGCGGCTGGCCGGGCGGGGACTGGCGGTCGCCCACGAGGGGCAGGACCTTCCACCGGACGGTGCGCGGGTCACGGGGTCCGACCCGGCGGCCGGAGCCGAGCTGCGGTTCGGGGCGTACGTCACGCTGAGCGTGGTGGAGGGCGCGGGCGGGGGTGCGTCGTCCGGTGAGGGGAGCACTCCCCCGGGCCCGGGGTCCTCACGGGCGACGGACGACTCGCGGTCGCCGTCGGCTCCCTCCACTGCGCCGTCCTCCGCTTCCGCGCCGCGGTCCTCGCCCTCCTCGCCACCGTCCTCCCCCTCCTCCGCGCGTCCCTCCTCGCCACCCGCGTCGTCGTCCGGGCCGGCCGGGTCCGAGCGCCCCGCCTCACCGGGACCCACGTCACCGCCTCCCCCGCCGGACAACGGGTCCACGCCCCCGCCGAAGGACGGTTCCGCACCACCGCCGTCCTCCGACCCGGGCAGCGGCACCGGCTCACCGCCGTCCGGTCCGGCCGAGCCGCCGCCCGGGACCACCGCCTCCTCGCCGCCGCCCGCCGGCCCGGGCACCGGCGGCACGCCCCCGCAGGCGACCGGCACCTCCGCGAGCAGCCCCCCGGCCGCCACCACCGCCCCGGCCACCGGGGCGCCCGCCGAGAGCACCCCCGCCGTCGGCCCCCGCCGAACCCGGGAGTGACCGGATGCCCTCAGGATCCCCGACGTCGGGAGTGGGCCGGGTGATCGCCGGCCGCTATCTGCTGCTGCACCGGCTGGGCGGTGGCGGCATGGGACACGTCTGGCTGGCCCACGACCAGCGACTGGCGTGCGAGGTTGCGCTGAAGGAGATCGTGTTCGGGGACCCGGCCGAGCCCGGCCAGGAGCGCGAGGCCCGGGTCGCCCGGGCGCGCGCGGAGGCCCGGCACGCGGCCGGTCTGCGCGGTCATCCCCACGTGGTGACCGTGCACGACGTGCTGGAGCACGAGGGGCTGCCGTGGATCGTCATGGAGTACGTCGCGGGCGCCGTCGACCTGCGGGAGTTCCTCGCCCGCAACGGTCCGCCCGCCCCCGCCGAGTGCGCCCGGATCGGGCTGGCGGTCCTGGACGCGCTGACCGCCGGGCACGAGCGGGGCGTGATGCACCGGGACGTGAAGCCGGCGAACATCCTGCTCGCCCCCGACCGCACCGGCGCGCCCTACGGGCGGGTCCTGCTCACCGACTACGGCATCTCCGTCCAGCCCGACACCGGGGAGACGCGCCACACCATGGCGTCCGTGCTGGTCGGCACCGCGGGCTATCTGGCCCCCGAGCGGGCCACCGGCGGCCCGCCCACCCCCGCGGCCGACCTGTTCTCGCTCGGCTGCACGCTCTACCACGCGGTGGAGGGGCGCGGTCCGTTCGAGCGGGAGTCCCCCCTGGCGTCGATCACCTCGGTGGTCATGGAGGACCCACTGCCACCGGTGCGGGCGGGGGCGCTGGAGCCGGTGCTGCGGGGGCTGCTCGCCAAGGACCCGGACCTGCGGACGCCGGCGCGGGAGGTGGAGGCCGAGCTGGCGCGGATCGTCACGCCCCAGTCGGACGCCTCCGCGCGGACGCGGACGGACCTGGGGTCGCAGCCGCCGTGGGACGCCTCCCCGCGCCCCGCGCCCGAGGCGGACCCCCACGCCTTCGCCTCCGGTACCCGCCGCCGGCCCCGCCCGCACGCCCTGCGCGCCGTCCTCGCCGGCGGGCTGGGCCTGGTGCTGGCCCTGGGCGGGGCCTGGTACGCGCTGGCGGACCGGGAGGGCGGCCCCGGCGGGACGGCGGCCCCGTACGGCGAGGCCGTCGGGCTGGTGAAACCGCTGAAGGAGGGCGACTGCGTGCTGGCCGACTGGCCCGGCGGCACCCCGTTCACCGGCACGCCCCGGCTGGCCCTCGACCCGAGCTGCGCGGACGAAGTGCCCGACGGGCAGGTCGTGGCGTCCGTCGGGGCCGCCTCGCAGGAGGAGGCGCGGCAGGAGGGGCCGGCCCGGTGCGAGGAGCGCACGCGGGAACTGCGCGGCCGGCTGGCCGACGTCCGCGTCCTGGCGGTCGTACCGGCGCCGGACGGGTTCGAGGCGGCCGGGCGGCGCACCGCCTGTCTGGTGCTCGGCGCTCACGGGCCGGTGTACGGGCCCCTCGGGGAGCGGCGCCGCTTCGGGACGGCGTTCGCCGACACCGCGACGATGCAGCGGCGGGACTGCCTGGACGTGCGCTCCCGGCGGGAGGCCCGGCTGGTGCCGTGCGGCGGGAAGTACGACGAGCAGGTGCTCGGGTTCACCCGGCTGGGCGAGGACGTCTCGCTCGCCGAGGCGCGCACCGCGTCCGACGCGGCGTGCGCGCGGGAGGTGCCGCCGCGGGACTACGGCTTCGATCCGTCGGTCCACGAGGCCGGGTCGTGGACCAGTGAGGGGCCCTGGAAATCCGGCACACATCTCGTCGTGTGCACCGTAAGGCGGCAGAACGGGGGCACCATGGAGGGAGCCGAATGAGGAGGGTGTTGCGATGCCCGGTTCCACGAACGGTTCGACGTCGACGAAGACCATGGGAGTGCTCACCGTCGGCGGCCTCGTCGCCGTGACGGCCTACACGGTGGCGCTCGGCAGCAACGGCTGGCTGTGGTTCGGCTGGGTCGTCCTGGGCCTGATCACCCTCGGGATGGTCGCCACGCGCAGCACCTGAGGAGTACGGCGGCTCACCTGGGGGTGAGCCGCCCGGCCAGGTGCACGCCCGGCTGGTACTTCGGCAGCCGGACGGTGATCTTCATGCCCGCGCCCACGGCGGTCTCGATGACGAGGCCGTGGTCGTCGCCGTAGACCTGACGGAGCCGGTCGTCGACGTTGGACAGCCCGATGCCGCCGGTGGGGCTGACCTCGCGGGCGAGGATGCGGCGCAGCAGCCCGGGGTCCATGCCGGCGCCGTCGTCCTCGATGACGACCAGGGCCTCGGCGCCGGCGTCCTGCGCCGTGATCTGGATGTGGCACTTGTCGGCCTTGCCCTCCAGCCCGTGCTTGACGGCGTTCTCCACCAGGGGCTGGAGGCAGAGGAAGGGCAGGGCGACCGGCAGCACCTCGGGGGCGATCTGCAGGGTCACGGAGAGGCGGTCGCCGAAGCGTGCCCGTACCAGCGCCAGATAGTGGTCGATGGCGTGGAGTTCGTCGGCGAGGGTGGTGAAGTCGCCGTGCCGGCGGAACGAGTAGCGGGTGAAGTCGGCGAACTCCAGCAGCAGTTCGCGGGCCCGCTCGGGGTCGGTGCGCACGAACGAGGCGATCACGGCGAGCGAGTTGAAGATGAAGTGCGGGGAGATCTGGGCCCGCAGCGCCCTGATCTCGGCCTCGATGAGCCGGGTGCGGGACTGGTCGAGGTCGGCGAGTTCGAGCTGGACGGAGACCCAGCGGGCGACCTCCCCGGCGGCCCGGACCAGGACCGCGGACTCGCGGGGCGCGCAGGCGACGAGCGCGCCGTGCACCCGGTCGTCGACGGTGAGCGGGGCGACGACGGCCCAGCGGACCGTGCAGTCGGGGGTGTCGCAGCTCAGCGGGAAGGCCTCGCCCCGGCCGGTCTCCAGGGGGCCGGTGAGACGTTCCATGATCTCGGCGCGGTGGTGGGCGCCGACGCCGTCCCAGGCGAGGACCCGCTCGCGGTCGGTGAGGCACAGCGCGTCCGTGCCGAGCAGGGAGCGCAGTTTGCGGGCGGACTTGCCGGCGGCCTCCTCCGTCAGGCCCGCGCGCAGCGGTGGGGTGGCCAGGGAGGCGGTGTGCAGGGTCTCGAAGGTGGCGTGCTCGACGGGGGTGCCGAGCCCGGCGAGGCCGGCGGGCCGGGCGGTGCGCCGGCCCAGCCAGAACCCGGCCGCCAGCAGGGGCAGGACGGCGACGAGCAGACCGGCGAGGAAACCGCTCACGCGGACACCTCCGTGCGCAGTTCCTCCGGCAGGTGGAAGCGGGCCAGCACCGCGGCCGTTCCGGGCGGCACCCGGCCGGGGGTGGCCAGCGAGACCAGGATCATGGTGAGGAAGCCCAGCGGCACCGACCACAGCGCGGGCCAGGCGAGCAGGGCGTGCCAGGGCCCCGCGCCCGGGTAGCCCGCCATGGTCGCGGCGACGGCGAGGAACGCGGAGCCGCCGCCCACGAGCATGCCGGCCGCCGCGCCCGGCGGGGTCAGCCGGCGCCACCAGATGCCGAGCACGAGCAGCGGGCAGAACGACGAGGCCGACACGGCGAACGCCAGCCCCACGGCGTCGGCCACCGGCAGGCCGCCGACCAGGAGGCCCGCGCCGAGCGGTACGGCCATGGCGAGGACGGTGCCGAGCCGGAAGTGCCGTACGCCGCGCGAGGGCAGCACGTCCTGGGTGAGCACGCCGGCCACGGCCATGGTGAGCCCGGAGGCCGTCGACAGGAACGCGGCGAAGGCGCCGCCGGCGACCAGCGCGCCCAGCAGGTCGCCGCCCGTCCCCCCGATCATCCGGCCGGGCAGGAGCAGGACCGCGGCGTCCGCGTCCCCGGTGAGGGTCAGCTCGGGGGCGTACAGGCGGCCCAGTGCCCCGTAGACCGGCGGGAGGAGGTAGAAGGCGCCGATGAGGCCGAGCACCGCGACGGTGGTGCGGCGGGCGGCGACGCCGTGCGGGCTGGTGTAGAAGCGCACCACGACGTGCGGCAGGCCCATGGTGCCGAAGAAGGTGGCGAGGATCAGCCCGTACGTGGCGTACAGCGGGCGTTCCTCGCGCGACTCGGCGCGGGAGGGCGACAGGGCGTCGTCGGCGCCGCGTCCGGCGGCGGGGACCTCGGTGCCCTCGGCGAAGGTCAGCCGGGTGCCGGCGTCGACGCGGTGGGTGCCGGCGGGCAGCCGGAGTTCGGTGCCGTCGTGGGCGCGGCCGTCGACGGTACCGTCCACGGTCACGGTGAGCGGCTCGCGCAGGCGCAGGTCGAGGGTGCCGTCGACCCGGACGACCCGCTGTTCGCGGAAGGCGGCCGGTTCGTCGAAGGCGCGGCCGGGCGCTCCGTCGCTCTGCCAGGCGAGGACCAGGAAGAGGGCGGGGACGAACAGGGCGGTGAGTTTCAGCCAGTACTGGAAGGCCTGGACGAAGGTGATGCTGCGCATGCCGCCCGCGCCGACGATGACGGTCACCACGACGGCGACGATCACTCCGCCGAGCCAGTCGGGCGCGCCGGTGAGCACCGTCAGGGTGAGTCCGGCGCCCTGGAGCTGGGGCATCAGGTAGAGCCAGCCGACGCCGACGACGAAGGCGCCCGCGAGCCGCCGCACCGCGTGCGAGGCGAGCCGGGCCTCGGCGAAGTCGGGCAGGGTGTAGGCGCCGGAGCGGCGCAGCGGTGCGGCGACGAACAGCAGCAGGACCAGGTAGCCCGCGGTGTAGCCGACCGGGTACCAGAGCATGTCCGGGCCCTGGACGAGGACGAGCCCCGCGATGCCCAGGAAGGAGGCGGCGGAGAGGTACTCGCCGCTGATGGCGGCGGCGTTGAGGCGGGGGCCTACGGTGCGGGAGGCGACGTAGAAGTCGGAGGTGGTGCGGGAGACGCGCAGGCCGAAGGCGCCGACGAGGACGGTCGCGAGGGCGACGAGCGCGACGGCGGTGACGGCGTAGGCGGAGTTCACGGTGCTGGTGTCCCGGGTCTCAGCGGTCCTCGACGAGGCGCACGAAGTCGCGTTCGTTGCGTTCGGCGCGGCGCACGTACCAGCGGGCGAGCAGGACCAGCGGGGGGTAGAGCCCGAAGCCGAGGACCGCCCACTCCAGGCGGGCGTCCGGGGCCGCGGCGAAGACCAGCGGCAGCGGGCCGATGAGCAGGGCGAGGACGGCGAACACGGTGAGGCCGGTGCGCAGCTGGATGCGCATCAGGGAGCGGACGTAGGTGTGTCCGAGGGTGGTCTGCTCGTCGATCTCGGTGCGCGGGCGGTAGTAGGCGGAGGCGCTCAGGGCGCGGCGGGGCGGGCCGGTGACGACCACGCGGCGTTCGGTCGGGTCCTGGGGCATCGTGCTCCCCTAGCTCGTGGTCCGGCGCATCAGCAGGTCCCGCAGTTCGCGCGCGTGCCGCCTGCTGACCTGGAGTTCCTCGGAGCCGACCAGGACGCTCACGGTTCCGGCGTCGAGCCGGAGTTCGCCTATGTGGCGCAGGGCGACGAGATGGCGGCGGTGGATGCGGACGAAGCCGCGGGAGCGCCAGCGCTCCTCCAGGGTGGACAGCGGGATCCGTACGAGGTGGCTGCCGCGGTCGGTGTGCAGGCGGGCGTAGTCGCCCTGGGCCTCGACGTGGGTGATGTCGTCGACGGGGACGAAGCGGGTCACGCCGCCGAGCTCGACGGGGATGTGGTCGGGGTCGGGTTCGTGCACGGGGATGCGGGGGGCGGTGCCGCGCTGGGCGGCGGCCCGGCGCACGGCCTCGGCCAGCCGCTCCTTGCGGACGGGTTTGAGCACGTAGTCGACGGCCTTGAGGTCGAAGGCCTGGACGGCGAAGTCCTCGTGGGCGGTGACGAACACGATCAGCGGCGGCCGGGCGAAGCCGCCGAGCAGCCGGGCCAGGTCGAGGCCGTCGAGTCCGGGCATCTGGATGTCGAGGAAGACCACGTCGATGGCCTCGGGCCCGTCCGGGCCCGACTCCAGCGCGCGGTTGATGCGGCGCAGCGCCTCGGTGGCGTCGCCGGCGCCCTCGGCGCTGCCGATGCGCGGGTCCGCGTTCAGCAGGTACAGCAGTTCCTCCAGCGAGGGACGTTCGTCGTCGACGGCGAGGGCGCGCAGCATGAAGGTGGAGTGTAGGGGTGATTTCCGCGTCTGGACACGTGCCGGACAGGGGGCGTTCCCGCCGGGGCCGTGGCCGGCCGCCGGGGCGTCGGCGCTGGATACAGTGCCCGCATGAACAGCAGGCACGCCCCGTTCGACGAGCTCGACCGGAAGATCGTCACGGCTCTGATGGCGAACGCCAGGACGTCCTTCGCCGAGATCGGCGCGGCCGTCGGGCTGTCGTCGACGGCCGTGAAGCGCCGGGTGGACCGGCTGCGCGAGACGGGGGTGATCACCGGGTTCACGGCGACGGTGAAGCCGTCGGCGCTGGGCTGGCGCACGGAGGCGTACGTGGAGGTGTACTGCGAGGGCGCGGCGCCGCCCCGGCGGCTGGCGGAGGTGGTGCGCAACCATCCGGAGATCGCCGCGGCGATGACGGTGACCGGGGGCGCGGACGCGCTACTGCACGTGCGGGCGCGGGACGTGGAGCACTTCGAGGAGGTGCTGGAGCGGATCCGCCAGGAGCCGTTCATCCGCAAGACGATCAGCGTGATGGTGCTGTCCCATCTGCTGCCCGACAGTCCTGAGGCGGGAGTGAGCCAGCCCGCGCCCGAGGGCGCACCAGACGTGCGTTGAACGGCGTGAACACGCAGCGATCCTGCGTGAACACGCAGCTCCCGTTCCTTGTCGTCCGTCTCGGTCGGTTCCTACCGTGTAGGCACCCCCTGTAGACACCGCATGGAAGCGGAGGAACCCCTCTGTGCCCGACTCCCGTGTGGCGTCCCGGCGGCGATACCTCGTCTGCGAACCCAGACACTTCGCCGTCCGGTACGCGATCAACCCCTGGATGCGTCCCGACCGACCCGTGGACGTCCTGCTCGCCCAGCGGCAGTGGCAGACGCTCGTCGACACCTACCGTGACCACGGACATACCGTGGAGAACGTGAAGCCGGAGCCCGGACTGCCCGACATGGTGTTCGCCGCGAACGCGGCGGTCGTCGTGGAGGGCCGCGTCTTCGGCTCCCTGTTCCTCGCGCCGGAGCGGCGCCCGGAGTCCGTGCCGTACGAGGCCTGGTTCAAGGCCGAGGGGTACGAGGTCCACCATCCCGAGTCGGTGTGCGAGGGCGAGGGCGACCTGGTGCCCGCCGGGCGCTGGATCCTCGCCGGGACCGGTTTTCGCACCACCAGGGATGCGCACCGCGAGGTGCAGGAGTTCTTCGGGGTGCCGGTGATCGGCCTGACGCTGGTGGATCCGTACTTCTACCACCTGGACACGGCGCTGTTCGTGCTGGACGGGGAGAACATCGCGTACTACCCGGAGGCGTTCTCGCCGGGGAGCCGCGAGGTGCTCGCCCGGCTGTACCCGGACGCGGTGCTCGCGACCCGTGAGGACGCGATGGCGTTCGGCCTGAACTCCGTGTCCGACGGCCGCCACGTGTTCCTCTCGCCGGGGGCCACGGCCCTCGCCGCTCAGCTCGCCGACCGCGGCTACGTCCCCGTCCCCGTCGACCTGTCCGAGTTCCAGAAGGCGGGCGGGGGCATCAAGTGCTGCACTCAGGAGATCCGCTCATGACCTCTGCCGCCCGTACGCGTTCGTCCGCCGAGCTGATCGGCGCCGAGGAGCCGGTCCTCGCGCACAACTACCACCCGCTGCCCGTGGTCGTCGCCCGCGCGGAGGGCGCCTGGGTGGAGGACGTGGAGGGCCGGCGCTACCTCGACATGCTGGCCGGCTACTCGGCGCTGAACTTCGGCCACCGGCACCCGGCGCTGATCGAGGCGGCGCACCGCCAGCTGGACCGGCTGACGCTGACCTCGCGCGCGTTCCACAACGACCGGCTCGCCGGGTTCGCGGAGCGGCTGGCCGCGCTGACCGGGCTGGACATGGTGCTGCCCATGAACACCGGCGCGGAGGCGGTGGAGAGCGGTGTGAAGGTGGCCCGCAAGTGGGCCTACGACGTCAAGGGCGTCCCCGCCGACCGGGCCACGATCGTGGTGGCCGCGGACAACTTCCACGGCCGGACGACCACGATCGTCAGCTTCTCCACGGACGAGGTGGCGCGCGCCGGGTTCGGCCCGTTCACACCGGGCTTCCGCGTGGTCCCGTACAACGATCTCGCGGCGCTGGAGGCGGCGGTCGACGAGACGACGGCGGCGGTGCTGATCGAGCCCATTCAGGGCGAGGCGGGCGTGATCGTCCCGGACGACGGCTATCTGGCCGGGGTGCGGGAGCTGACGCGCCGCGAGGGCTGCCTGTTCGTCGCGGACGAGATCCAGTCCGGGCTGGGGCGCACCGGCCGCACGCTCGCGGTGGAGCACGAGTCGGTCGTCCCGGACGTGGTGCTGCTCGGCAAGGCGCTGGGCGGCGGCATCGTCCCGGTGTCGGCGGTGGTGGCCCGACGCGAGGTGCTGGAGGTGCTGCACCCCGGTGAGCACGGGTCCACCTTCGGCGGCAACCCGCTGGCCGCGGCGGTCGGCACGGCCGTGGTGGAGCTGCTGGAGACGGGCGAGTTCCAGCGCCGGGCGGCGGAGCTGGGCGGGATCCTGCACGAGGGCCTGGAGTCCCTCGTCGGTAAGGGCGTCGCCGGCTTCCGCTGCCGGGGGCTGTGGGCGGGCGTGGACGTCGACCCGCAGCTCGGCACCGGCCGCGAGATCAGTGAGCGGCTGATGCGGGAGGGCGTCCTGGTCAAGGACACCCACGGGTCCACCATCCGCCTTGCCCCGCCGCTGACCATCACGGCGGAGGAGCTCCAGGGCGCGCTGCGCACGCTGGAGAAGGTCCTCGTCCAGCAGGTCTGACGCACGGCCCGCCGCCCCCGCCGCCCCCGCCGCGCTCCATCGGCGGGGGCGGCGGTGCGCTCCGTCCGCCTCGCTCACCGGTGGCACGTCCAGGGAGCCCCCGGCACGCTCCAAGGGTGAAGATGGGGACAAGAGGTGGTAGACCACTCTCAGCGACAGAGAGGTCGGCCGTGGGCGGACACAAGGAGCACGACGTTGCCCGGCAGGGGTTCGATGTGGCCGACGCCGTTCCCCTGTTGCTCGATCCGCAGGGGATGGTGGCGGGCTGGACCGGCGGCGCGGAGCGGCTGCTGGGGTACCGCGCCTCCGAGATGGTGGGCCGCAAGTTCGCCGAGCTGCTGATGCCCGAGGACGCCGAGCGAGTGCCGGACCTGATGGAACGGTGCCGGTCGGACGGCGACTGGGCGGGACTGATGACGGCGCGGCACCGGCAGGGGCGGCCGGTCCCGGTGATGGTGCGGATCACGCCGACCGTGGAGCCGCGGGGCCGATCGTCGCTGCTGGTGCTGCTGTCGGAGCTGGACGGGGCCGCCGGCTGGGACATGAGCCGCAGCACGCTGGAGCAGATGGTGACCGGCTCGTCGATCGGCATCGCCATCGTGGACACGGATCTGCGCTATGTCTGGTCCAACGGGGCGCTGGAGCAGTTCGGCGGCGGTCCGGCCCCGCGGCGCCTGGGACTGCGCTTCGCGGACATCCAGCCGGGTCTGGACGCCGCGGCCGTCGAGGCGCAGATGCGGCACGTGCTGGACACCGGTGAACAGGTCGTGGGCTACGAACACGTCGGCCGGGTGCGCTCGGCGCCGCTGCGCGAGACCGCGCACATGCTGTCGTTCACCCGCCTCGACGACGACCGGGGCCGCCCCATGGGCGTGTACTACACCGTCGTGGACGTCACCGAGCGGCACCGCGCCCGTCAGCGGCTGGCCCTGCTCGACCGGGCGGGCCAGCGCATCGGCCGCACCCTGGACATCATGATCACCGCGCAGGAGCTGGCGGACGTCACGGTGCCGGGGCTCGCGGAGTTCGTCGTGGTGGATCTGCTGGAGACGGTGCTGCGGGGCGCCGAGCTGCCGCCCGGGCCGCTCGCCGCGTCCGACCGGGTGCCGCTGCGCCGCGCGGGTCACCGGTCGCTGTACGAGGACCTGCCGCGCAGGGCCGTGGAGACCGGCGCGGTCGTGTCCTACCTGGCGGAGTCCCCGCCGGTGCGCTCCCTGACCACCGGCCGGTCCTGGCGTCAGGAGCAGCTCGACCCGCTCGCCGTGGAGTGGGCGGTGGGGCGCCCGGGGGACCGGGAGTCCACCTTCCTGGAGCTGGGCCTGCAGAGCGTGATGGTGGTCCCGATCCGGGCCAGGGGCGTCACCCTCGGCGTCACCACGTTCTTCCGGCGCCGCCGCGAGAACCCCTTCGACGAGGACGACCTCAATCTGGCGGAGGACCTCGTCTCCCGCGCCGCCGTCTGCGTGGACAACGCCCGCCGCTACACCCGCGAGCGGGACGCCGCCCTCGTCCTGCAGCGCAGTCTGCTGCCGCGCCGGCTGCCCGAGCAGGACGCCGTCGAGGTGTCCGCGTGCTACCGCCCGGCCGACGAGCTGACCGGGCTGGGCGGTGACTGGTACGACCTCATCCCGCTGTCCGGGGCCCGCGTCGCCCTGGTCGTCGGCGAGGTGCCGGGCCACGGCATCGACGCCGCCGCGGCCATGGGGCGGCTGCGGACGGCCGTACGGACGCTGGCCGCCATCGATCTGCCGCCCGAGGAGGTGCTGGCCCACCTGGACGACCTGGCGGCCCGGTCCGCGCGGGAGGAGGGCGACGGGCAGGAGCCCGGGGACACCCCCGGCCAGTCCATCGGGGCCGGCTGTCTGTACGTCGTCTACGACCCGGTGGACGGACAGTGCACCATGGCGGCCGCCGGGCATCCCGCGCCCGCCGTGGTGGCGCCCGACGGCACGGTCGGCTTCGTGGACCTTCCGCAGGGTCCGGCGCTCGGTGTGGGCGGGCCGCCGTTCGAGGCGGTGGAGATGTCCCTGGCCGAGGGCAGCACGCTCGTGCTGCACACGGACGGTCTGCTGGCCCATGGGGAGCCGGGCGCCGCCGGGACGGACCGGGAGCGGCTGCGGGGGGCGCTGCGGGGTGCCACGGCCTCGCTGGAGCTGAGCTGCCGGGCCGTGGTCGACACGCTGGTGCCAGCCCGCCCGTACGACGACGTGGCGCTGCTGATGGCCCGCACCCGGCGTCTGGATCCGGAGCGGGTCGCGGTCTGGGACCTGCCGGCGGATCCCTCCGTGGTCGCCGAGGCCCGCAAGACCACCAACCGGCAGCTGGCCCGCTGGGGGCTGGACGAGCTGGGCTTCACCACGGAGCTGGTCGTCAGCGAACTGGTCACCAACGCCATCCGGCACGCCGGCGGCCCGGTCCGGCTGCGGCTGATCCGGGAGCGGGCGCTGGTCTGCGAGGTGTTCGACGGCGGGGCCACCGCGCCCCATCTGCGTCATCCCCGCGCGATGGACGAGGGCGGCCGCGGGCTGCTGCTGGTCTCGCAGCTGGCCCAGCGGTGGGGCACCCGGTTCGTGCCCGAGGGGAAGATCATCTGGGCGGAGCAGTCGCTGACCGCGCCGGAGTGAGGTGAGGGACCGTGCCGGAGACGCCGATCGACTACGCGGCGGTGTACCAGGCGCTGCCCGGCATGGTGGCGCTGCTGACCCCCGATCTCGTGTTCGCGGACGTCAACGAGGCGTTCGTGCGCGGGTCCGGGCGTCCCCGCGCGGACCTGGTGGGCCGCTTCCTATTCGACGTCTTCCCGGACAACCCGAACGACCCGGCGGCGAGGGGCGCGCAGAACCTGCGGGCCTCGCTGCTGCGGGTGCTGTCCACCGGTGAGCGCGACACCATGGCCGTGCAGCGCTACGACGTCGAGAGCCCGGAGCGCCCCGGGGAGTGGGAGCAGCGCTACTGGAGCCCGGTGAACACCCCGGTCCTCGGCCCCGACGGGCGGGTCGTGCTGATCGTGCACCGGATCGAGGAGGTCACCGAGCTGATCCGGGCCCGCGGCCGTGCCGACGGGGGCGACGGGCGGGTGCTGGAGGTGGAGCTGTACGCGCGCGCCCGTGAGCTGCAGGAGCTGAACAACCGGCTGCGCCAGGCGCACGCCCGGGAGCGCGAGGTGGCGTTGGCGCTGCAGGAGGCGATGCTGCCCTCCCGCCCGCAGGTCGGCCCCCACCGGGCCGCCGTGCGCTACCGGCCGGCGGTGGGCGCGCTCAACGTCTGCGGCGACTGGTACGACCTGGTCGACCTGGTGGGCGGGCACCGCATCGGCGTGTCCGTGGGGGACGTGGTGGGGCACGGTCTGGCGGCGGCCGGGGTCATGGGCCAGCTGCGCAGCGCGCTCAGCGCCGCCTCCCGGGTGGCGGACGGGCCCGCCCAGGCGCTGAACGTCGTGGGGCGTTACGCCCATGTCGTGGACGGGGCCGAGTCCGCGACCGCGGTGACCACCTTCGTCGACTTCGACCGGCGGACGATCACCTACAGCAGTGCCGGCCATCCGCCGCCCGTGCTGGTCCACCTCGACGGACGCGTGGAGTTCCTCGACCGGGCCACCGACCCGCCGCTCGACGCCCGCCCCGATCCCCGGCCGAGGCCCGAGGCGACGACGGTGTTCGCCCCCGGGGCGACCCTGGTGCTGTACACCGACGGTCTGGTCGAGCGGCGCCGGGAGGACATCGACACCGGGCTGCTGCGGCTCTCCGAGGCCCTGCGCCGCCACCGGACGCAGGATCCCGAGACCCTCGCGGACACGGTGCTGCTGGCGCTGCTGCCACCGGGCGGCGCCACCGACGACACGGCGCTGGTCGTCGTACGGCTGTGACGGCGCGGCGGGGTCGGCGCGGGTCAGGGCGCGGTGCGCGCCCGGTCGAGCTGTGCCGTCCGCTCCACGTTGCGCCGGTCGTCCGGGTCGTCGCTGGGCGCGCCGGCGAACCAGGCGTCGAGGATCTCCTTGAGCAGCGGACCGGAGGTCAGCCGCAGGCTGAGGGCCAGGACGTTGGCGTCGTTCCAGCGGCGCGCGCCGTCCGCCGTGCAGGCGTCGGTGCACAGGGCTGCGCGGACGCCGGGCACCTTGTTCGCGGCGATCGAGGCGCCCGTGCCGGTCCAGCAGCACACGACCGCCTGGTCGGCCGACCCGTCCGCGACGTCGCGGGCCGCCGCCTCCGAGCAGAACGCCCACCGCGCGTCGTCCCCGGGGCTCAGGGCGCCGTGCGCCCGCACCTGGTGGCCGCGCTCGCGCAGCTCGGCGAGGAGGGCGCGGGCCACCGGTTCGTCCATGTCGGAGGAGACGGAGATCCTCATGTCTGCGAGCCTACTCCCCGCGGTGGGGGTGCTGACGGGCGTTCAGCCGTCCGGCGGGGTACGTTCCCGGCGTGCGGGACGTGGTGGTGCCGGGCCTCGCCGCCCGGTCCTAGACTGGCACCCCGCGACGTGCCGGATGGCCTGCTGGAACGCGGCGGCACCGACCGTCCGCCGGAGTCGAGGAGCGTGCCCTTGTTCTACCACCTGCTCAAATATGTGCTGCTGGGGCCGCTGCTGCGACTGGTCTTCCGGCCTCGAATAGAGGGTCTCGAGCACGTCCCGCCGTCCGGTGCCGCCATCGTCGCGGGGAACCACCTGTCGTTCTCCGACCACTTCCTGATGCCGGCCGTGCTGAAGCGGCGCATCACCTTCCTCGCCAAGGCGGAGTACTTCACCGGTCCCGGCCTCAAGGGCAGGCTGACGGCCTTCTTCTTCCACAGCGCGGGGCAGATCCCGGTCGACCGGTCGGGCAAGGACGCCGGGCAGGCCGCGATCAGGGAGGGCCTCGGGGTGCTGGGCAAGGGGGAACTGCTCGGCATCTACCCGGAGGGCACGCGCTCGCACGACGGCCGCCTCTACAAGGGCAAGGTCGGTGTCGCGGTGATGGCCCTCAGGGCGGGCGTCCCGGTGGTTCCGTGCGCGATGATCGGCACCTTCGAGGCGCAGCCGCCCGGCAAGAAGATCCCCCGCGTCCACCCGGTGACGATCCGGTTCGGCGCGCCGCTGGACTTCTCGCGCTATGCGGGCATGGAGAACGAGAAGGCCGTCCTGCGCGCCGTCACCGACGAGATCATGTACGCCATCCTCGGCCTCTCCGGGCAGGAGTACGTCGACCGGTACGCGGCCGTCGCCAAGGCCGAGGAGGCGGAGCGCACGGCGGAGGAGAGGCGCCGCTTCCCCAGGATGCGCTGAGCCGGACCCGGGGAACGCACGGGCGAGGGGCGGCCGGAAGGCACCGGCCGCGCCTCGTGTCGTACGGCGCCGGTGCTACGGCTTCGGCGTGGCGTGCGGCGCGCACGTCACGTCGGACCGGTCCACCGCCCCGGTGAGCAGGTAGGCGTCCACCCGGTCGTTGACGCAGGGGTTGACCAGGCCGGTGACGCCGTGGGAGCCGGCGTCCCGCTCGGTGACGAGGCGGGAGCCCCGGAGCCGCTGGTGCAGTTCGACGGCGCCCCCGTAGGGGGTGGCCGCGTCCCGCTCGGCCTGCACGATCAGCACCGGCGGCAGGCCCTTGCCGGACCGGACGTCCACCGGGGTCTGCTGTGCGACGGGCCAGGTGGCGCAGGGCAGGTTCATCCAGGCGTTGGCCCAAGTCATGAACGGGTGGTCGCGGTGCAGCCGGGTGTTGTCGCGGTCCCACGTCCGCCAGTTGGTGGGCCACTTGGCGTCGGTGCACTCCACGGCCGTGTAGACCGCGTTGCCGTTCTCCGCGGCCGCGTTGCCCGCGGTGTCGGAGAGGTCGGGGGCGGCGGCGTCGACGAGGGCCTGGGTGTCACCGGCGACGTACGCGCTGAAGACCGTGGCGACGGGGACCCAGGCGGAGTCGTAGTACGGGGCGCTCTGGAAGAAGCCGATCAGCTCGGCCGGTCCGACGACGCCGCCGATCGGGTCCTTCGCGGCGGTGGCGCGCAGCTTCAGCCAGTGGGCCTGGACGGCGTCCCGGGTGGTGCCGAGGTGGAAGGTGGCGTCATTGCGGGCGACCCAGTCCTGCCAGTCCTTCCAGCGGCCCTCGAAGGCGACGTCCTGGTCCAGGTTGGCCTGGTACCAGATCTTCTCGCGGGAGGGGTTGACGACGCTGTCGACGACCATGCGGCGGACGTGGCCCGGGAAGAGGGTGGCGTAGACGGCGCCGAGGTAGGTGCCGTAGGAGACGCCGACGAAGTTGAGCTTCCTCTCGCCGAGGGCGGCGCGGATGACGTCGAGGTCGCGGGCGGTGTTCGGGGTGGTCATGTGCGGCAGCATCTCGCCGCTGCGCTCGAGGCAGCCCTCGGCGTACGCGCGGGCGAGCTTGCGCTGGGCGAGCTTGTCGGCCTCGGAGCCGGGCACCGGGTCCATCTTGGGCGCCTTGACGAACTCCTGCGGGTCGGCGCAGGAGATCGGCGCGGACTTGCCGACGCCGCGCGGGTCGAAGCCGACGAAGTCGTAGGCCTTGGCCGTCTTGGCCCAGACGGGGTTCTTTCCGGTGATCCGCACCGGGAAGCGCAGGCCGGAGCCGCCGGGGCCGCCCGGGTTGTAGAGGAGCGCGCCCTGGCGCTCGCCGACGGTGCCGGTGCTGCCGGCGCGGTCGACGGCGAGCTTGATCTGCTTGCCGTTCGGCTCGGCGTAGTCCAGCGGCACCGACACCCAGCCGCACTGGATCGGCTTGGGCAGGTTCCAGTCGGCGGGGCAGTCCTGCCAGTCGACGCCGGTCTTCGCGGCCCGGGCGGCGGCAACGGCGACGCCGCGGGCCTGGCGGTCCTTGCCGTGGTGCGGGCCGGCCGTCGCGTTCGCCGTGGGCGCCGCGACGGCGCCGGCTATGAGCGTCGCCGTGACGAGCGCTCCGGCCGCACCGAGCGCCGTCCTGCGCCTTGTCGGTCTGCTGTCCCTCAACTGGGGCCTCCCCCTGCATCGTTGCGACGAGTACGGGGGATCCTCGCCGCTGCGGGGGCCCCGGGGACAGGGGCGGCGGCCCTTCTTTGCCAATCCGATAACCGGAGAAGGGAGTTCCGTCAATCGGACGTGGAAGTGAAGGTGTCCGGTGCCTCGTCGAGCAGGCGGCGCAGCCGGAGCGCGTCGGACGCCACGGCGGTCACCAGGACCGCGGGGCCGGCCAGCGGCAGGACGGCGGCGTCCTCGCCCAGCGGTCCGGCGACGACCGGCTTCTCCTCGAACTCCGGCCGCGCCACCACCAGTTGTCCGACGGCCCGGCGTCCGCCGAGCACGGCGGGTCCGTCCCAGCCGCCCGGCGCGCCGGGCCCGCAGCCCAGTTCCTGGTCGAGGACGGTCCGCCCGGCGATCCGTACGGTCAGACGCGACACGAGCCGTCCCGGTTGCTCCGCGGCCCGCCCGAGGACCTGCTCCTCACGCAGCACGAGCCGGGCGCCGGCCGCGAGGTCGACCTGTGTGGTGACGCTCAGGTCGCTTCCCGCCGCGCAGATCAACTGCTTCGGCGTCCAGTGCAGTTCGCCACCGGCGGCGACGGTGATCCGTACGTCGTAGCGCGCCCCGCCCGGGTGCCGGCCCGGCAGGGCCATGGTGGCGGCGGCCGAACCCACGCGGAGCCGGGCGCCCGGCTCGACGTCCGCGCGCACCGTGAGGTGGTCCCCGCCGAGCGGGCCGCTCATGGCGCCGACCAGCATGACGTGGGCCTCGCCGCCGCTCCCCCGGGTGCGCCGGGGCGCCAGCGGCCCGTCGCCCTCCAGCACGGGCAGGCAGGTCCCGCCCCGGCCGTCGGCGCGGGCACGGATGCGGGCGACGGCCCGCACGCCGGCGGTCACGCCGTCCACGCGGCGAGCCGCCCGCGCACCCAGCCGGCGACGTCCGTCACCCCGGCCCCGTCGCGCAGCGACTGGAACACCACGGGGAGGCAGGCCCGTTGGGTCCGGGCGTCGGCGGCCATGCGGCCGAGGTCGGCGCCGACGTACGGGGCGAGGTCGGTCTTGTTGACGACCAGGAGGTCGGCGGTGGTCACGCCGGGGCCGCCCTTGCGCGGGATGTCGTCCCCGCCGGCCACGTCGATGACGAAGATCTGCGCGTCCACGAGCCCCCGGGAGAAGGTGGCGGTGAGGTTGTCCCCGCCGGACTCGACCAGGATCAGGTCCAACGGGCCTACGCCGTCCTCCAGTTCCTCCACCGCTTCGAGGTTGGCGGAGATGTCGTCGCGGATCGCGGTGTGCGGGCACGCCCCGGTCTCCACGGCGGTGATCCGCTCGGGCGGCAGCACGGCCTCGCGGCGCAGGAACTCGGCGTCCTCCCGGGTATAGATGTCGTTGGTGACGACGGCGAGGGACACCTCGTCGCGCAGGGCCCGGCAGAGGGCGGCGACGGTGGCGGTCTTCCCGGACCCCACGGGCCCGCCGAGACCGATCCGCAGCGCCCGCCGCGAGCCGTCGGGCCGCCGGACATCGGCGCTGACGGCGGCGGGTCCGCCGTGGCTGGGGGCGTGGTCGAGATGCATGGACGACTCCGGCTTCCGGCCCGTCCGACGTACGCGGACGGGCCCACTCGGGCGGACAGGGGGTTCGGGGGCGCAGCACCCGGTGGGGAACGGGAACGGGCGGCGGGGGCGACCGCCCCCTACGAGGAGAACAACCGCACCGACCACCCCGCATGCGCCTCCGCCGAGATCTCCAGCAGCGGGCCCGACGCCGCGGGCAGCGCCCCGACCCCTTCGCCGGCCACCCTCCGCGCCGCCTCCACCGCCCGCCGCACCACCCCGTCCGCCTCCGGCGCCAGCCGCGCCAGCACCGCCGTCGCGTCGAACGGGTCGAGGCTCAGCAGCCGCACCGTCGCCGTCGCCGGCCCGCCGACGCTCTCGTACACCGCGCAGTGCGCCGCGTCGGCGGGCCCCAGTCCGGCGGCCCGTGCGGTGACGCCGAGGACCACCGGCTGGTGCGCGCCCTTGGGGAACCGCGCCGCGAGGCCGTCGAGTTCGGGCGAGGGCCAGGTCGCGCGGGCCGCCCGGGTCAGCTGGCGGCCCAGTCGGCGCGCGACCGCGCGCAGCGCGGGCGAGGGGGTGCGGGCGTCGGCCGCCGCGTCCAGTTCCGCCGGGTCGGCGCCCAGCGCGGCGGCCGCGGCGAGGGCCGCCGACACCAGTCCCGTCGTGTGCAGCCGCCCCCGGCAGAACTCCTCCAGGCTCGCCGCCCCCGTGATCCGCCCGGCCGCGACGGCCGCCTCGGCCCCGCCGGAGTGCGCGTGGCCCCCGGCGGGGAACCGGCCGTCGGCCAGGACGAGCAGCGCCGACCGGGACATCAGAAGAGGAAGTACCGCTGGGCCAGCGGCAGTTCGGCGGCGGGTGCGCTCTCCACCAGCTCACCGTCGATGTGGACGGCGAAGCTGTCGGGCTCGACGCGCACGTCCGGCCGGGCGTCGTTCTCCCGCATGTCCGCCTTGGTCACCGAGCGCGTGGAGTCGATGGCGGTGAACCGCTTGCCCAGCCCCAGCCGGTCCGGCAGCCCGGCCTCGATCGCCGCCTGCGCCACGAAGTTGACCGAGTTGGCCGCGGGCGCCCGCCCGATCGCCCCGTACATAGGGCGCGGGAGGACCGGCTGCGGGGTGGGGATGGAGGCGTTGGCGTCGCCCATCTGCGCGTGGGCGATCTGACCGCCCTTGAGGACGAGCTGGGGCTTGACGCCGAAGAACGCCGGTTCCCACAGCACGAGATCGGCCAGCTTGCCGCTCTCCACGGAGCCGATCTCGCGGGCCATGCCCTGGGCGAGCGCCGGATTGATCGTGTACTTGGCGACGTAGCGGCGTACCCGGTGGTTGTCGGCGCGGCCGTCTCCCGGGAGGGCGCCGCGCCGCCGCTTCATCACATGGGCCGTCTGCCAGGTCCGCATGATCACCTCACCGACCCGCCCCATGGCCTGGGAGTCGGAGGAGATGATCGAGATGGCGCCCAGGTCGTGCAGCACGTCCTCGGCGCCGATGGTGGAAGGCCTGATCCGGGACTCGGCGAAGGCCAGGTCCTCCGGCACGGCCGGGTTGAGGTGGTGGCACACCATCAGCATGTCGAGGTGCTCCTCGACGGTGTTGACGGTGAACGGCCGGGTCGGGTTGGTGGAGCTGGGCAGGACGTGCGGCTCGGAGACCACGGTCATGATGTCGGGAGCGTGCCCGCCGCCCGCGCCCTCGGTGTGGTAGGCGTGGATGCCGCGCCCGGCGATCGCGGCGAGCGTGTCGCCCACGAACCCGGCCTCGTTGAGGGTGTCGCTGTGGAGGGCGACCTGGATGCCGGTGCGTCCGGCGACGGTCAGCGCGGCGTCGATGACGGCGGGGGTGGAGCCCCAGTCCTCGTGCAGCTTCAGCCCGACCGCACCGCCCCTGATCTGCGAGAGCATCGCCTCCTGCGAGACGGTGTTGCCCTTGCCGAGCAGTCCGATGTTCAGCGGGTACGCCTCCATCGCCGCCAGCATCCGCGCCAGGTGCCAGGGGCCCGGGGTGACGGTGGTGGCCTTGGAGCCCTCGGCGGGGCCGGTGCCGCCGCCGACGAGGGTGGTGACGCCGGAGGCCAGCGCCTCGTCGGCGATCTGGGGGCAGATGAAGTGGACGTGGGCGTCGACGGCGCCGGCGGTGAGGATCCGTCCGTTGCCCGCGATGATCTCGGTCTCGGGGCCGATGACGAGGTCCGGGTGGACGCCGTCCATGGTGTCGGGGTTGCCCGCCTTGCCGATGCCGGTGATCCGGCCGTCGCGGATGCCGACGTCGGCCTTGACGACGCCCCAGTGGTCGACGATCACCGCGCCCGTGACGACCGTGTCCGGGGCGCCGTCGGCGCGGGTGGCGAGGGACTGGCCCATGGACTCGCGGATGACCTTGCCGCCGCCGAACACGGCCTCGTCACCGGCGCGTCCGGGGCCGCCGGAGCGGTCCTCCTCGATCTCGACGAGCAGGTCGGTGTCGGCGAGCCGGATACGGTCACCGGTCGTCGGGCCGAACAGGTCGGCGTAGGCGGCGCGGGAGAGCTCAGGCATCGAGGGCACCTCCGGTCTCCCCGCGCAGGCCCGGCACGACCCGCGCTCCGGCGAGCGGGACCAGCCCGACCTCGACGGGGATGCCCGGCTCGAAGCGCACGGCGGTGCCGGCGGCGATGTCCAGCCGTGTGCCGCGGGCGGCCGCGCGGTCGAACTCCAGGCCCGGGTTGGCCTCGGCGAAGTGGTAGTGAGAGCCGACCTGGACGGGGCGGTCGGCGGTGTTGAGCACGGTCAGCCGGGTGACCTCGCGGCCCACGTTGAAGGCGATCGGGTCGTCGGCGAACAGGATCTCTCCGGGAATCACGGCGGCCGCTCCCGGGTCAGACGATCGGGTCGTGGACGGTGACGAGCTTGGTGCCGTCCGGGAAGGTCGCCTCCACCTGGACGTCGGGGATCATCTCCGGGACGCCCTCCATGACGTCGGCGCGGCCGAGCAACCGGCGTCCGGACGCCATGAGTTCGGCGACGGTACGGCCGTCCCGGGCGCCTTCGAGGATGTGCGAGGTGATCAGGGCGACCGCCTCGGGGTGGTTCAGCCGCAGCCCGCGGGCACGGCGCTTGTCCGCCACGTCGGCCGCCACGTGGATCAGCAGCCTCTCCTGCTCGTGCGGGGTCAGTCGCACAGCGTCCCACCTCACCCTTCTCGCTCCGGACCGTGCGGGGTCCGGTCGCCGCGGCCACGGGGTGGCGCCCCTGGTGGCGTGGGTGGGCAGGCTAGTGGGGCGGAGTTTCGGGGACGTTAACCGTGACGGGCCGCGGCGGACACCCCCAGGGGCCCGCCGGGCCGTTCAGCCGTCCGTCCCGGGCCGGCGCACCGTCATCATCGCCCTCAGCCCCTCGCCCACGGTCTCCTCCAGGGGCCCGCCGAAGAGCGCGATCTGCGCCGCGAACCCCTGGACGACCGCGATCATGGCGCGCGCCATGGCGTCCGCGTCGGTGTCCCGCGGCATCAGTCCGGCGTCCTGGTAGCCCTCGACGATCCTCACCCAGCTCGCCCGGACCTTCTGGTACCCCTCGCCCAGCGCGGCGGCCAGCTCCGGGTTGCGGGTGGTCTCGGTCCACACCTGGATCATCAGCCGCGGGAACATCCACTCACCGCCGTCCAGGGTGGCCGGCCGCAGTTCGCGCATCCGGGCCAGGGTGCGCGGGATGAGCACGTCCGGGGTGGGCGGCGGGCTCTCCAGCGCGGCCCGCTCGTAGATGTCGCGCACCGTGTCGAGCACTTCCGTGACGATCGCGGAGATCAGTTCGTCCTTGCCGCCGAAGTACCGGTAGACGGCGCCCGCGGAGAGGTCCACCTCCTTGAGCACGTCCTGCATCGAGGTGGCGTGGAAGCCGTTGCGGGCGAAGCAGAGCGCGGCGCCGTCGAGGATCTGCCGGCGGCGGGCGTCAAGGTGTTCCTGGGAAACGCGGGCCATGACCGCAATCTAAAACGAACGTTCCTTCTTGACAAGGAGAAGCCCGAGCGGGACGGTGAGGAGGAATTCAAAACGAACGATCCTTCTTTTTACAGCGGGAGCCCTCATGTCCCCCTCCTCACTGCCACCGCACCGCCGGATCGCCGCCGTGGTGGTACTGATCCCCGTCGTGGTGGCGCTGGCACTCTGGGCCTTCGCCTGGCCCGCCGCCCGCACGGCACCCCGTGACCTGCCGCTCGGCGTGGCCGGACCGGCCGCCGCGACCGCACCGGTGGAGCAGCGGCTCGAACGGCGGGAAGGCGCCTTCGCGGTGCACCGCTACGCCGACGAGGCCGCCGCCCGCGACGCCATCGAGCAGCGCGAGGTGTACGGCGCGGTCGTCGTCACCGAGCAGGGCCCCAGGCTGCTCACCGCGTCCGCCGCGAGCCCGGCCGTGGCCCAGTTGCTCCAGGAGGCGGTGGCCCGATCGGCGGCGGGCTCCGGCACCCCGGTCACCACCGTGGACGTCGTACCCGCCGCCGAGCGGGATCCGCGCGGCGCGGTCCTCAACACGAGCGTGCTGCCGCTGGCCCTGGCCGGCGTCGGGGCCGGTTCGGCGGTGACGCTGCTGGGGCTGCGCGGCATCCGCGCGGTCGCCGCGCTGGCCGGGTCCGCCGTGCTGGTGGGCGCGGTGGCCGCCGCGCTGACGCAGAGCTGGCTGGAGGCCGTCCCGGGGAACTGGTGGGCCGTGGCCGGCACGTTCTCCCTGACCGCGCTGGCCGTGGCCGCGGCGGTCGCCGGATGCGCGGCCCTGCTGGGGCGGGCCGGCATCGGGGTCGGCGGCCTCTTGGTCGTCCTGCTCGGAAACCCCTTCTCGGGGGCGTCCTCGGCGCCGGAGATGCTGCCCGAGCCGGCCGGCGCGATCGGCCAGTGGCTGCCTCCGGGCGCGGGCGTGTCACTGCTGCGCTCCGTGTCCTTCTTCGACGGCGCGGCGGCGGTGGGTCCCGCCCTGACGCTGACCTGGTGGGCGGCGCTGGGCCTGGGGACCGTGCTGCTGGCCGACGCGCTGCGGGAGCGGACGGGGAAGGCGGCGCCCGCCTCCGCGCGGGAGCCGGCCACCGTCGGCTGACCGCCGCCGCCCGGCGCGCGACCGCCGGGACTCCCGGTTGCGTGCGCGTGCACCCTCGTCACTGCCGGACGGGGGTGCACGGCCTGTTCCGGCGGCCCTTACGAGGTGGCCGTCCCCCGGTGCTGCGCGGCGATGCCGAAGCGCTGCTGTTCGCGGGAGGCGGACGCGACCTCGTGCACGCCGGCCACCGTGCTGACCACCTGCTCCTGCGCGGACTCCCGGATTTCCTCGAGCTTCCGCAGTTCTTCGAGTCGTCGCAGGTCATCGGCGGATACGAGGGCGACGAGGGGCTTTCCGTGGCGGGTCACGACAACGCGCTCGCCGCCGTACACCACACGGTTGATCAGGTCGGCGAGCTCAGCCCTGGCTTGAGTCACCGGAATCTCGTAGGCCATGCACCCATCATAACGTCACGTACATCCTGTACATTTTTTACAGAGACAACCTGACAGGAGGGGCTCCCATGACCCGACCGTCCGCCCGCCACGTCCTGCCCGAGTTCACCGAACGCACGGCGTCCGGCCACCGGACGATGGACCCGTACTCCAAGCTGCTCGAGGAGCGGATCGTCGTCCTCGGGACCCGGATCGACGAGACCTCCGCCAATGACGTGATGGCCCAGTTCATGTACCTGGAGCACCACTCCCCCGACCGGGACATCTCCCTCTACGTCAACTCCCCCGGCGGCTCCTTCCACGCCATGTCGGCGATCTACGACACGCTGCGCTACGTCACCTGCGACGTGGAGACGATCTGCCTGGGCCGGGCGGAGGGCGCCGCCGCGCTGCTGCTGGCCGCCGGCACCCCGGGCAAGCGGTTCCTCCTGCCCGGCGCGCGCCTGGTGCTCCGTCAGCCCGCCCTGCCGGAACCGGTCGAGGGGCAGGCCAGTGATCTGGCGATCCAGGCCGAGGAGTTGACCCGTATCCGGTCCCGCATGGAGGAGATGCTCGTCCGGCACACGGGCCGCACCGCCGAACAGGTCCGGGCTGACATCGAGCGGGACAAGGTGCTCGACGCACAGGCGGCGCTGGACCACGGCCTGGCGGACCGGATCGTGCCGCACCACAGGAGCGCGTACCCCGCCTCCGCCGCTGAGTGAGCCGCGGATGCTGCCACCGGAACTGCCCCCGTTGCCCGCGCTGACCCGCGCGGAGGCCGAACTGATCGACCGTTACCTCGAGGCCGTCGACCTGCTCGGCAGGGTCAACCCCGCCCTGGGCGGTGACACCTACCGCGGACTGCGGGCGGCGCAGGCGCTGGTCGGCAAGGCTGTCGCGCTGCGCGACGCGCTGACCCTGATGCACCTGCGCGGCGAGAGCGAACTGCACTCCGCCACCCTGGCCCGGGCGCTGCGCGTGCTGGACGGCGAACGGCGCACGGCCCGGGTCACCCTGCCGCCGGACCCGGGCAGTTGACGCCCGCACCCCTCCCGATGACCTTTCCGTCGGCGGCGCGCCCCGGCGGACGTTGAAACGGACCGAACGGCGTACCCCCATCCGGCGTAGACCGACCTGCTGTTTTCGGGCCGCCGAAGTTGCGCACCGCGCCCGCCGCAGCGCGGAATCGGACATTCCATCGCTGGTCCGTGACTCCCCGGCGCCCTTGACGAGGAACCGAACAAGGAGGTGTCCACCCGAACGGGTGATTGGTGAGTAACAACACAAACCCCACGTTCCGTTGGGATTTCGCTCCCTTCTTGAGTCAAGATCCCTGACTGACGACAAGACCCCGCCGCCGCGGCGGGGCGATCCGGGCGGACGCCGAGTCCTGCCGCCGCCCGGATGACCGGTCGACAGGAGTGGATCGGCAGGAGTGGAGGACCCAGGCACGACGGGTTGCCGGGACGTCAGTTCCGAGCAGTCCTTGGGGTGAAGCCGCACACGTGCGGCCGGGCAACTTCGCCAGCCCGAATCCGACAGGTCATCCTTCACAGGCGGCTGACGAAGGGTTGCGCATGACTGCGCTCAATCGTGTCCCGTCTCTCATGGCCCGGGCCGGCACGGCCTCGGCCCTCACCCTGGCCGCCGTGGGCGGCTCCATCGTGGTCCCCGGAGTCGCCTCGGAGGCGGCGGCCGCGAGTCCGGCGAGCAAGGCCCTGCGCATCGCCGCTTCCAAGAAGGGCTCGCCGTACCAGTGGGGCGCCACCGGGCCGAACCGGTTCGACTGCTCGGGTCTGACCCTGTACTCGTTCAAGAAGGCGGGCAAGAAGCTGCCGCGCACCGCCGCCCAGCAGTACAACAAGACGCGCCACATCTCCGCCGGCAGCCGCAGGGCGGGGGACCTGGTCTTCTTCCATTCGGGCAACTACGTCTACCACGTCGGCATCTACGCGGGTCAGGGCAAGATCTGGCACGCCCCGAAGAGCGGGGACGTGGTGCGCCTGCAGAAGATCTGGACCCGCAGCGTCTCGTACGGCCGGGTGCGGTGACCCGTGGGGCGGCGGCGCCCCGCCACGCCGCCGCCCCGTCACGCCCGGCCCGCGCCGCGCCTACTGCTCCTGCTGTCCCACCGCCGTGACCGCTTCGGCGGCGGGGACGGTCCACGGGAGTTCCACCGCGACGGTCTTGCCGCCCTCCCGCGTGCGGCGGACGCGGAGTCTGCCGCCGCACTCCACGGTCAGCCAGCGGATGATGACCAGCCCGCGCCCGTTGTCCTGCTGCACCGCGGCGGGCAGCCGTTTGGGCAGCCGGGGGTGACTGTCCGTCACACCGATGTGCACCCGCTCGTCACGGACGAGCACGACGTCCACCGTGAACGTGGGTGACTGCCCGAACGTGTGCTGCACCGCGTTGGTGGCGAGTTCGGAGACGATCAGCCGGACGGTGTCGGACAGGTCCGCGTCCCTGGGCATCCCCCATTCCACCAGCGTGTCCACCACATGGGCCCGGGCGGCCGCGACCGAGGCGGGAGCGCTCGGCAGAGTGACGGATGCTTCCAGATGGTCTGCCATGGCGACGTCGTCCCTTTCCCACGGGACCGCAGTCCGACACGGAGCGGCTGGTTCGAGTACGGTCCCGCACTGGTGCTTCGTCGCCAGACTGCCATTACCGCGCGGTGCAGGGCGGCGATCCACCAGGATATGCATATATCTGTCGCTCAAAGCGGTGAACTCTGCGACGGGAGACCGTATGCGGGCGGCTCGGAAGGAGTAAGGAGAAGCCCATGCAGCACGGTCCCGCGGTGCGCCGCCGGAAACTGGGCGCGGAGCTGCGCGCGCTGCGCACCTCGTCGGGACTCACCAGTGGTGAGGCGGCCCGCCTGGTGGGCTGGCACCAGTCGAAGGTGAGCCGCATCGAGACGGGCACGAGCGGGGTGAAACCGGCCGACGTCCGGTTACTGCTCGACCTCTACGGCGTCGGCGACCCGCAGTTGCGGGAGTTGCTGCTGATGCTGTCGGGCACCGGCGACGGCGCCGGCCGGCACCACTGGTGGCACGCCTACCGCGGTGTACTGCCGCCGACCTACCGGGACTTCATCAGCCTGGAGTCGCAGGCGAGCGCGATGCGCACCCTGGAGACCACGGTGATCCCCGGACTGCTGCAGACCCCGGAGTACGCGCGGGCGGTGACCGAGGCGGCCCTGGAGGGCGCGTCGGAGGAACGGCTGGACGCCCTGGTGGAGGTGCGGCTGGCCCGGCAGGACGTGCTGCGGGCCCAGCCGCCCCTGGAGCTGAGCGCGGTCCTGGACGAGGCGGTGCTGCGCCGGCAGGTCGGCGGGCCCGGTGTGATGACCCGGCAGCTGAACCGGCTGGTCGAGGCGGCCCGACTCCCCCAAGTGCGGTTGCAGGTGCTGCCGTTCACCGCGGGGGCACACATCGGTGTGACCGGTCCTTTCGTAATCTTTTCATTCTCGCGCACTTCTGATCTGGACGTGGTTGTTCTCGACCACTTGACGAGTAGCCTCTATCTGGAGCGGAAAGAAGACCTCAGGGCCTACTCGGAGGCCTTCGACGCGCTTTCGATCCACGCCCTTTCGCCAGAGGACTCGTTGGATTTCATCGCCGGCACAGCGGCCGGCGCGTAAGGAGGCACGATGCCCGCACCGCCTCGGACCATCCCTTCCAGCCTCGCACTGCACGGCGCGCGGTGGCTGCGCAGCAGCTACAGCACGGGTGCGAACAACTGCGTCGAGACGGCCCGGCCGGCCACCGGCCCCCTGGCCGGACTGCTCGCCGTGCGCGACTCCAAGACCCCGGCCGGACCCGCGCTGCTCTTCTCCCCCGAGAGCTGGGCGGAGTTCGTGACCGCGGTCCGCTGACCCGGCTTCACATCCACTGACCCGACCGACCGGAACCGACCCGTCACCGGGCGACGCACGGCCGTGCCCCGCCGACTCATGGCCGCGTCTCGCCGATCACTCGTACAGCGCGTTCGATCTCCGCCCCGGACAGGTCCGCGCGGGCGGTCAGCCTGAGCCGTGAAATGCCGTCGGGCACGGAAGGAGGACGGAAGCAGCCCACGGACAGGCCGGCCGCCCGGCAGTCGGCCGCCCATCGCACGGCCTGCTCCGGGGAGGGGGCACGCACGGAGACGACCGCGGCGTCCGGACGCACCGCTTCCAGACCCGCGGCCGTCAGCCGGCCGTGCAGCTCCCGCGCCACCGCGCCCGCCCGTGCCGCGCGCCCGGGTTCGCGGCGCAGCAGCCGCAGCGCCGCCAGGGCCGCGCCCGCCGCCGCGGGGGCGAGTCCCGTGTCGAAGATGAACGTCCGCGCCGTGTTGACCAGGTGCTCGATCACCCGGGCCGGGCCGAGCACCGCCCCGCCCTGGCTGCCCAGCGACTTGGACAGCGTCACCGTCACCACGACGTCGTCGGCGCCCGCGAGTCCCGCCGCGTACGGGGCGCCCCGGCCGCCGTCGCCCAGCACTCCGAGGCCGTGCGCGTCGTCGAGCACCAGCCCCGCGCCGTGTTCCCGGCACGCCTCGGCCAGCGCCGCGAGGGGGGCGGCGTCGCCGTCCACCGAGAACACCGTGTCGGACACCGCGACGGCGGGCCCGTCGTGCCCGCCCAGTGTCTTGCGCACGGCGTCGGGATCGGCGTGCGCGGTGACCTGGGCCGTCCCGCGGGCCAGCCGGCAACCGTCGATCAGGGAGGCGTGGTTGCCCGCGTCGGAGACGATCAGCGAGCCGTGCGGGGCCAGCGCGGTGACGGCGGCGAGGTTGGCCGCGTAGCCGGAGGAGAGGACCAGGGCCGCCTCGAAGCCGCAGAAGGCGGCCAGCTCGCGCTCCAGCTCGGCGTGGAGTTCGGTGGTGCCGGTGACGAGCCGGGAGCCCGTCGAGCCGCCGCCCCAGGTCCGCGCGGCCCGGGCGGCGCCCTCGGTGACCTCCGGATGCCGGGCCAGGCCCAGGTAGTCGTTGCTCGCCAGATCGAGCAGCGCTGTGCCGGCGGCCCGGGGGCGCAGCGTGCGGACGAGTCCGGCCCGGCGGCGCCGTGCCGCCTGCTCGTCGATCCAGCCGAACGCCATGGGTCCTCCGGGGCTTTTGTAGGCAGTGGACAGACACTAGCGGCAGGACGGACGGACCACTGTGTGGCAATACCCACACCTCGAAGTGCCTCTGTTGTACGAACTCTCCTTTGCCCGAGGGGGTCCGGTAGGACAGGATCGGCTCTCATGGACCTGCTGAACACGCTGGTGGACAAGGGGCTTCGGCGCGAGACGCCGACCCGTGGGGAAGCGCTGGCCGTCCTCGCGACGCCCGACGACGACCTGCTCGAAGTGGTGGCCGCGGCCGGGAAGGTGCGCCGGCACTGGTTCGGCCGACGGGTGAAACTCAACTATCTCGTCAACCTCAAGTCCGGCCTGTGCCCGGAGGACTGCTCCTACTGTTCCCAGCGGCTCGGTTCCAAGGCCGACATCCTGAAGTACACCTGGCTCAAGCCGGACGAGGCGTCCCAGGCGGCCGCCGCCGGTCTCGCGGGCGGCGCCAAGCGGGTCTGCCTGGTGGCCAGCGGGCGGGGTCCGACCGACCGCGACGTGGACCGGGTCTCCGACACCATCAAGGCGATCAAGGAACAGAACGAGGGCGTCGAGGTGTGCGCCTGCCTGGGCCTGCTCTCCGACGGCCAGGCGGAGCGGCTGCGCGAGGCGGGCGCGGACGCCTACAACCACAACCTCAACACGTCGGAGTCGACGTACGCGGACATCACGAGCACGCACACCTACGCCGACCGCGTGGACACGGTGCAGAAGGCGCACGCGGCCGGGCTGTCCGCCTGCTCGGGTCTGATCGCGGGGATGGGCGAGAGCGACGAGGACCTGGTCGACGTGGTCTTCTCGCTGCGCGAGCTGGACCCGGACTCGGTGCCGGTCAACTTCCTGATCCCGTTCGAGGGGACGCCGCTCGCCAAGGAGTGGAACCTGACCCCGCAGCGGTGCCTGCGCATCCTGGCGATGGTCCGGTTCGTCTGCCCGGACGTCGAGGTGCGGATCGCCGGCGGCCGCGAGGTGCACCTGCGCTCGATGCAGCCGCTCGCGCTGCACCTGGCCAACTCGATCTTCCTCGGCGACTACCTCACCAGCGAGGGCCAGGCGGGCAGGGCCGACCTGGAGATGATCGCGGACGCCGGTTTCGAGGTGGAGGGCGCCGATCAGGTGACGCTGCCCGAGCACCGGGCCGGCGGGGGCTGCGGCTCGCACGGGGGCGGCGGGGCGTGCGGTTCCGTGGCCGCCGACGCGGACGCGGTGGACGGGGGCGCGCGGCAGGCCGACGGGCCGCGCACCGATCTGGTCGCCGTGCGCCGCCGGGGGGCCGGAACGGACCTCGCGCCCAATGCCTGAGCTCTCCGTCGCCGACCTGCTGGAACTCGACCGGCGGCACGTCTGGCACCCCTACGGGCCCATGCCGGGCCGTCAGGAACCGCTCGTCGTGGAGGCGGCGAGCGGGGTGCGGCTGAAGCTCGCCGACGGCTCGGGCGAACTGGTCGACGGGATGTCGTCCTGGTGGTCGGCGATCCACGGCTACAACCACCCCGTGCTCAACGAGGCGGCCGGCGAGCAGCTGTCGCGGATGAGCCACGTGATGTTCGGCGGGCTCACGCACGAGCCCGCCGTCCGGCTGGCGAAGCTCCTCGTCGACATGTCGCCGGAGGGCCTGGAGCACGTGTTCCTGGCCGACTCGGGGTCGGTGTCGGTCGAGGTCGCGGTGAAGATGTGCCTTCAGTACTGGCGTTCGCTGGGCCGGCCGGAGAAGCGGCGGCTGCTGACCTGGCGGGGCGGCTACCACGGCGACACCTGGCAGCCGATGTCGGTCTGCGACCCCGAGGGGGGCATGCACGACCTGTGGTCCGGGGTGCTGCCCCGTCAGGTGTTCGCCGAGGCCCCGCCCGAGCGGTACGAGGAGTCGTACGCCGCTCATCTGCGGGAGCTGATCGGGCGGCACGCCGGTGAGCTGGCCGCGGTGATCGTGGAGCCGGTGGTGCAGGGCGCGGGCGGGATGCGGTTCCACTCCCCCGCGTACCTGCGGGTGCTGCGCGAGGCGTGCGACGCGCACGACGTGCTGCTGGTGTTCGACGAGATCGCGACCGGTTTCGGGCGCACGGGCGCGCTGTTCGCGGCGGAGCACGCGGCGGTGACCCCGGATGTGATGTGCGTGGGCAAGGCGCTGACCGGCGGTTACCTGACCATGGCGGCGACGCTGTGCACCGCGCGGGTGGCCGAGGGCATCTCCCGCGGTGAGGTGCCGGTGCTGGCGCACGGTCCGACGTTCATGGGCAGTCCGCTGGCGGCGGCCGTGGCCTGCGCCTCCATCGAGCTGCTGCTCGGGCAGGACTGGCTCGCGGAGGTCAAACGGATCGAGGCGGGTCTGCGCGAGGGGCTGGCCCCGGCCTCGCGGCTGCCGGGGGTCCGGGACGTGCGGGTGCTCGGCGCCATCGGTGTCGTGCAGCTCGACCACCCGGTGGACATGGAGGCCGCCACGGCGGCCGCGGTGCGCGAGGGCGTGTGGCTGCGGCCGTTCCGGGACCTCGTCTACACCATGCCGCCGTACGTCACGGGTGACGCCGACGTGGCGCGCATCGCGCGCGCGGTGTGCGCGGCGGCGAAGGAGGGATGACATGCCGGTGATGGTGATCACGGGCACGGGCACCGAGGTCGGCAAGACGGTGGTGACGGCCGCGGTCGCCGCGGCGGCGCTGGCGGCCGGCCGGTCGGTGGCCGTGCTGAAGGCGGCGCAGACGGGCGTGCGGCCGGGAGAGCCCGGGGACGCCGAGGAGGTCGCGCGGCTCGCCGGTGCGGTGACCACGGACGAACTCGCGCGCTATCCGGATCCGCTGGCGCCGGCCACGGCGTCCCGCCGGGCCGGGCGGGCGCCCGTGCGTCCGCGGGACGTCGCGGAGCGGGCCGCCAAGCTGGCCACGGAGCACGATCTGGTGCTGGTGGAGGGCGCCGGCGGCCTGCTGGTGCGCTTCGACGCGGCCGGCGGCACCCTGGCGGACGCGGCGGAGCTGCTGGCCGCGCCCGTGCTGGTGGTGGCGCAGGCGGGGCTCGGCACGCTGAACACCACGGAGCTGACGGTCCGCGAGCTGCGCCGGCGGGGGCTGGACCCGGCGGGTGTGGTGATCGGCAGCTGGCCCGCCGAGCCGGACCTGGCGGCACGGTGCAACCTGCTGGACCTGCCGGACGTGGCCGGGGTGCCGCTGCTGGGCGCCGTGCCGGCCGGGGCGGGCTCCCTCGGGCCCGCCCGCTTCCGGTCCTCGGCACCGCACTGGCTGGCGCCCGAGCTGGAGGGGACCTGGGACGCGGAGGCGTTCCGGGCGCGCGAGGCGGTCTGACGACGGCGGGGGTGCGGGCGGCCCGTTCGGGGCAGAATCGCCGTAGTCCCGTCCTGGGGAGGTCCACATGCGGCTACGGTCCGACCGCTCCACGAAGGTGGCGCGGGATCCCGTGCACCACCCGCTGTTCGCCCGCTGCTACGCCCGGGCCAGCGTCGCGGCCGAGACCCGCGCGGGGATGGCGAAGGTGCGGCGCGGACTGCTCGGCGGGCTGTCCGGGCGGGTGATCGAGATCGGCGCGGGCAACGGCCTGAACTTCGCCCACTACCCGGCCACCGTCTCCGAGATCGTCGCCATCGAGCCCGAGCGGGCGCTGCGCGCGCTGGCCGTGGAGGCCGCCCTGCGCGCCGGGGTGCCGGTGGACGTGGCGCCGGGGGTGGCGGAGGCGCTGCCGGTCAAGAGCGAGGCGTTCGACGCGGCGGTGCTCTCGCTGGTGCTGTGCAGCGTGCGGGACGTGCCGCGGGCGCTGGCGGAGCTGCGGCGGGTGCTGCGGCCCGGCGGCGAGGTGCGGTTCTTCGAGCACGGCCGGGGCGGCGGCCCGGTCATGCGCCTCACCCAGCGGGCGCTGGACCGGACGGTGTGGCCGCCGCTGGCCGGCGGCTGCCACGTGGCCCGGGACCCGGTCGGCGCGCTCCGGGAGGCGGGGTTCGAACTCGGTCCCTACCGGCGGATGCTGATGCCGGAGAAGGGGCCGGTCCTGCCGACCTCGTACTGCGTCATCGGCACCGCGTGGCGGCCGGTGGGCGAGGCGGGGAGCGCCGGGAGCTGATCACTCGCTCCAGCGGCGCAGCTCGGCGGCGATGTCGTCCACGGTCGCCTGCCCGTCCTTGACCAGCCGGGCCAGATCGCGCACCTGCTCCGGCGAGGTGACGACCTTCAGACCGCTGGCGACGAGGTAGGCGTACGCGACGGCGGAGGCGAACAGGGCGTTGGAGCGCTCCAGCGCGGGGACGTGGATCAGCAGCTGGAGGAGCGCGGCGGCGCGGGCGTGCGGACTGTCGTAGACGGGGACGTCGAAGATCTCGGCCCGGTGGCGTGCGACGGCGGCGACGAGGGCGCCCCAGTCGGTGACCTGGGGGTCCCCGGGAGTCTGCTGCTCGGCGAGCATGAGCAGCCACGCGAGGTCGATGCGCAGGTCGTTCAACGGTTCAGCGGCGACCTTCGCGCGTGCCCTCGCGGTCCTCGGGGCCGGCCGGCCCCGACCGGGCGGGGGCGGCCCCGTCGAACTCCTCGGCGAAGACGCTCTCGTACTGCTTCATGAAGTCGGCGGCGGCCTCGACGAACGCGCGGCCCGCCTCCCCTGTGTCCCGCCGGACCAGTTCCTCGATGTAGCGGTTGACGCTCATCCCGCGGGCCAGGGCGCGCTCGCGGGCCGCGCGGGCGGTGCCCTCGTCCACGCGCACGTTCAGCTGGGTCTTCGCCATACCTCGAAGCTAGCGCCGGGGCGCTAGCAGCGGCAAGTGCGGCGACCGGGCGAGATTTATGCCCCTTACACCGTTTTCGGGGACCCGACCTGGGGTGGAGACGGAGGTGCCCCTATGGGGGATACCGAGTGTGGGCGGGATCACATTACGCTCGGGCGGGACGAGCACGACATGACGTCCTCAATCGAGGAGGCGGCCTTGTCCACACCTGCTGCGGAGCACGCTCCCGGACGCCCGTCCGCCGACGGGACCGCGGCCCGCGCCCGTGGTCTGACCAAGGCCTACGGCTCGGGGGAGACGACGGTGCTCGCCCTGGACTCGGTGGACGTGGACATCGTGCGCGGGCGGTTCACCGCGGTGATGGGACCGTCCGGGTCGGGGAAGTCCACGCTGATGCACTGCCTGGCGGGGCTGGACACCGTGTCCGCCGGTCAGGTGTGGCTGGGAGACACCGAGATCACGGGGCTGAGGGACCGTGAGCTGACCCGGCTGCGGCGGGACCGGATCGGGTTCATGTTCCAGTCGTTCAACCTCATCCCGACCCTGAACGCGCGGGAGAACATCACCCTGCCCATGGACATCGCGGGGCAGCGGCCCGACGAGGCGTGGCTGGACCAGGTCATCGACACGCTGGGCCTGCGCGACCGGCTCAGGCACCGCCCCGCGCAGCTCTCCGGCGGACAGCAGCAGCGCGTGGCCTGCGCACGGGCCCTGGCCTCCCGTCCCGAGCTGATCTTCGCGGACGAGCCGACCGGCAACCTCGACTCCCGCTCGGGTCTCGAGGTCCTCGGCTTCCTGCGCGAGGCCGTGGACCGACTGCACCAGACCGTGGTGATGGTGACGCACGACCCGGGCGCCGCCGCCCACTCCGACCTGGTGCTCTTCCTCGCCGACGGCCGGATCGTGGACGAGATGCGGCGGCCCACCGCGGAGTCGGTGCTGGAGCGGATGAAGCGCTTCGACGTGATCCGCGCCCCCGCGGACGGCGCCGCCCCCGAGAGGGAGTGACACGGTGCTGCGGGCGACGCTGAGGAGCTTCCTCGCGCACAAGGGGCGGCTGCTGCTGTCCGCGCTGGCCGTCGTCCTGTCCGTGGCGTTCGTCGCCGGCAGCCTGATCTTCTCCGACACGGTCTCCCGTACCTTCGACCGGCTGTTCGCCTCCAGCTCCGCCGATGTGACGGTCGAGCCCCTGGAGGACCTGGAGTCGTCGGTGCCCACGGGAGCGGTCCGGACCCTGCCGGCCCCGCTCGCCGGGGAGCTGACCGGGGTCGACGGTGTCGCGTCGGCCCATGCGGACGTCGAGGCCGACAACATCACGGTGACCGACGGCGACGACGAGCCGGTGGGCCCGACCACGGGTGCCCCGACCCACGCGGTGGACTGGTACGTCAGTGAGCGCAGCGTGGTGGAGCTGACCTCCGGCAGGGCCCCGCGCGGCGACGGCGAGGCCGTCCTGGACGCGGACACCGCCGACGCCGAGGACGTCGGGATCGGGGACACGCTGTCCGTGCACGCGCAGCCGGGCACCTTCCGCGTGGAGGTCGTCGGCATCGCCACGTTCACCACCACCAACCCCGGCGCGGCGCTGGTCTTCCTCGACCCCGGGGTCGCCGCCACCAGACTGCTGGGCTCGCCGGACCGGGCGACGGGCATCTCCCTCGAGGCGGCGCCCGGCGTGACCGACGCGGAACTGAAGCGCCGGGTCACCGCCGAGCTGGGCACGGGCGCCTACGAGATCAGGACCGCCGACGAGCTGGCCGAGACGGCCGCCGACGAACTCGGCGGATTCCTCGACGTGATCAAGTACGTGATGCTGGGCTTCGCCGGGGTCGCCGTCCTCGTCGGCGTCTTCCTGATCGTCAACACCTTCTCGATGCTGATCGCCCAGCGCACCCGGGAACTCGGCCTGCTGCGGGCGCTCGGCGCCGACCGGCGGCAGGTGCGCCGGTCGGTGCTCACCGAGGCGGTGCTGCTCGGTCTGGCCGGCTCGACGCTGGGGCTCGCGGCCGGCATCGGGCTCGCCTCCGGGCTGATCCGGCTGATGGGCGTCTTCGGCATGAACCTGAAGACGACGGAGATGGTGATCGGGTGGGTCACGCCCGTCACGGCGTACGCCGTCGGCGTGGGGGTCACCTTCGTCGCGGCGTATCTCCCGGCCCGCCGCGCGGCGGCCGTGTCGCCGATGGCCGCGCTGGCCGACGCGGAGATCGCCGGGGTGGGGCGGCCGCTGCGGGCGCGCGCCGTGGTGGGGTCCGTGGTGGGCGCGCTCGGCGCGGCCGCGCTGGCGGGCTGTGCGGCCGCCACCGGGACGGCCCGGGCGGCCTCGCTGCTGGGGCTCGGTGTCGTCCTCACGCTGATCGCGACCGTCGTCGCCGGTCCGCTGCTGGTGCGGCCGGTGATCCGGGTGCTCGGCGCGGCCTTCCCCGCGCTGTTCGGCGCGGTGGGCCTGATGAGCCGGCGCAACGCCCTGCGCAATCCGCGCCGTACGGGGGCGACGGCCGCCGCGCTGATGGTGGGGATCGCCCTGGTCGGCGGGATGTCGGTGGCCGGTGCCTCGATGTCCCGGTCCTTCGACGAGCAGATCGACAGGACGCTCGGCGCCGACTTCGTGATCCAGGACGCCGGCTTCATGCCGTTCTCCCAGGAGGTCACCGACCGGGTGCGGGACACGGAGGGCGTGGGGCTGGTGGTGCGGCAGCGGTTCGCGCCGGTGGCGGTACGGCTGCCGGACGGGGAGCGGGTCGAGACCACCGCCGCCGGGTACGACGACCGGGTCGACGACGTCGCGCGGGTGACGTACGCGCGCGGCGGCCCTGGCGGACGGCGGCCTCGCCATGGACGCCGGCTTCGCCGCGGAGCACGGCGTGCGGATCGGCGGCACGCTCCCGGTCGAGTTCCCCGGCGGCCGGCGCACCGAGCTGACGGTGACCGCCCTCACCGACATGGAGGGCGGCGAGGGCTTCGGGATGCGGGGCGGGCTGTTCTTCGGCATCGCGACGGTCGAGGAGTACATGCCGGGCGGCCAGGACTCCGCGCTGTACGTCAACGCCGCCGACGGGACCGGCACGGACGCCCTGCGCGACCGGCTGGAGTCGGCCCTCGACCCGTATCCCCAGGCGCAGGTCCGCGACCAGGCCGACTACAAGGACCTGGTGCACGACCAGATCGCCGTCCTGCTGTACCTCGTCTACGCCCTGCTGGGCCTGGCGATCGTCATCGCGGTGCTGGGAGTGGTCAACACCCTCGCGCTGTCGGTGGTGGAACGCACCCGGGAGATCGGTCTGCTGCGGGCGATCGGCCTGGCGCGGCGGCAGCTGCGGCGGATGATCCGCCTGGAGTCGGTGGTGATCGCCGTCTTCGGCGCCGTGCTCGGACTCGCGCTGGGGCTGGTGTGGGGTCTGTGCATGCAGCAGGTCCTGGCCCTGCAGGGCATGACCGCGCTGGCCGTCCCCTGGGGCACCGTCGTCGCGGTCGTCGTCGGCTCGGTGGTGGTGGGCATCGCGGCGGCGCTGCTGCCGGCGCTGCGGGCGTCGCGGATGAACGTGCTGGAGGCGATCGCGCACGAGTGAGCCGCGCGGCGGACGGTCCGGATCGCGGAATTCCCGGCCCGGGCCGGCCGGGCGTGCTGGGATCGGCTCATGAGTGAGCTGCGTATACGGGCCGCCGGGCCCGGCGACCTGGACCGTGTGCTGGCCTTCTGGAAGGTGGCCGCCGAGGGCACGAGCATCAGCGACGACCTGGAGGGCGTGGAGCGGCTGGTCGCCCGCGATCCCGAGGCGCTGATCCTCGCCGAGTACGGCGGCGAGCCGGTCGGCACGGTGATCGCGGGGTTCGACGGCTGGCGGTGCCATCTCTACCGGCTGGCGGTGCATCCAGGCCACCGCCGCCAGGGCGTCGCCACCGCGCTGCTGGCGGCCGCGGAGGAGCGGTTCGTGCGGCTCGGCGGGCGCCGCGCGGACGCGATGGTGCTCCGGCGCAACGAGACCGCGCACCATGCCTGGGGCGCGGCGGGGTACGCGCCGGAGGAACACTGGCGGCGCTGGGTGAAGCCCCTCACCGGCTGATCCACAGCCCGGCCACCCTCCTTTGCCGGTCCTTTACTCTTGTGGGGTCACCCGGTCCTCCATGAAAGGTTGTGTGCGTCCGCCCATGGGCGAGCCTCCCAGTCCGCGACATCGCGCATTCGTCCCCGTCCTGTCCGACGATGGGACGGAGGTGACCCGATGACAGAAGTGCTCCTCCTCCTGGCGGCGATCCTGCTCTCGCTCGCGTGCGGCGCCTTCGTCGCGGCGGAGTTCTCCCTCACCACGGTCGAGCGCGCCGAGCTGGAGCGGGCCGTCGAGCGCGGCGAGCGGGGCGCCGCGGGCGCGCTCGAGGCCGTACGGAGCCTGACCTTCCAGCTCTCCGGCGCCCAGCTCGGCATCACCGTCACCAACCTGGTGGTCGGCATGCTCGCCGAGCCGTCCATCGCGGCGCTCATCGCGGGCCCGCTGCGGGACGTCGGCGCCTCCGAGTCCGTGGCGCGCTCCCTGGCGCTGGTGATCGGCACGGCCCTGTCGACCGTGTTCCTGATGGTGGTCGGCGAGCTGGTGCCCAAGAACTGGGCGATCTCCTCGCCGCTGGCCGTCGCCAAGCGGGTGGGCAACGCGCAGCGCTGGTTCAGCGCCGCGTTCCGCCCCTTCATCACCCACCTGAACAACACGGCCAACCGCATCGTGCGCCGCATCGGCGTGGAACCCGCCGAGGAACTGGAGTCGGCGCGCGGACCCCAGGAACTCGCGGCGCTCGCCCGGCACTCCGCCAGGGAGGGCGCCCTGGAGGCGGACACGGCCGAGCTGTTCGTCCGCACCCTGAACCTCGCCGACCTCACCGCGGAGAACGTGATGACCCCGCGCGTCCAGGTCGTCGCCCTGGAGGTCCACGCGACCTGCGAGGACGTGGCGAACGTGACCCGGGCGACCGGGCTGTCCCGCTTCCCCGTCTATCGCGACACCCTCGACGCGGTCGTCGGCACCGCGCACGTCAAGGACGTACTGGCGCTGCCCGCCGAACGTCGCGCCCGGGTCCCGGTCTCGGAGCTGATGCGCGAACCGCTGCTGGTCCCCGAATCGCTCACCGTCGACCGGCTGCTCGACCGGCTCTCCGGGCGGCGCACCATGGCCGTGGTGATCGACGAGTACGGCGGCACCGCCGGGGTGGCCACCCTGGAGGACATCGTGGAGGAGGTCGTCGGCGAGGTCCGCGACGAGCACGACCCGCACGAGGTCCCCGACCTGGCCCGGGCCGGCACCGACGAGGAGGGCCGGGCGCTGTTCTCGGCCGACGGCGCGACGCGCGTCGACCAGCTCGCCCGGGTGGGCCTGCGCGCCCCGGAGGGGCCGTACGAGACCCTCGCCGGCCTCGTGGCGGCCGAGCTGGGCCGGATACCGGCCGTCGGGGACACCTTCGAGGTGACCGGCTGGCGGCTGGAGGTGCTGGACGCCACCGGCCGCCGCGCGGCGCGCGTCCTGCTGCACGCGCCCCTCGACGACCCGCACCCGGCGCAGCAGCGGACGGGCCGAACCACGGAGGACAAGGGGGCGCGGCGATGACCGCCGTACAGTTGCTGATCGGTCTGGCGACGCTGGTCGTCAACGCCTTCTTCGTCGGCGCCGAGTTCGCCCTGATCTCGGTCCGCCGCAGCCAGATCGAGCCCTACGCCGACCGGGGCGACCGGCGCGCCAAGAGCGTGCTGTGGGGCCTGGAGCACGTGTCCGCGCTGATGGCGGCCGCACAGCTCGGCATCACGCTGTGCACCCTGGTCCTCGGTGTCGTCGCCGAGCCGGCCATCGAGCACCTGCTGGAACCGGCGTTCCACGCGGTGGGCGTGCCGGAGGGCGCGGGGCACGCGGTGTCCTTCGTCATCGCGCTGGCGCTGGCGACGTACCTGCACATGCTGCTCGGCGAGATGGTGCCGAAGAACATAGCGCTCGCCGAGCCGGTGCGCAGCGCGCTGATGCTGGGTCCGCCGCTGGTGGCGCTGTCCCGGGCGCTGCGCCCGGTGATCTTCACGATCAACGCCTTCGCCAACACCCTGCTGAAGCTGCTGCGGGTGCAGACGCGGGACGAGGTGGTCGCCTCCTTCTCCGACGCCGAACTGGCCCAGATCGTGAAGGACTCCAGTGAGGCGGGCCTCATCGACGACCGCGCGCAGGAGCGGCTGCACGACGCGCTGGAGCTGGGCCGGCGGCCGGTGCGGGACGTGGTGATGCCGCTGGAGCGCGTGGTCTACGCGAGCGTGGGCGTCACCCCCGAGGGGCTGGAGGAGTTGTCGGCGCGGTCCGGGTTCTCCCGCTTCCCGGTGGTGGACGGGCAGCGGCGGATCGTGGGGTATCTGCACGTGAAGGACGCCCTCGACGCCTCTCCGCGGGACCTGCCGTTCCGGTTGCGCGACATGCGGCCCATCGCTCGGGTGCGGGAGGGCACGCCGATGGACGACGTCCTCACTGCGATGCGGGGCAGCCGTACGCACCTGGCGGCGGTCCTCGGGACCGACGGGCGGCTGTCCGGACTGGTGACGATGGAGGACGTCCTCCAGAAGCTGTTCGGTCAGCGGACCTGAGCCGCGCGACCCGGTCGGTCGGCCCGGACCCGGGCCGACCGACCGCCGGGTATGTGCCGCGGGATACCATCTCTGTCGCCATGCAGACGATTCCCACCCACACCAGCCTGGTCGCCGTCGGCGACTCCTTCACCGAGGGCATGTCGGACCGGCTCCCTGACGGCACCTACCGCGGCTGGGCCGACCTCCTCGCCGGGCGGATGGCGGCCGCCGCCCCCGGCTTCCGCTACGCCAACCTCGCGGTGCGCGGCAAACTGATCCAGCAGATCGTCGACGAGCAGGTGGAGACGGCGGCGGCCATGCGGGCCGACGTCGTCACCCTGGTCGGCGGACTCAACGACACCCTGCGGCCCAAGTGCGACATGGTGCGGGTGCGGGACCTGCTGACCGAGGCCGTGGAGCGGCTGGCCCCGCACTGCGAGCAACTGGTGCTGATGCGCAGCCCCGGCCGCCAGGGGCCGGTCCTGGAGCGGTTCCGGCCGCGCATGGAGGCGCTGTTCGCCTGTGTCGACGAGCTCGCCGAGCGGCACGGCGCACTCGTCGTCGACCTGTACGGGGCGCCCGCCCTCGGCGACCCCCGGCTGTGGGACGTGGACCGGCTGCACCTGACCGCGGAGGGCCACCGCAGGGTCGCGGAGGCGGTCTGGCAGACCCTCGGCTACCCGCCCGAGGACCCCGAGTGGCACCTGCCCCCGGAGGCGACGCTGCCGCCGCGCTGGGCGGCCCGCCGGGTCGCGGACGCCCGGTTCGCCCGGCAGCACCTGCTGCCGTGGATAGGCCGCCGCCTCACCGGCCGCTCCTCCGGCGACGGGCTGCCGCCCAAGCGGCCCGAGCTGCTGCCGTACGAGATCGGTTAGCGGCGCCGGTCCCCCGGCACCGGTCCCCCGCACCCAGGCCGTTCGTAGCTTCCGCCGAACCACCCCGTGGCGCCGGCCTGCACGATGCGCCAGTAGAATCCGTACACGTGACTTCTGCGCCCGCCAAGCCCCGCATCCCGAACGTCCTCGCCGGACGCTACGCCTCCGCCGAGCTCGCCACGCTCTGGTCGCCCGAGCAGAAGGTGAAGCTCGAGCGGCAGCTCTGGCTCGCCGTGCTGCGCGCCCAGAAGGATCTCGGGATCGAGGTGCCGGACGCGGCGATCGCCGACTACGAGCGCGTCCTCGACACCGTCGACCTGGCCTCGATCGCCGAGCGCGAGAAGGTCACCCGGCACGACGTGAAGGCGCGGATCGAGGAGTTCAACAACCTCGCCGGGCACGAGCACGTGCACAAGGGCATGACCTCCCGCGACCTCACCGAGAACGTGGAGCAGTTGCAGATCCGGCTCTCGCTGGAGCTGATGCGCGACCGCACGGTGGCCGTGCTGGCGCGTCTGGGCCGGCTGGCCGGTGAGTACGGCGAGCTGGTCATGGCCGGCCGCTCGCACAACGTGGCCGCGCAGGCCACCACCCTCGGCAAGCGGTTCGCGACCGCCGCCGACGAGCTGCTCGTCGCGTACGGCCGGGTGGAGGAGCTGCTCGGCCGCTACCCGCTGCGCGGCATCAAGGGCCCGGTGGGGACGGCGCAGGACATGCTGGACCTGCTCGGCGGGGACGCGGCCAAGCTGTCGGAGCTGGAGCGGCGGATCGCCGGGCACCTGGGCTTCTCGGAGGCGTTCACCTCGGTGGGCCAGGTCTACCCGCGCTCGCTGGACTACGAGGTCGTCACCGCGCTGGTGCAGCTGGCCGCCGCGCCGTCGTCGCTGGCGAAGACGGTCCGGCTGATGGCCGGGCACGAGCTGGTCACCGAGGGCTTCAAGCCGGGCCAGGTCGGTTCCTCCGCGATGCCGCACAAGATGAACACCCGCTCCTGCGAGCGCGTCAACGGCCTGATGGTGATCCTGCGCGGCTACGCCTCGATGACCGGCGAGCTGGCGGGCGACCAGTGGAACGAGGGCGACGTGTCCTGCTCGGTGGTGCGCCGGGTCGCGCTTCCGGACGCGTTCTTCGCCCTGGACGGTCTGCTGGAGACGTTCCTGACGGTGCTCGACGAGTTCGGCGCCTTCCCGGCGGTCGTGGCCCGCGAGCTCGACCGCTACCTGCCGTTCCTGGCCACCACCAAGGTGCTGATGGGCGCGGTGCGCGCGGGCGTCGGCCGCGAGGTCGCCCACGAGGCGATCAAGGAGAACGCCGTCGCCACCGCCCTGGCCATGCGTGAGCAGGGCGCCGAGCGCAACGACCTGCTCGACAAGCTCGCCGCCGACGAGCGGCTGCCGCTCGGCCGGGCGGAGCTGGCGGCGCTGATGGCGGACAAGCTGTCCTTCACGGGCGCGGCGAGCGACCAGGTCGCCACCGTCGTCGGAAGGATCGACGAGATCGTGAAGCGGCACCCGGAGGCCGCCGGGTACACCCCCGGGGCGATCCTCTGACCCGCTTCACCCAGCAGCAGCTGGAGGCCGCCCGCGACCGCCTGGTGCCGGACGTGGTCGCGGACGGCCTGCGGGTGCTGTTCTGCGGCATCAACCCGGGCCTGATGACGGCCGCGACGGGCCACCACTTCGCGCGCCCCGGCAACCGCTTCTGGCCGGCCCTGCACCGCTCCGGGTTCACGCCGCGGCTGTTGCTGCCGTCCGAGCAGCGGGAGCTGCTGTCGTACGGGCTCGGCATCACCAATGTGGTGGCGCGGGCGACCGCGCGGGCCGACGAGCTGAGCGCCGAGGAGTACCGCGAGGGCGGGCGGCTGCTGACGCTCAAGGTGGCCCGGCTGCGCCCGAGGTGGCTGGCCGTGGTGGGCATCACCGCCTACCGGGCGGCGTTCGACGACCGCGGGGCCGCCGTGGGGCCGCAGGCGCGGACGATCGGCGGCACACGGGTGTGGGTGCTGCCCAACCCGAGCGGGCTGAACGCGCACTGGACACCGGCGACGCTGGCCGAGGAGTTCGGGCGGCTGCGGGAGGCCGCGGCGGAGTGACGCCGACCGGCCGGGGGACGTAGGGCCGGCCGTGGTCAGGGAGGGGCTGTCTCCGTGACCACCGCCAGCAGCTGGATCTCGTCGCCGGCGTCCCGGTCGGCGACCGCCAGCGCGACCCAGCGGCCGGTCCCCTGGACCTCCCACAGCCAGGCCACACCCGCGCGGGCGGCGAGCCAGGCCCACGGCTCGGGTATCTCCTCGGCACCGGTGCGCAGCAGGACCGTCTGCAGGTTCCAGGGCGCGACGTCCCCCCAGCGTGAGGCCAGCAGCTCGTAGACGGCGTCGCGGTCCTTCTCGTACTGGTCCACGGTCACCGCCCACTCGGCGGGGTCGCCGTCCCGCAGGCCGTGGGCGCTCTCCAGGACCGCCACGTGGTGGCCCGGTCCGGCGAAGCCGACGTCCGACGGACCGTGCTCCGCCGGGAAGGGGCGGAAGCACAGCTCGTCGATGAGCGCGATGTGCTGTGCGATGTTCATGGGTCCAGTAAACCCGCCGCCACTGACACTTGGCGGGCCGTCAGCCGACTCCCGGTCAGGCGTCCCGGCGGCGCAGGCTCCAGACGCCCGCGAGGAGGGCGGCGGTCGTCCACAGGGCGGTCACGGCGAGACCGGACCAGGGTCCCAGAATCCCCTCGTGGGTCTGCTGGAGGACCAGTTGCCCGGCTCTGTCGGGCAGGAACTCCACGACCGTCCCGGCCCCGTCACCGATCACGAACGACACGACGAGGATGAAGGGGACCAGCACGGAGAGGGTGGCCACACCGCTGCGCAGCACGGTCGTGAGGCCCGCGGCGAACAGCGCCGTCAGCGTGAGGTAGACGGCGCAGCCCGCCACCGCCCGGACCTGCTCGCCCGCGGTGAGGCCGTCCGCCTCGGAGCCCAGTCCCGCGCGGGCCGCGAGGAGGGAGGCGACGGCGGTCGCCAGCCCCACGGCCAGCGCCGGCAGGGCGATCGACGTCATCTTGGCCGCGAACCAGCGGCCGCGCCGCGGTACCGCCGCCAGGGAGACGCGCAGCGCGCCGTTGTGGAACTCCGACGACACGGCCACGGCGCCGAAGGAGATGGCGGCGATCTGGCCCGGCAGGACGCCGGAGAAGCTGGTGAACAGCGGGTCGAAGCCGGGGTCCGAGGTGTCCGACACCCCGGCGAGCGCGGAGAACGCCGTGGTCGCCGCGAACAGCGCCAGGAGGGCCCCGAGGAGCGGGCGCATCGTGCGGATCTTCAGCCACTCGGACCGGAGTACGGGTGCGAACTGCATGGTCAGGCCTCCTGGCGCTGGGCGGTGAACTCGGTCTCGGCGGCGGTCAGGTCCAGATAGGCCTGCTCCAGGGTGCCCTCGTCCGCGGCGAGTTCGAGGATCGGCACCCCCGCGGCGGACGCGAGGCGTCCGATGTCGTCCACCCGCGCGTCCGGTACGGTCCAGTGCCCGTCCGGGTGTTCCACCGCCTCGTGTCCGTGCCGGGCGAGGACGGTCCTGAGGGCGGCGGGGTCCGGGGTGCGGACGCGGACGGCGGGCCGCACACGCGTGTCGATGAACTCCCGCACCGGGGTGTCGGCCAGCAGCCGGCCCCGGCCGAGCACGACGAGGTGGTCGGCGAAGGCGGCCGTCTCGTTCATCAGATGACTGGAGACCAGGACGGTGCGCCCCTCGTCCGCGAGCCGCCGCAGCAGGGTGCGGATCCACACGATGCCTTCGGGGTCGAGCCCGTTGGAGGGCTCGTCGAGCACGACGACGGCCGGATCGCCCAGCAGGGCGGCGGCGATGCCCAGCCGCTGACGCATGCCCAGGGAGTACGTCCGCACGCGGCGGCGCGCCACCGCTGTCAGGCCGGTCTCCTCCAGCACCTCGTCGACCCGGCGGTCGGGTATGCGGTTGCTCGCGGCCAGCACCCGCAGGTGGTCGCGGCCGGTGCGGGAGCCGTGCGCGGCCTGCGCGTCGAGCAGGGCCCCGACCCGGCGCAGGGGTTCGGCGAGGGTGGCGTAGGCGTGTCCGCCGACGGTGGCGGTGCCGGACGTCGGGTGGTCGAGGCCGAGCACCAGGCGCATGGTGGTGGACTTTCCGGCGCCGTTGGGGCCGAGGAAGCCGGTGACCCGGCCGGGGTGGACGCGGAAGGTGAGGTGGTCGACGGCCCGCCGGGTGCCGTACTCCTTGGTGAGGTCCTGGACGTCGATGCTGGTCATGTGGTCCAGCGTGGCCGCCGGACCGGTGCCGGGGCCTCCCCCGGGCGTGGAGATCGCCTCCCCCGCGCGGGGGAGGCGGGCCGTCGGCGCGCCCTGGCACGATGGCGCCATGGTCCGCATCCCGGGCCCGTTCGGGCGGGCGGTGACGTACACGCGGTGGCTGCATCTCTTCATCGCCGTCGTGTGGCCGGCCATGTGGTACCTCATCGACAACACGCGCATGTACCTGGCCGCGGTGCTGCTCGCGCTCGTCGGTCTGGTGCCGGCGATGCGCACGGTGGAGGGCGTGCAGGCCACCGGACTGCTCTTCGGGCGCCGGTACGACGCGCGGGACGCGGAGATCGTCCCGGCACCGTCCGCCGGCTGGGCCGACCGCGGGCGGACCGTGGTGTGGCTGGAGTGCCGGCTGTTCCTCGGGGGCGCGGTCTCCTTCCTGACCGTCCATCTGCCCATGCTCGCCGTGGACCTGGCGAACACGGCCCGGGGCGGTACGGCCGACCCCTCGACGTTCGTGCAGGTTCCCGGGCGGCACTGGTGGCACGCGCTGCTGGTGCCCGTTCCGCTGCTCGTCCTCGGCGCGGTGGTCGTCGGGGCGGGATCGCTGATCACCGCCCTGGCCCGGCAGTTGCTCGGCCCCTCCCCCGCCGCGCGTCTGGCCGCGCTGGAGGCCCGCACCGACCGGCTCCTGGAACGCAGCCGCATCGCCCACGAACTGCACGACTCGATCGGCCACGCGCTCACCGTCGCCGTGGTGCAGGCGGGCGCCGCGCGGGCGGCGGCCGACCCCGCCTTCACCGACCGGGCGCTGCAGGCCATCGAGGAGACCGGACGGGCCGCGCTGGAGGACCTGGAGCGGGTCCTCGGCCTTCTGCGCGAGCCCGAGAAGCCCGTGAGCGGCCGGCCGGCGCTCGTGGACGCCGGACGGCTGCTGGAGTCCGCCCGCGCCTCCGGGGCGAGGGTCGACGCCGAGGTGACCGGCCCCCTGGACACCGTGCCCGGTCCGGTCTCCCGCGAGGGTTACCGCATCCTCCAGGAGTCGCTCACCAACGCCCTGCGGCACGCGGGGGCGGTCCCCGTGCGGGTCCGGATCCACGTCGCCGACGGCACGCTGCTGCTGGAGATCCGCAACCCGCTGGCGCGGGTGGCGCCCGGTCCGGTGCGCGGCAGCGGGCTGCGCGGCATCCGCGAGCGCGCCGCCCTGCTCGGCGGGCGGGCGCGCACCGGGCCCGACGGCGAGGGCGACTGGCGGGTGCGCGTCGAGCTGCCGGTGCGCTGATCTACGCTGGCGGGATGCCGGTGACCGTTCTGCTCGTCGACGACGAACCCCTCGTACGCGCGGGTCTGCGGGCCGTGTTGGAGGCGCAGCCGGACATCGAGGTCGTCGGGGAGGCCGCCGACGGGGCGGCGGTCATCCCGCTGGTGCGGCGACTGCGGCCGGACGTGGTCGCCATGGACGTGCGCATGCCGCTGCTGGACGGCATCGAGGCCACGCGCGCGCTGCTGCGGACGGTCGACGCGCCGCCGAAGATCCTCGTCGTGACGACCTTCGAGAACGACGAGTACGTCTACGGGGCGCTGCGCGCGGGCGCCGACGGGTTCCTGCTGAAGCGGGCGCGGCCCGCGGAGATCGTGCACGCGGTACGGCTGGTCGCCGAGGGCGAGTCTCTGCTGTTCCCCGCCTCGGTGCGCCGGCTCGCGGCCGAGTACGGCGACGGCGACCGGGCCGCGCGCGACCTGCTGGAGCGGGCACGGCTGACGGAGCGCGAGGGGGAGGTGCTGCGGCTGATGGCGCGGGGTCTGACCAACGCGGAGATCGCGGCCCGGCTGGTGGTCGGGACGGAGACCGTGAAGTCGCACGTGAGTGCCGTCCTGGCGAAGCTCGGGGCGCGGGACCGGACGCAGGCGGTGATCGCGGCCTACGAGTCGGGCTTCGTGGCGCCGGGGTGAGCCGCGTGCGCGGGCCGTCCCCGGGGTGCCCGGGCCCGGAGGTCGCCGGTGTCGGCCGTGCCGAGTACGATCCGCCCAACACGCGCACGAGCGGGGAGGACGGACGGTGGCTCGGCTGACCGGCGGGGACCCCTCGCTGCTGCGAAGGATCAACTCCGCGGTGGTGCTGCACGCGTTGCGGGCGACGGACTGCGCGACGCTGACCGAGGTCACCCGGGTGACCGGGCTGTCCCGGCCGACCGTCGAGGGCGTCGTGGAGGGCCTCATCGAGGCGGGCCTCGTCGTGGAGACGGCGGCCGAGGAGGGTGCCGCGCGCCGCCAGGGCAGGCCCGCGCGGCGGTTCCGGTTCCGGGCGGAGGCCGGGCATCTGCTGGGCCTGGAGATCGGTGTGCACCGGGTGGCGGCGCTGCTGGCCGACCTGGACGGCCGGGTGATCGGCGCCCGGGCCGGGGACGTCGACGAGAGGGTCGACGCCGACGAGCGGCTGGAGCGGCTGGACGCGGCCATAGGTGAGTTGCTGGACACGGCCGGTGTGCCGCGCGGCTCGTTGCGCGCCGTGGGCGTGGGCACGCCGGGGATCGTCGAGGCGGACGGCACGGTGCGGCTGGGCACGGCGCTGCCCGGCTGGACGGGGCTCGGCCTCGGTGAGCGGCTGGGCCGGTCCTTCAAGTGCCCGGTGCTGGTGGAGAACGACGCCAACGCGGCCGTGGTGGCCGAGCACTGGAAGGGCGCCGCCAGGGAGACCGACGACGTGGTGTTCGTGCTGGCCGGGCTGAGCCCGGGCGCCGGGTCACTGATCGGCGGGCGGCTGCACCGGGGGTACGGCGGGGCGGCCGGTGAGATCGGGGCGCTGCACCTGCTGGGCCGGGAGGCGACCCCGGAGACGCTGCTGTCCACCACGGACGAGCCGCTGCACCCGCTGGACGAGCAGGCGGTCGCCGCGGTCTTCGCCCAGGCCCGCGAGGGCGACCAACGGGCGCTCGCAGCCATGGACCGCTTCATCCACCGGCTGGTCCACGACGTGGCGGCGCTGGTGCTGGCCCTCGACCCGGAGCTGGTGGTGATCGGCGGCTGGGCGGCCGGCCTGGACGGGGTCCTGGAGCCGCTGCGCCGCGAACTCGCCCGCTACTGCCTGCGCCCGCCGAGGGTCGCCCTGTCCCACCTGGGAGAGGCGGCGGTCGCCACCGGCGCGGTGCGGCTGGCGCTGGACCATGTGGAGGAGCAGCTCTTCGCGGTGGAGGGCACGGTGACGGCACGCCGTTAGGTGTGCCGTTGGGTGTGCCGCCGGGGCGCCGTTGGGTGTGCCGCCGGGGCGCCGTTGGGTGTGCCGCCGGGGCGCCGTTGGGTGTGCCGCCGGGGCGCCGTTGGGTGTGCCGCCGGGGCGCCGTTGGGTGTGCCGCCGGGGCGCCGTTGGGTGTGCCGCCGGGGCGCGCCTCCCGGCCGGCCTCGGGAGCGGGCCGGGCGGCCGCGCTCGGGGAGCGTGACCGCCGGGCGCCCTCGGGAGCGTGGCCGCCGACCGTGCTCAGGTGCGTGGCCGGCCGTCCCCGGACGCGCGACGGCCGGCCGCGCCCGGAGCGTGGCCGGCCCTACGCGGGAGCCCGGTCGGCCGTGTTCAGGAGGCGTGGCGCTCGGGGCCGTGGTGGATCTCCACGCCGCCGGAGTCGCCGAACGTCAGCCGGCAGGTGTCCGCGCGGTAGGTGGCCACGGAGAGCGCGGCGGTGCGCCCGCGGGCGATGAAGCGGGTGGTGACGACGAGGACGGGGGCGCCCGGCAGGCGGTCCAGCTCCCTGGCGTCGTCCGCGCGGGCGGAGCCGAGCTCCACCGTGTTCTCCTGCCGCTCCAGTTCCAGCCGCTGCAGTTCGCGCAGCACCGCACGCGCGCGGGCGGCGCCGGACGGCGCGTCGATGCCGGACAGGTCGCGCACCGAGTCCGCCGGGATGTACAGCAGTTCGGCGGCGACGGGCTGACCGTGGGAGACCCGGGAGCGGCGCACGATGTGCACGGGCTCGTCGCGTCCGGTCACCAGGGTCTCGGCGACGGCGGCGGGCGGCACCTCGAGCGCGCAGTCGAGGGTCTGCCAGGCGTCGTGCGGACCGCCCGGCCACACGTGCTGCGCCGTGCCGACGGACACCCCCATGCGCGGCGGGGCGACGGTCGTGCCCACTCCGCGGCGGCGCTGCAGCCTGCCTTCCAGTTCGAGCTGTTCCAGGGCCTGCCGGAGCGTGGCGCGGGCGACGCCGAAGCGGGCCGCGAGGTCCCGCTCGTTGGGCAGGATCTCGCCCACCGAGAACTCCGAGTCCAGCGCCTCGCTGAGCACGGTCCTGAGATGCCAGTACTTCGGTTCCGGCACCGTTTCCAGCTGCGTGGTCCCCACCCTGTCCTCCGCGATCGCCGTGTCCGGCGGCGTTTTAGCGCCCTTGTTTATTAAAGGTTGTTTCACTTCTCTGCGACCATAAGGCGGCCCCCACCCTTGGTCAATACCAATCCGCACGACGAGACGAGGCCCCCGTGCCGTACGGGGGCCTCGATGTCGCGTGCGTGCCGCTCTACGGGGCCGTGGGCAGCGAGCGGAGCTTGTCGGGGTTGCGGATGACGTACACCGCCTGGACGCGCCCGTCGGCGACGTCGAGCTGGACGACCGAGTCGGGCTTGCCGCCGGACAGGACGAGCACCGCGGGACCGGCGTTGAGCTCCAGCAGCCGGAAGGTGAGGTCCGGCACCCCCTTGCCGGCGACCCCGACGAGGAAGCGCCCCACGTGGTCGGCGCTCTCCAGGACGCGCAGCGGGGCCCGCGACTTGCCGCCGCTGTCGCCGACCAGCCGCACGTCCGGCGCGAGCAGTCGCATCAGCCCCGCCAGATCGCCGCCGGTGGCGGCGGCCAGGAAGCGCTCGGTGAGGTCGCGGCGCTGGGCGGGGTCGACCTCGTAGCGCGGGCGCCGTTCCGCGACGTGCCTGCGGGCGCGTCCGGCGAGTTGGCGTACGGCCGGTTCGCCGCGGTCGAGCACGGCCGCGATGTCGGCGTACGGGAATCCGAACGCCTCCCGCAGCACGAAGACGGCGCGTTCCAGCGGCGACAGGGACTCCAGGACGACGAGGACGGCGAGGGAGACGGAGTCGGCGAGCACGGCCCGCTCGGCGGTGTCCGGGGCGCTGTCGCCGAAGTCGGTGACGTACGGCTCGGGCAGCCAGGGGCCGACGTAGGTCTCGCCGCGCGTCCTGATCTGGTGCAGCCGGTCGATGGCGAGGCGGGTGGTGACGCGCACCAGGTAGCCGCGCGGCTCGCGCACCCCGGACCGGTCGCCGCCCGACCAGCGCAGCCACGCGTCCTGGACCACGTCCTCCGCGTCGGCCACCCGGCCGAGCATGCGGTAGGCGACTCCCAGGAGGACGGGGCGGTGCTCTTCGAAGACATCGGTCGCGGTGTCGGTGGTCACGGCACCATCCCAGCCGACCCGCACGGTCGTGTCCAGGCGGCACCAGCGCGCGCCGGAAGCTGTCCGGTCACCGCGCGGAGATCGGGACGGCACCGGGGGCTACCCGTCGGTAGCAATTGCTGACAAGCTGTCTACGACGTCAGGCGGCGTCCGTTTCCGCGAGTCCCAGACGAGGAGCACCCATGTCCGCGACCGTCTCCTTCGAGGTCACCTCTCCCCTCGGCCCGCAGACCGTGACCCTGTCGTACGCGCGCGTGGGCCGCGGTGAACCGCTGCTCCTGCTGCACGGCATCGGCCACCACCGCCAGGCCTGGGACCCGGTGGTGGACATCCTGGCGACCGAGCGCGAGGTGATCGCCGTGGACCTGCCCGGCTTCGGCGCCTCCCCGTCGCTGCCGGCCGGCCTCGCCCACGACCTGCCCACCATGAACGCCGCGCTCGGCGCCCTGTGCGAGGCGCTGGAGCTGGACCGGCCGCATGTCGCGGGCAATTCGCTCGGCGGTCTGCTGGCCCTGGAACTCGGCCGCGAGCGGCTCGTACGGTCCGTCACCGCGCTGTCCCCGGCGGGCTTCTGGACCCTGGCCGAACGGCGGTACGCCTTCACCGTGCTGACGGGCATGCGGCGGATCGCGGAGCGGATGCCGCTGTCGCTGGTCCAGCGGCTCTCCCGGTCCGCGGCCGGCCGGGCGGTGCTGACCAGCACCATCTACGCCCGCCCCGGGCGCCGTTCCCCCGAGGCCGTGGTCGCCGAGACGCTGGCGCTCGCCGGCGCCACGGGCTTCACCGAGACCCTCCGGGCGGGCGCCACCGTACAGTTCACGGACGACGTGCCCGACATCCCCGTGACCGTCGCCTGGGGTGCCCGGGACCGGCTGCTCGTCCCCCGGCAGGGCGTCCGTGCCAAGCGGACGATCCCGGGGGCCCGGCTGGTGCGGCTGCCCGGCTGCGGCCACGTCCCCATGAACGACGACCCGGCGCTGGTCGCCCGCGTCATCCTGGACGGCAGCCGCTGAGCGGTGCGGGAGCGGGCCGGCAGCGCCTAGGGTGATCCCGTCATGACGTCACCGCGGACCGGCTCCGAAGGGCACACCCCCTCCTCCGCCTGGGAGTTGCTGCTGCCCGCCGCCTCCGCCCCCGCCCGCGCGCGCGGCCGTTCGCTGCGGACGGCGCTGCGCGAGGCGGTGCGCTCGGGGCGGCTGGCACCGGGGACCCGGCTGCCGTCGAGCCGCGACCTGGCCGCCGACCTCGGTGTGTCGCGGGGGCTGGTCACCGAGGCGTACGAGCAGCTGACGGCGGAGGGCTATCTGCGGTCCGGCCGGGGTGCCGGCACCTGGGTGGGAGAGGCGGTACGGGCCGCCCGCCCGCGCGCCCACGACCTCGCCCCGCGTACGCCCGGCGCCCGCGCCGACTTCGTCCCCGGCACGCCCGATCCGTCGCTCTTCCCGCGCGCGGCGTGGGCCGCGGCGCACCGCGCCGTGCTCGCGGACCTTCCGCACCGGGAGCTGGGCTACCCCGACCCGCGCGGGCTCCCCCGGCTGCGCACGGCCCTGGCCGGGCTGCTCGCGCGACGGCGGGGCGTGGTGGCCGATCCCGAGCGGATCGTGGTCGTCTCGGGGGTGACGCAGGCGATGACCCTGCTGGGGTTCGCGCTCCGCGCGCGCGGCCTGCGGTCCGTCGGCGTGGAGGACCCGGGCAGCCCGCAGCACGCCGGCCTCTACGCCTCCGCCGGGGTCACCGCCGTACCCGTGCCGGTGGACGGCGAGGGGCTCACCCTGGAGCCGCTGCGGGCGTCGGGGGCGCGGGCGGTCGTCGTGACGCCGGCCCACCAGTTCCCCACCGGGATCGCGTACTCCGCGCGGCGCCGGGCCGACCTGCTGGACTGGGCGCGCTCCGTGGACGGCCTCGTCCTCGAGGACGACTACGACGGGGACTTCCGGTACGACCGCGCCCCCGTCGGCGCGCTGCAGGGACTCGACCCCGAGCGCGTGGCCTACACCGGCTCGGTCAGCAAGTCCCTCGCCCCGGGGCTGCGGCTCGGCTGGCTGCTGGTGCCGCAGGCGTGGACGGACGAGGTGGTGGAGCGCAAGCGCACCATGGACCTCGGTCACCCCGCGCTGGACCAGGCGCTGTTCGCCCGTCTCGTGGAGCGCGGCGACTACGACCGTCAGCTGCGCCGCTGCCGGCGCGCCTACCGCGAGCGGCGCGACGCGCTGGTCGCCGCTCTGGCCGCGCACTTCCCGGGCGCGGAGGTGTCCGGGATCGCGGCGGGGCTGCATGTCATCGCCTCGCTGCCGGAACGCTGCGGGTCACAGGAGCGGTTCCTCGCGCGGGTCGCGCGGGCCGGTGTGGCGGTGCGTCCGCTCACGGACTGCGCGCACCACGCGGAGCCGGACGAGCGGGTGCGCCTCGTGCTGGGCTACGCGCACGTGCCGCCCGCGCGCATCCACGAGGGCGTCCGCCTGATGGCGGAGGCCGCCGCCGGGTGACGGGCGGGGCCTCGACGGGGTGAGGGCCCGGTCCCCTCCGAGCAGGACCGGAACCGCCACCGGGCAGGAGCCGGAGCCGGAGCCGGGCGTGACCGCGACCGCCGACCGCGCGCAAGCCCGTCGTCGGGCGTCGTCCCGTCCGATCAGTTGTTCACCTCGGGTTTGCGTGCGAGCCGCGCCACCCGCGTAGGTGTGGCTGCACACACTGGCCGGATCCCGTCCCTGGAGGCGCATCCATGTCACACCGTTCGTTCCCGGGCCGTCGCGCCGTTCTGCGCGGCTCGCTCGCGGCCTCGGCGGCCCTGACCCTGCCCACCGCCCTCGGCGCGGCGCCCGCGTTCGCACGCTCCGGACGTCCGCTGGCGCGGTGGGGCGTGCAGACGGGCGACGTGACCCGTGACTCGGGACTGGTGTGGGTGCGGTCCGACCGGCCGGCGCGGATGATCGTCGAGACCTCGGCGACCGAGTCGTTCCGCAATCCCCGCAGGTGGCACGGGCCGCTGCTCGGCACGGACACCGATCTGACCGGCACGACCCGGCTGCGCGGGCTGCCGCCGGGCGAGCAGATCCACTACCGCGTGCTGCTCGCCGACCCCGACGACCCGCGCCGCACCGGCGAGCCGGTCACCGGCACCTTCCGCACGGTGCCGGCCCGGCGGCGGGACGGCGTACGGTTCCTGTGGTCGGGCGACCTGGCCGGACAGGGCTGGGGCATCAACCCCGACTTCGGGGGCTACCGCATCTTCGACGCGATGGCCCGGCTCGACCCCGACTTCTTCCTGTTCAGCGGTGACACCGTCTACGCCGACGGCCCCATCGCCGAGACCGCCGCCCTGCCGGACGGCAGCGTCTGGCGGAACATCACCACCGAGGAGAAGTCCAAGGTGGCCGAGACCCTCGCCGAGTTCCGGGGGAATTTCCGCTACAACCTGCTCGACGAGAACCTGCGCCGGTTCAACGCCCAGGTGCCCTCCATCGTGCAGTGGGACGACCACGAGGTGCGCAACAACTGGTACCCCGGCCAGCGGATCGCGGACACGGACACCCGGTACACGGAGAAGAGCGTCGACGTGCTGGCGGCGCGGGCGCGGCGGGCGTTCAGCGAGTACTTCCCGATGTCGACGCCGCGTCCGGGCGACCGCGAGGGCCGGGTGTACCGGGTGCTGCGGCAGGGCCCGCTGCTCGACGTGTTCGTGCTGGACATGCGGACCTACCGCAACGCCAACTCCTCCGGTGACCAGACCGTCGACCCCCAGGGCATCCTCGGGCGCGAGCAGTTGGAGTGGCTCAAGCGGGAGCTGGCGCGTTCGCGCGCGGTGTGGAAGGTGATCGCCGCCGACATGCCGATCGGCCTGGTCGTGCCGGACACCACGGAGGGCCGCAGGAACGTCGAGGCGGTGGCCCAGGGCGACCCGGGCGCGCCGCTGGGACGGGAGCTTCAGATCGCGGAGCTGCTGCGGTTCGTCAAGCACCGGCGGATCACCGGCACCGTGTGGCTCACGGCCGACGTGCACCACACCTCGGCCCAGCACTACCAGCCCTCGCGCGCCGCGTTCGGCGACTTCGAGCCGTTCTGGGAGTTCGTCTCCGGTCCGCTCAACGCGGGTGCCTTCCCGGCCAGCGCGCTCGACGACACCTTCGGCCCGGAACGGGTGTGGGTGAAGGCGCCGACCGCCTCGAACGTCTCCCCCGCGGGCGGCTACCAGTTCTTCGGCGAGGTCGACATCGACGGCGACAGCGGCGAACTGACGGTGCGGATGCGCGAGCAGGACGGCACCGTCCTGTTCACGAAGACCCTGCGGCCGGGTCTGGTCGGCCAGTAACGCGGCAGGGCCCGAGTCCCGCGGCAACCCCGCGAAAACGGGCGGAAGCTCGCTTTACCCGTCAGTCACAGTGCGTTCGTGATCACGAAACACATTTCCTTCACAGTGGCTGTATGAGTCGAGACATGTCTGAAGCGACCGACATCCGGCACGGCGGCCCCGCCCACCGCCGTTGGAACCCCGCCGAGCTCGCCGCCCGGTGCTCGGCCGGGTTCCACGCATGGTGGGCACGCCGCCACGGCAGCGCACCGCCGGCGCACGATACCGGCGGTGCCCCGCCGCCCTCCGCCGCGGCCGGGGAGAGCGAGCTGTGGCGGATGCGGACGACGGTGAAGGACGAACCGGGCGCGCTGGCCGCGCTGTGCACGGCACTGGCCAACCTGCGCGTCGACATCCTCACCCTGCAGACGCACCCGCTGGGCGCGGACACCGTCGACGAGTTCCTGCTGCGGGCCCCGGCCGGTACGGACCTCACCGCGGCGGTGTCGCGGGCCGGCGGTACGGCCGTCTGGCTGGAGCGCGCCGACGCCCACGACCTGGTGGACGCCCCCACCCGGGTCCTGCGGCTGGCCGCCCGCACCGCCCAGGACGCCTCCGAACTGCCGCTCGCCCTGCGCCAGTTGCTGGGCCGGTGCACGATCCGCTCGCAGCCCGCCGACATCCACGGAACCGACGGGGCCGTCCCGGCGGAGGGCTCCCTGGAGGACACCGTGATCCGGCTGCGCGCCCCCGAGGGCGGGGTGATCACCGTGGAGCGGCCGTATCTGCCGTTCACCCCCACCGAGTTCGCCCGTGCCCGTGCGCTGGTGGAGCTGGACGCCCGGCTCGGCCCGCGGATCCCGCGCGGCCGGGACGTGCTCACGCTGCCCGAGGGCGGTGACATCTCCGTGCGCCGGGCGGACACCGGCGACCTGGCCGCCGCCCGGGCGATGCACGAGCGGTGCTCCCCGCACACCCTGCGGATGCGCTACCACGGGCCGGTCGGCGACGCGGACCGCTATCTGAACCACCTGCTCAGCCCCCGCTTCGGCCGCACGCTCGCGGCGCAGACCGCCTCGGGCCGCATCGTCGGCCTCGGCCATCTGCTGTGGGACGGCGACGAGACCGAGGTGGCGCTGATCGTGGAGGACGCCTGGCAGCGCCGGGGCATCGGCGGCGCGCTGCTCGCCCGGCTGGTGGCGATGGCCGCCGAGGCGGGCTGCGCCCATGTGTACGCGGTGACGCAGGCGTCCAACACCGGCATGGTCGCCGCGATGCGCGCCCTGGGGCTGCCGCTCGACTACCAGATCGAGGAGGGCACCCTGGTCGTCACGGCCCGGCTGGACGCGGTGGCGGCGCGCGGCGCGCGGGAGCACGGCGAGCGGATCGGCCGGTCGTAGGCCCCCGCTCCCACGGACGGCGATCGGCCCGGCGTGTCCCGCCGGGCCGATCGCCGTGTGCGCCGGGCCTCAGCCCTGGACCAGCGTCTCGGGGCGCGCGGGCGTCCCGGCCCGCTCCCCCAGGGCCGCGTCCAGATCGGCCCACAGGTCCTCGACGTCCTCCAGGCCGACCGAGAGCCGCAGCAGCCGGTCGCTCACCCCGGCGTCCCTGCGGTCGTCGGCGTCGACGATGCGGTGGCTGATGGACGCCGGGTGCTGGATGAGGGAGTCCACGCTGCCGAGGCTGACGGCCGGAGTGATCAGCCGTACGGCGGCGATCACCTCGTGCGGGTCGCCGTGCACCTCGAAGGAGACCATCGCACCGCCGACGCGCGGGTAGTGGACGCGGGCCACGCGCGGGTCGGCGGCGAGCCGCGCGGCGAGTTCGGCGGCGTTGGCCGAGGCGGCCCGCACCCGCACCGGCAGCGTCGACAGGCCGCGCAGCAGCAGATAGCCGGCCAGCGGGTGCAGCACTCCGCCGGTGGCGAAGCGCACCTGGCGCAGCCGCCCGGCGAACTCCTCGTCGCAGGCCACCACGCCCGCCAGCACGTCCCCGTGGCCGCCCAGGTACTTGGTGGCGCTGTGCAGCACCAGCCGCGCCCCCTGCTCGGCCGGGCGCTGCAGCACCGGGGTGGCGAAGGTGTTGTCGACGAGCAGCGGCACGGAGCCGCAGGCGTGGGCGACGGCCCGCAGGTCGATCTCGGCGAGCGTCGGGTTGGCCGGGGACTCCACCAGCACCAGACCGGTGTCCGGGCGCAGCGCGTCGGCGACCCCGGCCGGATCGGTCCAGGTCACCTCGGAGCCGAGCAGTCCGGCGGTCAGCAGATGGTCGCTGCACCCGTACAGCGGGCGGACGGCGACGACGTGCCGCAGTCCCATGGAGCCGCGCACCAGCAGGACGGCGCTGAGGGCGGCCATGCCGCTGGCGAACGCGACCGCCGACTCGGTGCCCTCCAGACGGGCCAGGGCGGTCTCGAAGCGGGCGACGGTCGGGTTGCCGAGCCGCCCGTAGACGGGCGGGCCCTCCGGCTCGGCGCCGGTGGTGGCGAAGGCGTCGATCCGGGCGGCCTCGCCGCGGCTGTCGTAGGAGGGGTAGGTGGTGGACAGGTCGATCGGCGGGGCGTGCAGTCCCAGGCCGGCGAGGTCGTCCCGGCCCGCGTGCACGGCTTCGGTGGCGAGTGCTCTGGTGGTGCGTCGCGTTTCCATGCCCATGTCCATGGACGGAAGGGTGAACACAGAACGGTTCACCGCGTCGGGAGCCCGTGCTACGTTCGGCCGGTGGCCGAATCCGTCGTACTCGATCCGGTGGACCTCCTTCTGCTGCGGCTGTTGCAGAACGACGCCCGGACGACCTACCGGGACCTCGCCGCGCAGGTCGGGGTCGCTCCGTCGACCTGTCTGGACCGGGTGACCCGGCTGCGCCGCTCCGGCGTGATCCTCGGGCACCGGCTGGAACTGGATCCGGCCAAGCTCGGCCGGGGTCTCCAGGCGCTGCTGTCGGTTCAGGTCAGACCGCACCGGCGGGAGCTGGTGGGACCGTTCGTGGAGCGGATCCGGGCGTTGCCGGAGTCCCTGACGGTGTTCCACCTGACCGGCCCCGACGACTATCTGGTGCATGTCGCGGTCGCGGACATGACGGATCTGCAGCGGCTGGTGCTCGACGAGTTCACGGCCCGGCGCGAGGTGGCGCGCGTGGAGACCCGGCTGATCTTCCAGCAGTGGGACTGCGGGCCGGTGCTGCCGCCTTCGCCCTCGGCTCAAACCGGGTGACGTGCGGCGGGCCGCGTATCAGGATGGTCCGCATGTCACAGACCAACAGCGCCCTTCCCCGTCAGGTCGCCGACGCCTACGTCGACGAGCTCATCGCCCTCGACCCGGTCACCGGAACGTACCTCGGAGTGAAGGAGAGCTCCTCCCGGCTGCCCGACCTCTCGCCCGCCGGACAGGAGGCGCTCGCCGAGCTCCAGCGGGCCACCCTCGCACGGCTCGACGAGGCCGAGCGGCTGCCCGGCGCGGACAGCGGCATCGAGCGCCGCTGCGCCCGGCTGCTGCGCGAGCGGCTCACCGCGGAACTGGCCGTGCACGAGGCCGACGAACACCTGCGCGCGGTCGGCAACCTGGGCACGGTCGCGCACTCGGTGCGCGAGGTGTTCACCGTGACGCCGGCCGAGACGGACGAGGACTGGGCGGCGATCGCCGAGCGGCTGCGCGCGGTGCCCACCGCGCTGGCGGGCTACCGCGAGTCGCTCGCACTCGGCCTGGAGCGCAAGCTGTACGCGGCTCCGCGCCCGACGCGGACCTTCGTCGGGCAGCTCTCCGAGTGGGCGGACACCGGTGAGGGCCGCGGCTGGTTCGAGGAGTTCGCCGCCGCGGGCCCGGACGCGCTGCGCGGCGAACTGGACGAGGGCGCCCGCGCGGCGACCGCGGCCGTGGTGGAGCTGCGGGACTGGATGCGCGACGTGTACGCGCCGGCCGTCGAGGATGCCCCGGACACCGTGGGCCGGGAGCGCTACGCCCGCTGGGCCCGCTACTACAACGGCACCGACCTCGATCTGGACGAGGCCTACGCGTACGGCTGGTCCGAGTACCACCGGCTGCTCGGCGAGATGCGCGAGGAGGCCGAGAAGATCCTGCCCGGCGCCGCGACGCCGTGGGTGGCGCTGGCGCACCTCGACGAGCACGGCCGGCACATCGAGGGCGTCGACGAGGTCCGCGACTGGCTCCAGGGCGTGATGGACCGGGCGATCGAGTCGCTGGACGGCACGCACTTCGACCTCGCCGAGCGGGTGCGCAGGGTGGAGTCGCGGATCGCCCCGGCGGGCAGCGCGGCGGCGCCGTACTACACGCCCCCGTCGGAGGACTTCTCCCGGCCGGGCTGCACCTGGCTGCCCACGATGGGCCTGACCCGCTTCCCGGTCTACGACCTGGTCTCCACCTGGTACCACGAGGGCGTCCCCGGCCATCACCTCCAGCTGGCGCAGTGGGTGCACGTGTCCGAGGACCTCTCCCGCTACCAGGCCTCCGTGGGCGGGGTCAGCGCGAACGCCGAGGGCTGGGCGCTGTACGCGGAGCGGCTGATGGACGAGCTCGGCTTCCTCGCGGACGCGGAGGAGCGGCTGGGCTATCTGGACGCGCAGATGATGCGGGCGGCGCGGGTCATCGTCGACATCGGCATGCACCTGGAGCTGGAGATCCCGGCGGACTCGCCGTTCCACCCGGGTGAGCGCTGGACGCCGGAGCTGGCGGAGGAGTTCTTCGGGGCGCACAGCAGCCGTCCGGCGGACTTCGTGGAGAGCGAGCTGACCCGCTATCTGACGATCCCGGGCCAGGCCATCGGCTACAAGCTCGGCGAGCGGGCGTGGCTGCTGGGCCGGGAGAACGCCCGCGCGCGGCACGGCGACGCGTTCGACCTCAAGGCCTGGCACATGGCCGCGCTCTCCCAGGGCTCCCTGGGTCTGGACGACCTGGTGGACGAGCTGTCGGCGCTGTGAGCCGGACCGGCACCGCCGCCGTCGACGCCGGAAGCCGCTCTCGCAGTCGCTGACCCGGCCGCTGATCCGGTCCGCCTCGTCCGTGGCCGCCCGTGTGATGAGGCGGGCGGGGTCGCCGGGCCCGCCCCAGCGGCCGGCCACGGCCTCGTGGGCGTCGCCGGTGAGGGGGGCGGTGGCCGGGGGCGCCGAGGGCGGCGCGCACGGAGGCGGTCACCTTCTCGACGCCGTCGGCGCCCCGGGGCGGCGTCGTGCGGCACGGGGTGGTACGGCGAGCCGCCGGGCCACCGCGTGCCCGGCGCCGCCGGGGCCGGCCGGCCCCGGTCGGGGATCAGGTCAGCGCGCGGAACCGGACGAGCACCAGCCAGGTCTCCGGGCCCGGCTGCACCTCGGCCGCCCGGACCGCGTACCGGCCGGGTGCGAGGGCGAGCCGTACGTGGTCCGTGCCGGTGGACCGGTCGCCGGGCCAGGCCGCGTCGAACAGGATGAGGTCGCCCCGGACCTCGTAGGGCGTCTCGGGCCCCCACGGTGCGGTGTGCAGCGCCTCCGGGACGCTCGCCAGGACCTCCGCCTCCGAGTGTCCGGCGACGCACCGGACGAGGGTGCCGTGCTCGGGGAGGAAGGCGGTCGGGGCGGGCTCGTCGCCCAGGACCAGCGCCGTGGAGTCGCCGACCGGGAGGAGTCCGACAAGTCCGTCCACTTCGCAGGCCCGGTCGTAGTCCGAGGCCGTCTCCTCGCCGTCGGCGCCCGTCCAGAACGGCAGGACGGCCTCCGGCACCGCGATGAGCGGCCCGCCGCCCGACTCCACCCACTCCACCGTGCCCGGCTCCGCGTATCGCACCATGCGCAGAACCTATCGGGTCGACTCCCGTACCGGAGCCGGGGGTTCAGCAACCGCAGTCGCCGGAGCCCACCGGTGCCGTCAGCGGAGCGGGCGCACGGCGCTCGCCGCCCCGCGGGGTCCCGTACGCGAAGCCCTCACGCACCCCGTACGCGAACCCGCCGAGCATCTCCGTGACGTGGTGGCCGAGTTGGGCGAGGGCCGGGGCGGTGGCGGCCGTCACCGGATCCCGCGCTGCCGCAGCACGGAACCGGTCCGTCCCTTGACGACCTCCAGCTGGGCGTGGATCCGCCGCCGCAGATCGGCGACGTGGCTGACGATGCCGACGCTGCGGTCGCGCTCGCGGAGCGAGTCGAGGACGTCGAGCACCTCGTCGAGGGTCTGGTCGTCGAGGCTGCCGAAGCCCTCGTCGATGAAGAGGGTGTCCAGCCGCACCCCGCCCGCCTCGTCGGTGACGACGTCCGCGAGGCCGAGCGCGAGGGCGAGGGAGGCGAAGAAGGTCTCGCCGCCCGAGAGGGTCGCGGTGTCGCGCTCCCGACCGGTCCAGGCGTCGACGACGTGCAGACCGAGGCCGCTGCGGCCGCGGCCGGTGCGGTCGTCGGAGTGGACGAGGGTGTACCGGCCGGACGACATGCGGTGCAGCCGCGCGGTCGCGGCGGCGGCCACCTGCTCCAGCCGGGCGGCGAGGACATAGGACTCCAGCCGCATCCTGCGTTCGTTGTCCGCCGAGGTGCCCGCGGTGAGGCCGGCCATGCGGGCCACCCGGTCGTACTCCTCGCGCAGCGGGCCGAGCCGGCGCACCGCGGCGGCGGCCCGCGCGGAGAGCCGGTCGAGTTCGGCGCAGCGCCGGGCGGCGGCGTCGCGCGCGGAGGCCGCCTCGCGCACCCGGCGGGCCGCGTCCTCGGCGGCCCGCTGCGCGGCGGCGAGGTCGGCGGGCGGCAGCTGGGCGGCGGCCGCGGTCTCCGGTTCGGCGAGGACGGCCCGTACGGCGGCCTCCTCGTGCTGCCAGGCGTCCAGGCGCCGCTGGAGTTCACGGTGGCCGGCGTCGTCCAGGAGGGCGTCGGCGGCGGCCTGCGGGGTGTCGAAGCCGGCCCGGAAGGCGGCGTCGGCGAGCCGGGCGTCGGCGGCCTTGAGCCGCTGGGCCGCTTCCTCGGCGGCGCGGGCGGCGTCGGCGGCTTCCGTGAGCCGCGCGACCCCCTGTTCCAGCTGCTCGGCGCGCGCGGCCACGCTGGGGGCGTCCCCCCGCGCCCGGGTCAGCTCTTCGGCCAGGGTGCGGTGCTCCTGGTCCAGCCGCTCCCGCCGGCCCACACGGGAGGCGGCCCGGACCGCGGCCTCGCGCTGGGCGGCGGTCCGCGCCTCGTGCTCGTGCTCCGCGCGGCGCAGCTGTTCCTGCGCGGAGTGCAGCACGGAGGCGGCGTCCCGTGCCCGCGCGTACTCCCGCTCCAGTTCCTCGACCGCGCGGGCGAGCTGTTCGGTCGCCGCGTCCCCGGCCTCCGCGCTCGCGGCGGCCAGCGCCTCCCGTACGACGCCGAGCCGCCGCTCGTCCTCGGCGCGCCGCTCGTCCGCGCGCCGGTAGTCGGCGAGGGCGCGCTCCTCCGTCTCGCGGTCGACGTGCCCGTCGACCTTGCGGGCGGGGGCGGGGTGGTCGGTGGCGCCGCAGACCGCGCAGGGCTCACCGTCGGTGAGGCCGGCGGCCAGTTCGGCGGCGATGCCGTTCAGGCGCCGTTCCTTGAGGTCGAGCCAGTGCTGCTGGGCCGCGAGCGCCCGTTCCCGGGCGGCCCGGGCCTGTTCGGCGGCCGTCCCGGTGTCCTCGGCCAGCCGGTCGCGCGTGCGCGCGGCGTCCAGCCGCTGCCGCGCGGGGTCGCGCCGCACGGCGAGTTCACCGGCGCGGGTGGCGGCCTGCTGGGCGGACTCGATGCGGGCCTGGATGCCGGCGCGGGTCTGCTCCCAGTCCGCGAGCCAGGCCTCGGCGTCCTCCCGCACCTCTTCGTCCGCGCGTTCCCGGCGGTCCAGGTCGGCGCGCTCGGCGAGGAGTTCCGTCAGCCGCCGCTCGGCGCGGCGGGCCGACTCCAGCCCGCCCAGTTCCTCGGCGGCCCGGCGGGCGGCGGCGGCGAGCCCGGCCGGTCCCGCGTCCGCGAGGGACGCCGGGAGAAGAGCCCGCGCGCGCTGCTCCGCGCCGGCCGCGCGCCGGTGCTCGGCGTCGGCGGAGTCCCGCAGCTCCAGGGCGGGGGCGACGGTCTCGGCCTTGCGGGCCCGCTCCATCCGGGTCCGCGCCTCCCGGTGGGCACCGGAGCGCTCCTGGAGCCGTGCCGCCCGCTCCCGCGCCTCGGCGAACCGCCGTTGCAGACGGTCCCGTTCGCGTGTGTCCTCCAGAGTCCGGTCGGCGACGGTCAGGGCGGACTCGGCGGTGGCGAGGCGGCAGTGGGCGGCGGTGAGCCGCTCCCGCGCGGTGCTGCGGGCGACGGCGGCCGCGGCGAGCACCGCCTCGGCCAGTCCCGGATCGCCGGGCGCCAGCTCGGGCAGCTCCATGGTGTCGCCCGCGGCCTGCTGCATCCGGTGCGCGTCGGCCAGCAGGTCGGCGTCGCCGTCGCGGACCCGGGACTCGGCGGCCCGGCGCTGCTCGGCGAGGCGCTTTTCCACGTCGGCGAAGCGGCGGGTGTCGAAGAGGCGGCCCAGCAGCCTGCCGCGGGCCTCGGCGTCGGCGCGCAGGAAGCGCGCGAAGTCGCCCTGGGGCAGCAGGACGACCTGGCAGAACTGCTCGCGGCTCATGCCGAGGAGCTGGGTGATCTCCTCGCCGATCTCCTGGTGCGAGCGGCTGAGGTCCTTCCAGGTGCCCGAGGCCGCCTCGCGTTCGCGCAGCCAGGTCTGCGCCTTGTCCGTGGTGGTGCCGGTGCCGCGCTTCTTCGGCCGTTCCCAGGGCGGTTGCCGGGTGATCTCCAGGCGGCGTCCGGCGACGGTCAGGTCGAGGGTGACCTGGGTGCGGGTCGCCGGGGCGGCGTGGTCGCTGCGCAGCGTCGTGCCCTGGCCGCTCTGCCGGGCCCCGGGGACGGAGCCGTACAGCGCGTAGCAGACGGCGTCCAGTACGGAGGTCTTGCCGGCGCCGGTGGGGCCGTGCAGCAGGAACAGGCCGGCGGCGGAGAGGTCGCCGAAGTCGACGCTCTGGGTGCTGCCGAACGGCCCGAAGGCGGTGATGTCCAGCCGGTGCAGCCTCACCGCGCCACCTCCCGGACCGCGTCGTCCGCGCGGACCGCGTCGAAGGCGTCCCGCAGCACGTCGCGTTCACGCGCGTCGGGGCCGGTGCCGCGCACATGGCTGACGAAGTCCTCGGCGATCTGCCGGTCGTCGCGGCCGGCGAGGCGGCGGGCGTAGGAGGCCTGCGGGTCCTCGGCGGTCCGCTCCGGGTCGAAGACGAGGCTGAGGGTGTGCGGGAAGCGCTCGGTGAGCCGGGCCATGGGGTCGGCCGGGCGGACCGGGTCGGTGAGGGTCGCCTCGACCCACGCCGCCTCGTGCCGCGTGAGCGCCGGATCGGCGAGCAGGTCCTCCAGGGTGCCGCGGATCCGGGCGAGCGGGCGCGGCACGGGGCAGTCGACGCGCTCGGCGGTGACGGCGCCGTCGGCGGCCAGGTCGACCAGCCACATGGTCTTGCGGTGGCCGGCCTCGGAGAAGGAGTACGGCAGCGGGGAGCCGGAGTAGCGGACGCGTTCGGTGAGGGTCTGGCAGCCGTGGAGATGGCCGAGCGCCACGTAGTCGACGCCGTCGAAGACCCCGGCGGGCACGGCGGCCACGCCGCCGACGGTGATGTCCCGCTCGCTGTCGCTGGGTTCGCCGCCGGTGACGAAGGCGTGCGCGAGGACGACGGAACGGGTGCCGGGCGGGCGGGCGGCGAGGTCGGCGCGGGCCCGGTCCATGGCGGCGGCCAGCACCGCCTCGTGACCGGCCTTCTCCACCCCGAACTCGTCCTTCACCAGGCCCGGTTCGAGATAGGGCAGCCCGTAGAAGGCGACGTCACCGTGGCGGTCGGACAGCACCACGGGTGTGCCGCACGCGGACGGTTCGGTCCGCAGGTGGATGCCGGCGCGCCCCATGAGGCCGGCGCCGACGCCGAGCCGGCGGGCCGAGTCGTGGTTCCCGGAGATCATCACCGTCGGCACGCCGAGGCCGGCGAGGCGGTGCAGGGCGTCGTCGAACAGCTCGACCGCGGCGAGCGGCGGCACGGCACGGTCGTACACGTCTCCCGACACGACCACCGCGTCCACGGCGCGCTCACGCACGGTGGTGACGAGGTGACCGATGAACTCGGCCTGGGCACCGAGCATGCCGACCCGGTGGAAGGACCGGCCGAGGTGCCAGTCCGACGTGTGCAGAAATCTCAAGACGCCGCTCCGACCCGCATGATCCCCTCACCCAGCCCCTGTAGTCAGCGCCGAACCGGCACGGTCCTCGTGGTCGGCACCGACCACGCTAACGCCCGTCGGCACCTGATCCACCACGGACCTCAGTCTGCCACCGGCGTCCGGGGTCGGACGGCCATCGATGCCGGCCGCGATCCGGATGGTGGAGCGACCGGGCCCCCTCGACACCGCGCGGCACGTCGAGCGGTGTCCAGCCGGTCTCCACCGCCGCTGGAGTGGCGGCCCCGAAACTCGCGGTGACATCTCGGAAAGGGGCACTTCATGCCGGACTCAGGCGTCGTCAGGACGCGTCATGCGATCGATGTGGCGGCCGAGCCCGAGGCCGTGTACGAGCTGATCGCTGCGGCGGAGGACTGGCCACACGTCTTTCCCCCCACCGTGCACGTGGAGAGGCTCGACGGGAACGGCCGCTGGGAACGGCTGCGGATCCGGGCCTTCGCGAACGGGGAGGTGCGGTCGTGGACCTCCCGCCGGGAACTGGATCCGGGTGTGCTGCGGGTCACGTTCCGCCAGGAGGTGTCGTCGGCGCCGGTCGCGTCGATGGGCGGCGAATGGATCATCGAGGCCGCGCCGGGCGGCAGCAGTGTCGTGCTGCTGCACGACTTCACCGTCGTCGACGACGACCCGGCGGACCGCGCGTGGGTGGAGCGCGCCGTCGACACCAACAGCGGCTCCGAGCTGGCCGCGCTGAAGGCGGTGGCCGAGTCCCTGGCAGCGGAGCCGGGGGCGTTGCTGTCGTTCGCCGATCACGTCGACATCTCGGGCTCGGGGCAGGAGGTGTACGACTTCCTGTGGCGGGCCGACCTGTGGGAGGAGCGGCTGCCGCATGTGAGCAGGCTCGTGCTGACCGAGCCCGGCGACGACCTGCAGACGGTGGAGATGGACACCCGTGCCGCCGACGGTTCGGTGCACACGACCAAGTCGGTACGCGTCGGGTTCGCGCCGGACCGGCTCGTGTACAAGCAGATCCAGGTGCCGCCGCTGATGGCCGCGCACACGGGCCGCTGGACCGTCGAGCCGACCGAGCACGGGGTGCGCGCCACCTCGCACCACACGGTCGTCCTGCGCCCCGAGCGGGTGCGGGAGCTGCTGGGCCCCGAGGCCACTCTGGACACGGCCCGCGACCTCGTGCGCCAGGCCCTCGGCAGGAACAGCAGGGCCACCCTCACCCTGGCCAAGGAGGCCGCGGAACGCGCCGTGTCCCTTTGACGTCGCGCGAACGGAAAGGGCGGGGCCCCGGAGATCCGGGGCCCCGCTCCGTGTTCCCGTTCAGCTTCCCGACAGGGACGCGTTGACCAGTTCGACGAAGGCCCGGGGGGTCTCGGCGCCGTCCAGGTCCTCGTCGGGAAGGGCGACCCCGTAGGCGCGGGTGATACGGCCGGCCACCTCCAGCAGGGCGAGGGAGTCGTAGCCGAGGTCCGTGAACGACACGTCGGCGATGTCTCCGCTCAGGTCGACACCCTCGTCCTCGCCGGCCGACTCGCGCAGGATACGGGTGAAGTCGTCGATGCTCAGTGCCGTGACCCCGTTGGCGCTCATGGTGGGTTCCTTCCGTTGGTTTCGTACGCGTGGGTGGGTTCACCGGTCGTGCCGATGGTTCGGGTGGTCCCGTGGTTCCGGGGCCGCGGCGGTTCAGCTCGTGCGCGTGACCACCGCGGCGGCGTTGAAGCCGCCTTCACCGCGGGCCAGGACCAGTGCCGCGTCACCGAGGAGCGGGCGCGCCTCGCCCGTCACCAGGTCCACGGGGCAGTCCGCGGCGACCGAGGTGACGTGCGCGGTCGGGGGGATGCTGCCGTCGCGCAGGGCGAGCAGCGCGGACACCACGTCGAGGGCGGCACCGCCCGCGTACAGGCGGCCGGTCTGCGCCTTCGGTACCGCGACCCGCACCCCGCGGGGGCCGAACACCGCGGCCAGCGCGGCCGCTTCGGCACGGTCCGCGTCGGGTACGCCGGCCGCGTCCGCGAAGACGACGGCGATGGCGTCGGGCGTGCGGTCCGCGTCCGCCAGGGCGGCGCGGATCGCGCGCTCCAGACCGTCGGCCCCGGGGGCGCGCGGATCGGGGTCGAACGTGGCCGCGTACCCGGCGAGTTCGCCGTACACGCGGGCACCGCGCTCCTCGGCGGACACCGGGTCCTCCAGGACCAGGTACGCGCCTCCCTCGCCCGGGACATGGCCCGAGGCCGCCTCGTCGAAGGGCAGGTACGCGCGATCGGGGCGGTCCTCGGTGCTGAGCCGGCCGGAGGCGAGCTGACCCGCGAGGCCGAGCGGGCACAGGGCGCCGTCGACCCCGCCCGCGAGCATCACCTTCGTGCCCTTGCGGATCTGCCGCCGCGCGTGCCCGATCGCGTCGAGGCCGCCGGCCTGGTCGGTGACGACGGCGCTGCTCGGTCCCTTCATCCCGTGCCGGATCGAGATCTGGCCGGTGTTGACGGCGTAGAACCAGGCGAAGGACTGGTACGCGCTGACGAACTGGCCGCCCTTGCTCCACAGGTTCTGCAGCTCGCGCTGGCCGAACTCGAAGCCGCCCATCGACGAGGCCGAGGAGACGCCCGCCTCGTAGGGGGAGAGGGCGGTGAGATCGATGCCGCTGTCCTTCAGGGCCTCGTCCGCCGCGTACAGGGCGAGGCGGGTCATGTGGTCGGTCTGTGGCAGCAGCCGGCTCGGGATGTGCGCGGCGGCCTCGAAGCCGGGCACCTCGCCGGCGAGCCGCACCCGGTAACCGGAGGCGTCGAAACGGGTGATCTCCGCGATGCCGTTCGCGCCCTCGACGACGGCCGACCAGTGGGCGTCGGCGCCGAGGCCGGTGGGGGCGGCCACGCCGAGGCCGGTGATCACGGGGCGGGTGGCGGTGGCCGTCACGCGCCACTCCTCTCGGGACGGGCGAGGACGACGGCGCTCTGGAAACCGCCGAAGCCGCTGCCGACGCTGAGCACGGAGTCGACCCGGGCCTCCCGCGCGGTGTTCGGAACGTAGTCGAGGTCGCACAGCGGGTCGGGCTCGTGCAGGTTCGCGGTCGGCGGGATCAGGCCGTTGTCCATCGCGAGGACGCACGCGACGAGTTCGAGCGCGCCGATCGCGCCGAGCGAGTGCCCGATCATCGACTTGATGGAGCTGACGGGGACCCGGTGGGCGTGCTCGCCGAGCGACGTCTTGAACGCGGCGGTCTCGTGCCGGTCGTTCTGCTTGGTGCTGGAGCCGTGCGCGTTGACGTAGTCGATCTGCCCGGGAGCGAGCCGCGCCTCCGCGAGCGCGGCCCGGATCGCCTCGGCCATCTCCGCGCCGTCCGAGCGCAGTCCGGTCATGTGGTAGGCGTTGCTGCGTGTGCCGAATCCGGCGACCTCGGCGTAGATCCGGGCGCCGCGGCCGCGTGCGTGCTCCAGTTCCTCCAGGATCAGCACCGCGGCGCCCTCGCCGAGGACGAGCCCGTTGCGGGTGTTGTCGAAGGGGCGGGAGGCGTGCCCGGGGTCGTCGTTGCGGGGCGTGGTCGCCTTGATGGCGTCGAAGCAGGCGAGGGTGATCGGGGAGATCGGCGCGTCGGTGCCGCCCGCGACGATGACGTCGGCGCTGCCCTCGCGAATCAGATCGGCACCGTGCCCGACGGCGTCGAGGCCCGAGGTGCAGCCGTCGGAGACCAGCGACACCGGGCCCCTGGCGCCGACCTCGCGGGCCAGTTCGGCGGCCAGCGAGCTCGGCACGAAGTGGTCGTAGAGCCGGGGCACGGCGTACGCGGGGTCGACGAGCCAGTGGGCGCCGCCGTCGCTCAGGACGACGTACTCGTTCTCCATCGACGTGGTGCAGCCCACCGCGCAGCCGAGCGACACTCCCGTGCGCGCGGCCTGGGGGGTCGTGAGGTCGAGGCCGGAGTCGGCCAGCGCCTCCCGGGCGGCGACCAGCGCGAACTGGCCCGCGCGGTCGAGCCTGCGCTCCTCCTGCGGGGAGAGTCCGGCCGCCGCGGGCTGGAGGTCCACCTCGGCCGCGACCTGGGAGCGGTACGGGGAGGCATCGAAGAGGGAGATGGTGCGGGTGGCCGTCCGCCCGGTCGACAGCAGATCCCAGTACCTCTTGATCCCTGTTCCCCCGGGCGCCACCGCACCGATTCCGGTTATGACGACGCGTCGTTCCATGGGCATCCTCACTCGCTGTCGGCGGGAACCGGCGCTCCGGTCCCTGGTCGCAACCGTGTCAAGCCGGTCTGGAGACCCGCTCGAACCGGCCTGGACACCTGTGCCGCCGCGTCGGCGGCCGGTGCGGCGGCCGGTCCTGCGGGTGCGCTCGCGAGTTCGGCGAGGGCCCTGTCGAAGGTTGCGCGCTCGGCGTCGGGTGCGCCGGGGCGCGCGGGCAGCAGACCGACCGCCCGGGCACCCCCCTTCGCGACCCGCGGATGACGGCGCGCGAGCGCGGTGAGCCCTTGTCCGGGGCCCGCTTCCGCGAGCACCACGTCCCGCTCGGCGAGCAGCAGGTCGAGCGCCGGCCCGAACAGCACGGGACGCGCGGGCTGGAGCGCCCAGAACCGCGGGTCCCTGGCCTGTTCATAGGTCAGGGGCCCGGGCTCGTAGGCGGAGTACAGCGCCAGCCGGGGCCGACGGACCGGCACCGAGGCGAGCAGCGGCAGCGCGCGCAGGGCCGCCGAGGTGAGCACCGGGCTGTGGAACGGGTTGAGCGCGCGAGCCCTGCGGCAGGTGAAGCCGTCGGCGCGCAGCTTCTCCTCGGCGGTGCGCAGACCGTCCTCGGGGCCGGCGAGCAGCACCTGGCGGGGCGCGTTGACGGCGCCGACGACGACCTCGTCCGTGGTGTACGGGGCGACCTCGTCGGGGCCCGCCCGCACGGCGAGCATGCCGCCCGGCGGGGTGCCGTCGAGCTGGGCGATGCGGTCCGCCATCAGGGCCACGGAGTCGGCCGGGTCGAAGACGCCGGCGAGGGTGGCCGCGGCGACCTCTCCGACGCTGTGCCCGAGCAGGGCCGCCGGCCGCACCCCGGCGTCGAGGACCGTCCGGCCGACAGCCCAGTCGAGCGAGAACAGCAGCGGCTGCGCGGTGCGCGGACCGTCGGCCTCCGGGCCGGTGCGGGCGGCGAGCCAGTCGGCGCGCAGGTCGAACCCGTGCGCATGCCACAGTTCCAGGACCTCGTCCATGCGGGTCCGGAAGCCCGGGTGGGCGTGGTACAGGCCGACGCCCATGCCGGGCTGCTGCGCGCCCTGTCCCGGGAACAGCAGTACGGCCGGCTGCGGTGCGGTCACGGCGGGTCTCCTCTCTTCGCTGTCCCGCCATGGTGGGGGCGCTGCCTGGAGCCGCGGTCGACCCCGGGCACAACGGCCGCGGCCGGGCGGCGCGGCTCCCGCACGGCGCCCGTGCCGTCCCGGAGCGGCGCCGGGCCGGGCCGTTCCAGCCGTTCTGGACCGCTCGTCCACCGACCGGCCGGAGTGTTGTCCCCAGCCGGAGGCACGCGACCCGTCGCCCCGGTGCGCCGCGGGCGGAACGACGGCCGCCGGGCCGGGCACCACCCGGACCGGCGGCCGTCGGTGTCCGCGGAGTTCCCCTGGACAGCCGGTGAAAGGGCATCGGGACATGAGGTTCGACGACCTGTACATCGCCGGGGCCGCCGTGCACCTGGAGGGCAGGACCACCGTGGCTCAGGCGCTGCGGGACGGGCGGTGCGACGAGCGCACCGCGGCCCGCAGCGGGATCGCCTCCGTGGCGGTGTCGACGGGCGCGTCGGCGCCCGAACTCGCGGTGGGCGCGGCACGGCAGGTGATGGAGCGTACCGATACGCATCCCACCGACATCGATCTGGTGCTGCACGCGACCGTGCAGCACCAGGGGCACGACCTGTGGGCCCCCGCCTCGTACATCCAGCGGTACGCGCTCGGCAACCGATGCCCCGCGATCGAGATCAGGCAGCTCTCCAACGGGGGCATGGCCGCGCTGGAACTCGCGTCCGGCTATCTCACCGGCGCGCCCGGCCGCACGGCCGGGCTGCTGACCACCGGCGACGTGTTCGGCGCACCGGGCTTCGACCGCTGGCGCAGCGACCCCGGCACCGTGTACGGGGACGCGGGCACCGCGCTCGTCCTCGGCCGGGGGCGCGCGGGCTTCGCGCGGCTGCGCAGCCTCGTGACCGTGTCGGAGGCCGACCTCGAGCAGATGCACCGGGGGCGGGACCCGTTCTCGCCGGTGCCGTTCGCGGTCCGGCAGCCCATCGATCTGGGGCTGCTGCAACGGGCGTTCATCGAGGACACGGGGCGGTCGTACAGCGTCGCCCGGATCACGGCCGGGCAGGACGAGACGCTGAAGCGGGCACTCGCCGAGGCGGACTGCACGCTCGCCGACCTCTCCTGGTTCGTGCTGCCGAACTTCGGGCGCGGACGGCTGAATTCGACGTTCCTGCGCCGCTGGAGCATCCCGGAGGAGCGCACCACCTGGCGGTGGGGCCGCTCGGTCGGTCACCTCGGGGCCGGCGACCAGTTCGCGGGCCTCGCGTTCCTCGCCGAGTCGGGCCGGGCGCGCGCCGGTGAACTGGGCCTGCTGTTCGGGGTCGGCGCCGGTTTCACCTGGAGCTGCGCGATCGTGGAGTTCACGGGTGCGGGCGCGGGCGCGGGAGGGCCGGAGTCCGGGTGACCGCGCCGCGCGGGTGGCGCGGTGGCGCGGTGGCGCGGTGGCGCGGTGGCGCGGTGGCGCGGTGGCGAAACGGCCGGGGCGGGCCGCTGGTTGGCAGCGGCCCGCCCTCTGTCTCCTCTTGTCCCCTTGTCCCCTTGTCCTCTGGCCTTCTTGTCCCTGTCGCCCGGTCAGGGCCGCGCCGGGGGGTTGACGACCGACTTCTCGACGGCCGCCGGTTCCAGCTGCCACTTCTTGAGGATCTTCGCGTACGTGCCGTCCTCGATGAGCCGGTTCACCGCCCGCTTCAGGGGTTCGGCGAGCGGGGAGCCCTTCTTGACGGCGAGACCGATGTTCTTGCGCTCGATCTCGTTGAGGTAGCGCAGGTCCGGCTGCTGGGTGGCCGCGTAGCGCAGCACACTGGCCGTGGTCATCAGGGCGTCCACCCGGCCCTGGCGCAACGCGAGGAAGTGCGCGGCCGCGTCCGGGTAGGTACTGATCGCGATCGGCTCCTCGCCGTCGGCCGCGCATTCCTTGCTCGCCGCCTCGAGGTCCGCCTCGAACGTCGTCCCCGTGCCCGTGCCGACGCGCAGTCCGCAGAGCTGACCGAGGTCCTCGATCCTCGTCAGCTCACTGTCGTCCCGCACGGCGAAGCCGGTGCCGTCGGTGACGTAGAGAACGAAGTCGAGCACCTGCTTGCGCTCCTCGGTCACGGCCAGGTTCGCGGTGCCCAGCTCGTAGCGGCCGGCGTTCAGGCCGGTGATGAGGGACGCGCCGCTGACGTGCTTGCGCTCCACCTTCAGTCCGAGGACGCGGGCCACGGCCTCGGAGACGTCGATGTCGACGCCGCGCGGCGGGCCGCCGTCCTCGGGGCTGAACGCGACGGGGGGCACGCCGATGCCGGATGCGATGCGCAGCACCCCCGACTCGCGCAGCTTCGCGGGCAGCGAAGCGGAGATGGCGGATTCCTCGTGGACCGCCGAGACGACGTCCTCGCGTCCCAGGTCGGCAGCCCGGGTGTCCTCGGGGATCTCCTCCGTACCGGAGCCGCAGGCCGCGAGGAGCAGGGTGAACAGGGTGGTCGCGGCGAGAGCCCGACGGGTGCGCGGGCGACGTCCGCGCACGCCCGTGGGGCGCGCGGCCGGGGTTCGGGACATGGTGCCTCCTCGACGGTGCTGGGCTCTGTTCTGGGACGGGTGGGCACGGTGGCACGTGGGGGAACCGGGCGCGGTCTCCCGTCGGTTGCGGGCGGCGCGGTCTCCCGTCGGCTGCGGGCGGCGCTGTCTCCGCGTCAGTTCTGCGCCAGGAAACGGGCCGTGCGGTCGTGGCGCGGGGCGTCGAGAACCTCCTCCGGCGGGCCCGTCTCGACCACCCGGCCGTTGTCCATGAAGACGACCTGGTCGGCGATGTCCCGGGCGAACCGCATCTCGTGCGTGACGACGATCATCGTCATCCCGCCGTCGGCGAGTTCCCGGATCACCGTCAGCACCTCCCGGGTGAGTTCGGGGTCGAGCGCGCTGGTCGGCTCGTCGAACAGCATCGCTCTCGGCTCCATGGCGAGGGCCCGCGCGATCGCGGCCCGCTGCTGCTCCCCGCCGGAGAGCTGATGCGGACGGGAGGTCTCCTTCCCGGCGAGGCCGACCCGGGCCAGCAGGTCGCGGGCCCGTTCCTCGGCCGCGGCGCGCCTCAGCCCGAGAAGGGCGCGCGGGGCCTCGGTGACGTTGCCGAGGACCGTCATGTGGGGGAAGAGCCGGAAGTTCTGGAAGACCATGCCGGTACGGGTCCGCTGCCGGGCGACCGCGCGGCGCGGACGCTCGTAGAGCCGGTCGCCACGCCACTCGTAGCCGACGAGTTCGCCGTCGACGACGATGCGTCCCGCGTCGATGCGCTCCAGCCGGTTGACGCACCGCAGCAGGGTGCTCTTGCCCGACCCGGAGGGGCCGATGACACAGGTGACGGTGGACTCGGGAACGGTGAGGGAGACGTCGTCCAGCACGGTCAGCCCGCCGAACGACTTGTGGACACCGACTGCCTCGATCATCCTCGGTCCCCCGTGGCGTAGCGGCGTTCGACGAAGTGCTGGACGACGCTGAGCAGCGTGGTCAGCAGCAGGTACCAGAGCGTGGCCACCAAGAGCAGCGGGATGACCAGGTAGTTGCGGTTGTAGATCAGCTGGGTCGCGTACAGCAGGTCCTGCACGGCGATGACGCTGACGATGGAGGTGCCTTTGAGCAGCCCGATGATCTGACTGCCGGCGGGCGGCAGGATCGCGGGCATGGCCTGCGGCAGCACGACCCGGCGGAAGGTCCGCCAGCCGCCGAGGCCGAGGGCCTCCGCGGCCTCGGTCTGGTCGCGGCCGACGGACAGGATGCCGGCCCTGACGATCTCGGCCAGCTGCCCGGCTTCGTGGAGAACCAGCCCGATGACGGCGGCCGTCAGACCGCTGATCAGCCGCTCGGTGGAGAACTCGGTGAACGCGGGCCCGAACGGGATGCCGAGCGACAACTCGGGATACAGAAGCGAGATGTTGTACCAGAACAGCAGTTGCACGAGCATCGGCACGGAGCGGAACAGCCAGGTGTAGCCGAAACTCAGTGTCACGAGGACCGGGTTGCGGGACAGCCGCATCACGGCGAGCACGGTGCCGAGGACGAAGCCGCCGGTGAAGGCGACCGCGGTCAGCCACAGCGTGGTGCCGAGTCCGGCGAGCACCGATTCCGCGGAGAGGTACTTGGCGACCACGTCCCAGCGGAACGCGTCGTTCGTGACCAGGGCGTTGAGGGCCATCGCCAACAGGACGAGGCCCGCCGCGGCGGCCACCCAGCGAAGCGGGCGGGGGCGGGGCCGCGCGGACGCCGCGTCGGCATCGCCCACCGCCTTCCGGCCCGGCCCGCCGGCCTTGTCCGAACGGGCCGTGCGGGCGCGGGACGTACGGTCCTCGCCGCCGGTGCCGTCGCCCGGGCCGGTGCGGCCGTGCTCGGTGCGCAGGGAAACCATCGGCGGTCCGTCCTCAGTCGTTCGACGCGTAGTGCGGCAGCAGGTGCTCGGCGAACAGGCGCATGGTGCGGGCCGACTCCTCGAAGGGCATGGCACCGGAGATGACCTGGAGGCTGATCGTGAAGTCGCCGAACCAGCCGCGGATCTCGTCGATCGCGGCCCGTACCTCGTCGGGGGTGCCGACGAGCGCCTTGCGTTCGGCGACGGAGCGGTCGAAGTCGCCGCGGCCCGCCTTCTCGACGATCTTCTCGTAGCCGGGGTAGTCGGTGCTGCGGGTCTCGCGCCACGCGGACACCGCGGACGCGAGGGCCTGGTTGGCCCGCTCGGAGGCCTGCCTGCCCTTCTCGCGGGCCTCCTGCCCGTCCTCGGCGAGGTAGCAGTTGTAGCTCATGTGGATGTCCTCCTCGGTGGGCTTGAAGCCCGCGGCGGAGGCGGCGTCGCGGTACAGGGCGAGCGTCCTCTGCACCTGTTCGCGGGGGTTGATGGAGGGGACCAGCATCACGCCGTGCCCTGCGCGGCCCGCCGCCTCCGCGGACGCGGGCGTCTTCGCGGTGGCGACGAGGATGCGCGGATGCGGGCGCTGCCAGGTGCGCGGAAGCATGGTGACCGGGCCGAAGCGGTGGAAGGTGCCCTCCCAGACGACATCCTCCTCCGCCCAGAGCCGGCGGACGGCCTCGACGCCCTCGTCGAAGCGGGCCCGGCTCTCGTCCATCGAGACCTCGAAGGCGGTGAACTCGTCGGGCAGGAACGCCCGTCCGAAGCCGACGTCCAGGCGGCCCCGGGAGATGTTGTCGAGCATGGCGAGCTTGCCGGCGAGCTTCAGCGGGTGCGTGAAGACGGGCAGTACGGCGCCGGTGACGAGGCGGACGCGGCGGGTGCGGGCCGCAGCGGCGGCGAGGAAGGTCACCGGGTCCGGGCTGTAGCCGCCGTACTCGTGGAAGTAGTGCTCGACGGTCTTGACGTGGTGGAAGCCCAGTTCGTCGGCGAGTTCGGCCAGCCGGAGCGACTCCTCGAAGTGCTGTCCGGCGGACTTCTCCGCGGGTCCCACGGTGGGGAAGAGGTTGATGCCGAACTTCATGGAGTCCCCTCGATGTGATGGCTGGACGGACGGTGCGTGCGGCACGGCTGGGGCCCCCGGACCGCGACGGCCGGCTAGTCGGCCGTCGCGGTCCCGGACAGGGCGGGTACGGGCAGATGGATGTAGTCGCGTTCGTGGTAGAGCATCGGCGCGCGGCCGTGCACGACGGCGCCCTCGATCCGGCCCAGGAACACACAGTGGTCGCCGGCCGGTATCTCCTGGTGCACGAGGCACTCGGCGGCGGCGCTGAGGTGGTACGCGGGCAGCAGCGGCGCTTCGGCGGCACGTCCGGAGGGCCGCCAGTCGAGCCCGGCGAACTTCTCGGTGCTCTTGCCGGCGAAGCGCTCCGAGAGCCGTTCGTTGTGCACGGCGAGGAAGTTGACCGCGAAGCCGCCCGAGTGCCGGATGGCAGCGAGGGTCCGCGACCCGGTGCCCACGCACACGAGCAGCAACGGCGGTTCCATCGACACGGAGGTGACGGCGCTGGTCGTCAGACCGCTCGGCCGGCCGTCGGCGCCCGCGGCGGTGACAACGCAGACCGCGGCCGGGTGTGCGCTGAACATCGCGCGGAACAGTTCGTCATCGATCGCCATGGGTCTGTAGCTCCTCCCTTGCCCGCTCAGGCTGTCGGTCGTCGCTGGAGGGCGGGTCCATATCCTCTGGAGGAGGCTCCCTGGGCGTTCTCCTCCAGCACCTTCGCCAGCAGCGCGGTCGCGTTGCGGTGCAGCGGGAAGTCGGTGCCGGGCGGCAGGATGCCGCTCTCGTCGAGCAGCCGGGCCACGCGCGCGGTGACGACGCAGAACCGGTACGCGGCGAACACCTCGTGGTACGGAAGGTCCCGCGCGGTGCGCCCGACGCGCTCCTCCCAGCGGGCCACGGTCTCGGCCCGGCCCGGCAGTCCGGGAAGCCGGGGCGCGCCGATGCCCTCGCTGAGATGCCGGTCCATGTGCAGGTACCAGGCGAGGTCGGCCTCGGCGGGCCCCAGTGCCGCCATCTCCCAGTCGAGCAGCGCGGCGGGCCGCGTCCCGGCGTAGACGATGTTGCCGATCCGGGCGTCGCCCCAGAGCAGCGACACCGGCCCCTCGTCGTCGGGCACGTGGGCGCGCAGCCAGTCGAGGGCGGCCGCCGCGGCCGTGTTGTCGTCGGCGACCCCGTAGAAGTCGAGGTGATGCGTGAAGTGCCCCAGCAGTTGCGCGGAGCCGGTGGGGCCGAACTCGGGCCGGTCGAGGAAGCCGGCGCCGGTCTCCTTCGGGTCGAGGCGGTGGACGGCGGCGAGCACGTCCACTCCCGCGTTCCACACGGCGGCCCGGTCCGCGGGCGGCAGCCGGGTGAGCCACCCCTGCCGGTGGTAGGAGGGCAGATCGGCGGGCACCTGTCCGTCGACGCGTTCCATGACGAGGAACGGCGCGCCCAGGTACGCGGCGGAGGGCTCGTCCCACAGCACCCGCGGTACGGGCAGGCCGGTGTCGCCGAGCAGCCTCAGCAGCCGTACCTGGTCGTCCCAGAAGTCCTCGGGGAAGACTCGGTGCCGGGTCGGGGCGACCCGGGCCGCGAGCGCCCGCCGCCGGCGGGTGCCGGCCTCGGTCCACTCGGCGTCGAACAGCAGGATCTCACCGGAGAAGCCGGCCTCCTTCGGCACGGTGACCGGTCCGAGCTCGACCGCGCCGATCTCGGCGGAGCGGGTGCCGAACCAGTGGGTGAGCACGGCGCGGGTCAGGTCGGGGTCGCGTTGCAGGGGTACGGGCACGGGATGGCCTCCTTACGCCCGGCGCCGGCCGGGGGCGGACGGTAGGGCGGGCGGACGGGGGACGGCGACACCGCCGCCGCGCCGGATGGCGGCCTGCAGCCGCCCGATCGCGGGGCCGGGCGCGACGCCCAGGTCGCGGGCGAGCCGGCTGGTGAGCCGGGACGCGACGTCGAGCGCGTCACCGACCCGGCCGGTCTGGTGGAGCGCGGTCATGTAGCGGGCGTGCAGGGCCTCGTGGGTGGGGTGGCGGCGGGTGAGGACGGCCAGTTCGGCGAGCACGTCGCGATGGCGTCCTAGCCGGAGCCGCACGTCGAGGTACATCTCGTGGACCTCCAGGCGGCGCCGCTCCCAGTGGGTGACGGCGGACTGGAGCACCGGTCCGGTGCGCACGTCGGCGAGGACGGGCCGGTTCCACAGGGCGAGGGCGCCGCGCAGCAGCCGCGCCACGGTGGCGTCGTCGCCGGCGGCGCGGCCCGCCTGCTCGACGAGCTGCTCGAACCTGAGCAGGTCGAGTTCCTCGGGCCGTACCACGATGAGGTAGCCGTGCCCGGTCGTCCTGAGCCGGTCGTGGGCGGCCTCGCGGGAGCCGATGGACGGCATGCGGGCCAGCAGCCGGCGCAGGTGCATCACGTACGTCTGCAGGGTGGTGGCCGCGCTGGGCGGTGGATGCTCGCCCCAGATCTCGGTCACACAGGTACGGACGGGCATGACCTCGCCCGCGTGGAGCAGCAGCAGCCCGAGCAGCTGGCGCTGCTTGGGCGCGGTGGGCAGATGGCGGCCATCGCTGTCCTCGACGGACAGTCCCCCGAGCACGCCGAATTCCATCGTGGCTCCTCTCTTCGCCTGGTGCGGTCCTTCACAAGTGGTTTCCGTGACGTCTCCAGCGGCGCTCCACCGGGTGTCGGCCCAATGGACGGGCAGGGAGCCGAGGTGGTGCGGGACAGGTGGAGGGGTCATGCCGGGAACAGTGGTGACGGTGGCCGACGGGGTGCACGCGTATGTGCAGGAACCGGCCGGCTGGTGTGTGAACAACGCCGGGATCGTCGTGGGCGGGGACACGGTCCTCGTCGTCGACACGGCGGCCACCGAGAAACGGGCGCTCGCGCTGCGCGACGCCGTGGACTCGCTGGCGCCGGGCCCGCGCCGGATTCTGGTGAGCACCCACCACCACGGCGACCACACCTTCGGCAACCACGTGTTCTCCGGCCCGCACACGCTGCTGGTCAGCCATGAGGCCGGTCCCGCCGAACTGGTGCGCAAGGGCACGGCGTTGCAGTCGATGTGGCCGCAGGTCGAGTGGGGCCGCACCCCGACCGTGCTGCCGGCGCTGACCGTGTGCGAGGGCGCCACCCTGCATCTCGGCGGCACCACCGCGCAGCTGATCCATCCCGGTGTGGCGCACACCTCGGACGACCTGGTGGTGTGGCTGCCCGAGCGGCGGGTGCTGTTCGCGGGCGACCTGGTGTTCTCCGGGGCCGCGCCGTTCGTGCTGATGGGTTCGCTCGCCGGGTCCCTCGCGGCGCTCGCCCGGCTGCGGGAGCTCGATCCGCTGGTCGTCGTCGGGGGGCACGGCCCCGTCGGCGGGCCCGAACTGCTCGCGTTCACCGAGGACTACTTGCGCTGGGTCGCGGCGCTCGCCGAGCGGGGTCTCGCGGACGGACTGAGCCCCCTGGAGACGGCGAAGCGCGCCGACGAGGGCGCGTTCGCCGCCCTGCTGGACCGCGAGCGGCTGGTCGGCAACCTCCACCGCGCCTATCACGAGGCGCGCGGCGGCGCGCCCGGCGCCCGTATCGAGTCGGCGCCGGCGATGCGCGAGATGGTCGCCTTCAACGGCGGCCGCCCCCTGCGCAGCCCGGCCTGACGGCTGGTACGGCTCCGGGCGCCGCCCTACGGAGGTGTCCATGTCCCGCAGCGTTCCGGCGCCCGCTGGAGCGGGACTCCAGGTGCGCTGGACGACGCCCGCGGGCGGTTCCCCGCACCGGGGCTTCTCCAGCCCTCCTCCGCCGAGGCGCGAGCCGTGCCGCGCATGCTCGGCGACGTCCCGAAGCCGGAGCTGTGGAGGAGAGATGAAACTGCGTGGCAGGACCGCCGTCGTCACCGGGGGGACCCGGGGGCTCGGCCGGGACGTGGCGCTCGCGCTCGCCGGTGCGGGCGCCACCGTCGTGGTGGCCGCACGGGAGGTCCCGGACGACCCGGGCGACGGGCTGATCGCGCTGAAGGCGGACGTGACCGCACCGGACTCGGTGACGGCGCTGATGGACACGGTCCACGAGCGGTACGGGGGTCCGCACATCGTGGTGGCGAACGCGGGCCTGAGCCGCCCGGGCCCGATCGCCGCGCTGTCCGTGGAGCATTGGAACGAGGTCGTCGACACGAACCTGCACGGCGTGTTCCACACCGTGCGGGCGGCCCTGCCGTACGTGCGTGAGACCCCGGGCGGCCGGGTCGTCACCATGTCCTCCCTCCTGGGTTCGCGGGCCATGCCGGGCGCCGTGGCGTACTGCGCGTCGAAGGCGGCCGTCGAGGCGTTCACCGCCGTCGCCGCGCTGGAGCTGGCCGCGGACGGGGTGACCGTGAACTGCGTGGCGCCGGGCTACATCGACTCCGGCATGGGCAAGGCGCTCATCGGCAACGAGGCGCTGTGGCCGAAGCTCGCCCCGTCGCTCGCGACCGGGCGTCCCGGTACGGGCGACGAGGTGGCCCAGGCGGTGCTGTTCCTGGCCTCGCCGGAGAGCGGGTACGTCAACGGTCAGGTGCTGCGCGTGGACGGTGGTGTGCGCTGAGCGTCCCCTCGGGACACCGCGGGCCGGCGCGTGGCGTACGCGCCGGCCCGCGGTCCCGTCCGGCTCAGACCTGGGCGGCCCGGCCCTCTCGCACCGGCAGGCTCAGGTGCGGCTCGCCCTTGATGAGCCCGGTGAGCGCGTCGAGCCGGCGGCGGAACTCCGGCTCCGCGAGGGCCTTGCGGAAGGTGTCCTCGTCGTCCCACTCGGCGATGTTGAAGTAGACGGAGTCGTCCTTGGTGGACCGTACGAGGGAGTAGCGGATGAGGCCCGGCTGGGTCTCCATGAAGGCTCCGACGGCCTCGTAGAGGGTCTCGAACTCCTCGGCGTCGCCGATCAGGGTGAGCTTGTTGACGAACACGACGGCCATGGTGGTCTCCTCGGGGTGGATGCTCGTGGGCGGGTGGTCGTGGGGCGGCCCGCCGGCGCGGTGGCGTACGGCGGGTGCCCGGTCAGCTCGAGGTGCCCGCCGCGCTGGCGGCGAGGACCGGATAGTCGGTGTAGCCCTGGCCGCCGCCCTCGTAGAAGAACCGCGGGTTCCAGGCGTTGAGCGGGGCGCGGGTGCGCAGCCGCTCGGGCAGGTCGGGGTTGGCGAGGAACTGACGGCCGAAGGACAGGAGGCCGGCGCCGTCGGCGAGGGCCCGGTCGGCGGCGGCGAGCGTGCCGTCGGTGTCGAGCGGTCCGGTGCCGGCGTTGACGACGACGGTGTGCGGCCACCGTCGGCCCAGCTCGTGGACGAGGTCCACATCGCTGCCCGCGACGAAGTGGACATGGCCGAGTCCGAGAGCGGCGAGCGCGTCCAGCAGGACCGGGTACACGTCGGCCCGGTCCGGCTCGGACATGTCGTTGAGCGCGAAGCCCGGGGAGAGCCGGATGCCGGTGCGTTCCGGCCCGATCTCCGCGGCGACGGCCCGGGAGACCTCGGCCGGGAACCGGACGCGGCCCTCGGCGTCGCCGCCGTACTCGTCCTCGCGCACATTGGTCACCGGCGACAGGAACTGGTGCAGCAGATAGCCGTTGGCGCCGTGGATCTCGACGCCGTCGAAGCCGATGCCGACGGCGGTGCGGGCGCAGCGCACGAAGTCCTCGATCGTGACGGCGATGTCGTCGCGGGTCAGGGGCCGCGGTACCGGGTAGGCGGGCTTGCCGTCGAAGACTCGGGCGATGCCGTCGGCCCGGACGGCGGACGGCGCCACGGGGGTCTCGCCGTGCAGGTCGGGGTGGCTGACCCGGCCCGCGTGCATGATCTGGAGGTACATCCGCCCGCCCGCGTCGTGCACGGCGTCGACGATCCGGGCCCAGGCGCGGGCCTGTTCGGCGGTGTGCAGCCGGACGCTGTGGGCGTGGCCGACGGCGACCGGGCTCGGGTGGGTCGCCTCGCTGATGATGAGTCCGGCGGCGGCGCGCTGCGCGTAGTACTCGGCCATGACGGGCAGCGGTGTGCCGTCGGCGGTGGTACGGCCGCGGCCCATCGGGGACATGACGAGCCTGTTCGGCAGGGTGAGGCCGCCCAGCCGCACCGGGTCGAACAGGCCGCTCATGCCCCGGCTCCGGCGACGGCTTCGCGTCCGGTGACGGTCTCGGCGCCGTCGTGGCTGATGTAGCGGCTGCGGACGAACCAGGTCCCGGCACGGCGCTCCAGGACGTCCTCGGCGGTCGTGCTCAGGTACAGCCGGGGTTCGCCGCCCTTCGGGGTCTCGAACACGACGGCGTAGTAGCGGGTGCGGACGACGCCGGGCTCGACGGGCTCGGCGGCGACCATGCCGAACCAGTGGCGGCGGGTCAGACCGCGCGCGGCGAGCGCGTCGATGCCCTTGCGCATGCCGGCGGCGATGTCCACCCGGCCGCGCTTGACACCGGGCTTGACGTTCTGGGCGAACGTGCCGTCCTCGGTGAACTGCTCGGCCCACTCCTCCGCCCGGCCGGCGTCCAGCAGCTGCGCGTGCCCGGCGTAGAACTGGGTGATGGCCGCGTAGTCCAGGGCGGACACGGTTTCGGTGTCCGGAGGTGCGGTCCGTGTCACGGTCTTCCTCCTGTGCTTCGTGGGCGCCGGTCGGGCGCCGGGGTCCGGGCCACCGTCGCCGGTTCCGGTGGAGCGGGCATGGAGTCCGGCTCCACGCGTACGCGTCGCGCCCGGTGGTCAGCCGGCCGGGCGCAGCGGTACGGGCGTGCTGTCCGGCCCCGGCAGGTACACGGACTCCGTCACGGGCACGGAGTTGAGCAGATCGGCGTGCAGGTCCCGCATCCGGGCCGAGGGCTCCAGGCCGAGTTCGGTGCTGAAGGTGCGGCGGAGCCGGGCGAACACCTCCAGGGCGTCGGCGGTGCGCCCGGACCGGGAGAGGGCGATCATCAGCTGGGCGTGCAGGTTCTCGTAGGTGGGGTATTGGCGGGTGAGCACGCGGAGTTCGCCGATGAGCCGGTGGTGACGGCCGATCCGCAGGTCGGCGTCGATGCGTTGTTCGAGGGCGCCCAGCCAGGTCTCGCGCAGTCCGCTGAGCCGGGTGCGCAGCAGCGGTCCGCAGGTCACGTCGGCGAGCGCCCTGCCCGACCACAGTCCGAGGGCCCGGTGCAGCAGTTCGGACTCGCGGGTGTGGTCGCCGACGATCCGGGCGAGGGACGCCTGCTCGACGAGCTTCTCGAACTGGTGCAGGTCCAGCTGGCCGGGGCCGACGGCGAGGAGGTAGCCGCGGTCACGGGTCTCCAGGTACATCTCCGCCGGGGCGCCGGTGTCGGCCGCGGCGCTTCTGAGGGTCTTGCGTATCTGCATCACGTACGTCTGGAGTGTGGAGTGGGCGCTGAGCGGGGGCGAGTCCGCCCACAGCTCGTCCACGCATTCGTCCACGGTGACGACCTGCCCGGCGTGGAGCAGCAGCAGGGACAGGAGCTGACGCTGCTTCGGGGCCCGCGGGGTGACGGTGCGCAGGCCGTCGGTGAGGGTGAGCGTGCCGAGGATCCGTGCGTACATCGCGCCTCCAGGACTGGCTGGACGGGTTACGGGCACCATCCTGGCCGTCGGCTCTTGCGCCTCACTTTCGGCGGCCTTTCACCCTGGCGGGATCCTGTCTCCGCGCGCCGTCGCGGGGCACGCCCGTCATGAAGCCGCAACACGACGTCGGCGGACCGGCCCCGAACGCTCAGGGGTGCCCTTCGCGAAGGGCACCCCTGTCACCTCTCCCGCCACCTTCACGCACTGCATTCCGGAAAGAGTGCGCGGAGGCTTTCGGACACCTCGGGCAGGTCCGTGCCGCTGCCGTCCGCGGGCTTTTCGACGGTGGGCTCCGGCTGTTCCCGGCCGGGAGCCGTGCCGGTGCGCCGGCACAGCTCCTCGGCCTGGGCGCGGAGGAGGAGCAGCCCGGATCGCTCGGCGACGGTGACCGCGCGCGTGCCGAGCTCGTACGCCTCGGCGGGCCGGCCGCCCGCGAGTTCGAGCCGTCCGAGGCCGATGAGCGCGTGCGCCTCGGACTGGGGGTGGCCGATGCGTTCGGCGATGGCGAGGGTGCGGGTGAACTCCTCGCGGGCGTCGGCGGATCTGCCCCGGATGAGGTGCAGTCCGCCCAGGGTGTTGCGGGCGTTGGCCTCCAGGGCGACGTAGCCGTGGTCGCGGGCGATGACGACGGCGCTCTCGGCGTGCTGGTAGGCGAGGTCGACGTAGCTGTTGCAGGCGTAGACCTGGGCGATGCCGTAGGAGGCGAGAACCGTGGAGTGGGGGGCGTTGAACTCCTCGCTGAGCGACAGGGCGAGGCTGAGGTTGGTCATGGCCGCGTCCCATTGGCGCAGGTCGGCGTGGACGGCACCGAGCCGGGCCAGCACCTCGGGGCGGGAGCGCTGGACGCCGTCCTCGTCGAGGATCGCGGCGGCGCGGCTGAAGTGGGCCTCGGCCGCGTGCAGCCGGCCCTGGCTGTGCCGGGCCATGCCCAGGTACATCAGTCCGCGGGCCTCGACATGCCGCAGCTCCAGGTGCCGGCTGATCTCCAGGCCGCGTTCCAGCAGGGCGACGGCGCTGTCGATGTGCTTGGTGGGCCGCTGGAGCTGGTTCATCGCGATGGCGTTGACGGTGACGGCCTCGAAGTCGCGCACGCCGAGCCGGATGAACGCGCGGTGCGCGGCGCGCAGTTCGCGGGACGCGTCCGGGAGCCGGTTGAGTCCCTGGAGAGCGAGTCCGGCGCTGAGCCGCATCACGGCGGTGACCCGCTGGTCGCCGAGGGAGATCGCGGCGCGCAGACCGGCCTGGGCGATGGTGAGCCAGTCGGTCTGGAGCCGGCCGAGGGTGAAGTAGCCGCGGAGCATGTCCACGAGGCGTACGCACACCTCGTCCAGGTGCTCGTCGGCGGCGCGGACGACGAGGGCGACGAGGTTGGACTGCTCGGCGCGCAGCCACTCCTGGGCGGCCCGGGGGTCGACCTCGGGTCCCGGGCCGTGGGGGTCGGGCCGGAACACCCGCAGGAAGCCCGGGTAGCAGGACCGCACGGCCTCGTCGGTGCGGCGCAGGTACCAGCGGCACAGCCGGTTCAGGGCCTGCCGCCGGTCGGCGGGGCCGTCCTCCTCGACGCCCCGCTCGGCCGCGTACAGGGCGATGAGGCTGTGGAAGCGGTAGGTGTCCTGGGACGAGACCTCGAGGAGCTGGGCCGCCGCTAGCTTGTCGAGGAGCTGGTCGGCCACCTGGGGTTCGCAGTCGGCGAGTTGGGCGGCGGTAAGGGCGGTGAAGGCCATGTCGCCGACGACGCCGAGCAGCCGGAAGAAACGGCGGGACAGCGCGGGCAGCGACTCGTAGGCGACGCTGAACGCGGCCCGTACGGCGGTCGACGGGCTGTCGCCGAGGGCGAGGAGTTCCAGCGGGTCGCCCTCGCGCAGCGCCTCGGCGAAGGACTCGACGGACCGCCAGGGCCGTCCGGCCAGGTGTCCGGCGGCGATGCGCAGGGCGAGCGGAAGCCGGCCGCACAGTTCGACGAGTTCGGTGACGGCTGTGGCGCACAGGGTCTCCGGGGCCCGGCCGAGCACGGCGGTGAGGACTTGCTCCCCCTCCTTCTGCGACAGCAGGTCGAGGGTGAAGCTGCGGGCGCCGTAGACGGCGACGAGGTCGGGCCGGTACTCGCGGTGCAGGGCGAGCACGGCGCAGCTCGGCGAACCGGGCAGCAGGTCGGGGACCTGTTCGCTGTCGTTGACGTCGTCGATGACGATGAGCACGCGCCGGTCGGCGAGCCGGCTGCGGAGCACGCCGGTGAGCTGGTGCCGTTCGGTGGGCAGGACGGAGACGTCGGCACCGGAGGCGTGCAGCAGCTCGGCGATGATGTCGTGCACGGGCCGGGCTCCGCCGCGGGCGTCGTGGAGGCGGATGTACCACTGTCCGTCGGGGTAGGCCGGGCTGAGCCGGTGCGCGGCCCGCAGCGCGAGCGCGGTCTTGCCGACGCCGGGCGGGCCGACGAGGCTGACCAGCGGTACGGCCGCGCGCTGGCGTGGCGTGAGCGCGGCGACGACCTCCTCCAGCAGTTCCTCCCGGCCGACGAAGTGGGTGACGTCGGGCGGGAGTTGGCGCTGCACCACCCAGGGCGCGCTGGGGTTGGTGGGCTGCACCCCGGCGGGCCTGTGGACCTCGCGGACCGCGTACGCACGGCGGCCCGAGGGTCCGGCCTGGGGGGTGTGGAGTTCACCGGTCTCGGCGAGCAGCTGCCGGTGCAGCTCCTGAAGCTCCTGCCCCGGCGGGAGTCCGAGTTCACGGTCGAGCATCCGGTAGTAGTCGCGATACTCCTCCAGCGCCGCGGCGATCTGCCCGGTGCGGTGCAGAGCCCTCATCAGGTACTCGCGCAGCCTCTCCCGCAGCGGGTGTTCGGCGGCGAGTGCGCGCAGCTGCGGGATGATGTCGGCGCTGCCGCCGAGGTCGAGGACGAGCGCGAAGCGCCGTTCGACGAGGGTGAGGCGTTCCTCCGCGAGCTGCGGCACGGCCTCGGTCTGGAGCGAGGCGGAGGGCACGGTCTCGAAGGGATCGCCGCGCCATTCGGCGAGCGCCCGTTCCAGGGCGGCCAGTTCCCGGGCGGTGTCCCCTCGGCCGCGGGCGACGCGGGCCTCGCTCGCCGCCTCCCGGTGGCGGGTGAGGTCGAGGGCGGCCGGATCCATCGCGAGCCGGTAGCCGCCCGGGTGGGTCTCGATGACCGGAGGATCACCGAGGTCGAGTGATTGCCGCAGCAGTGCCCGCAGCCGGGTGGTGTGGACGTGCAGCGCGGCACGGGTGTCTCGTGGCGGCTGGTCGTCCCAGAGCCTGCGGATGAGTTCGTCGGATGTGACCACCTGGTCGGCCCGCAGCAGCAGGGATGCGAGGAGCACCCGCTGTTTGGGGGACGAAACGGTCAGTTCCCGTCCCCCCGTGCGGACCGCCAGGGGCCCGAGTATCCGGAAGTCGTAGATCGAAGCGTGTTCCCCATTCAAGCGCACACCTGCCCCGTCGGTCCCCCTGTGCACGGTCGGCCGTGCACGGCGTCACAGTAGAACGTGCTTGCGCACGAGGCCGCCACAGTGTGATCCAGGCCACATTCAGCGGGCCGGTGTGTCATATGGTTCAGGACATTTTTCGCCCGGCCGCCTCGGCCCGCGTTTCACGCGGCGCGGTCGCCGCCGCCCTCCCCGGTCAGGCCGAAGCGCCGTGCGAGCAGCTCGTAGGAGCGCATGCGGTCCCGGGGCGAGTGGATCGTGGAGAGCACCATGAACTCGTCGATGCCCAGCGCATCGGTCATGGACGTGAGCTCCTTGTGCACGTGGTCGGGGTCGCCGACCACGCACCTCGGCCATTCGGCCACCTCGTCCGCGAGCGGTTCCACCTCGCCGCGCAGCCCGTCGAGCGCGGCCTCCGGGGACGGCAGGGGCAGCAGCAACCCGCGGCCCATGCGCAGCCGGAAGAGCCGCTGGCTGGCGAAGACCCGCTGGGCCTCCTCCTCGGTGGGAGCGCAGTACACCCCGATGCCGATCTGCACCCGCGGCCGCGACCCGTCGTGGCTGTCGAAGGCGCCGCGGTACGCCTCGACGACGGAGCGGGTGGCCTCGGGCCGGCCGAAGTGGGCTATGGACACGGGCAGCCCGAGGCGGGCGGCGAGTTCGGCGCTCTGCGGGCTCGCGACCAGCAGCCACACCTCGGGCGCGCCCGCGGTGGGCATGAGCTGGATGCGCCCGTACGGGTGCCCGTCGGGGAAGCCGCCGTGCAGGAAGGCGAGGAGTTCGGCGAGCTTGCCGGGGAAGTCCCCGTCGTCCCCGCCCCCCGAGGTGCCGGGGGCGAGCGCGTGCGCCTCGATGCTCCCGGCGCCGATGCCGCGGCCGACGCCGAGGTCGATCCGGCCGGGTGAGAGCGCACCGAGCACCCGGAACACCTCGGCGACCTTCAGCGGGCTGTAGTGCGGCAGCAGCACCCCGCCGGAGCCGACGCGGATGCGGTGGGTCTCGGCGGCGACCCTGGCGGCCATGATCTCCGGAGCGGGGCCCGCGAAGGAGGCCGTGGCGTGGTGCTCGGCGAACCAGTAGCGGTGGTAGCCGAGCCGGTCCGCGAGACGTGCCAGGTCCAGGGAGTTGTGCAGGGCGGTGGCCGGGGTGGATCCCTCCGGCACGACGGACTGGTCCAGGACGGACAGTTTCACGCTGGTCTCCTTCACGGACTGGGCCGAAAGGAGGGGGTGACGCGCTTAAGGGGTGGCAGCTCCCGCCGCGGTGTGCCGGACGCGGGAGACGAGCGATGCCCAACGGTCGTCGAACGAGGCGACATCGAGCAGTCCGGTCAGCTCCTCACGGCAGCGGGCCTCGGCCCGCTCACCGCGCTCCGCGCCCGCGGGCGTCAGCATGCAGTACACGCCACGGCGGTCGTGCTCGCAGGAGACCCGGGTCGTCAGGCCCTTGTTCTCCAGGCGGGTGACGAGCCGGCTCATGGACGACTGGTCGAGTCCGACCGCGGTGGACAGCTCCTGCACCCGGGTGCCGCGCTCGTGACCGTGCCGCAGCTCGATCAGCACCATCAGCTCGGGCAGCGAGATCTGGTGCTCGCTCACGAGCATCCTCTCCAGCGACTGGTTGAGCTGTCCCACCATCAGCGTCAGGCGACGCCACAGGTCGAACTCACCGGGACGCCCTCCACGGTCATCGGCCGACATGTCCGCCTCCCCTTCGTTCGCTCCCCCTCCACTATAACTATCTCCATGCACAAACCATGTCTACGCATGCATTTTTCAAGCGCTTTCTTTCCCAGCCTGCCCCACCAACCCGGCAATCAGCAAGGCAAGCAGAGATCTGTCCGAAAATTAGATGCAGGCGCCTGCATCTACCTCTACTGTGTGACGCACACAGAGCGCGGCGTCGTTCCGCGCCCGTCCCCGACTGCATCGACCCCAGGCGGTACGCATGACACGCGGCACTCCCGAATCGTCCACGGCACCCGATACGACGACCGATCCCTCGCAGACCGCTCCAGCGGCGGCGGAGGCGGCCGCCGAAGTGAACGACAAGCTCGACCCGGCGTTCATGCGCATGGCCGGTGTCCTGCTGCTCGCCCTGCTGATGGCGCTGCTCGACGAGACGATCGTCAACGTCGGCGTGAAGACGCTCAGCAGCGAGTTCGGCTCACCGCTCGCGACCGTCCAGTGGGTGACCGCCGGCTATCTGCTCGCCGTCGCCGTCGCCACACCGTTCGCGGGCTGGGCCGTCGACCGCTTCGGCGGCCGCACGATGTGGCTCGCCGCCGTCTCCCTGTTCGTGCTCGGCTCCGTGCTGTCCGGCTTCGCCTGGTCCATCGAGTCGCTGATCGCGTTCCGGGTGCTCCAGGGCCTCGGCGGCGGCATGATCGTCCCCGTCGTGCAGAGCGTCCTCGCCACGACCGCCGGCCCCGCGCGGGTCGCCAAGGCCATGGCGCTGATCTCGCTGCCCCTCACCCTCGGCCCGATCCTCGGTCCCGTCCTCGGCGGCGTCCTCGTGGATGCCGTGAGCTGGCGCTGGATGTTCCTGATCAACCTGCCCATCGGTCTGATCGCCCTGCTGCTCGCGCTGCGCACCCTGCCCGCCGACCAGCACGCCGGCCGCCCCGAGGAGCGCCTGGACGTCCTCGGCCTGGCGCTGCTCTCCCCCGGCTTCGCCGCGCTGGTCTACGGCTTCACGACGGCCGCGCACTCCGGTGACGCGTCGTCGCCGAAGGTGCTCGTCGCCTTCGTCGCCGGTGTGCTGCTGCTCGTCGGGTACGCGGTGCACGCGCTGCGCACCTCGGTCACCCCACTCATCGACCTGCGCATGTTCGGCAAGCGCGGCTTCACCATGGCCGTCATCACGATGTTCTTCGTCGGCGCCGTCGCCAACGCCCTGCTGCTCCTGACCCCGCTGTACTACCAGCAGTCCCGCGACTTCGGCGCCCTGCACGCCGGCCTGCTGCTGATCCCTTCCGGTGTCCTCGGCGCCGCCGGCGCGATCACCTCCGGCAAGACGGCGAACAAGGTCACCGCGCGGCTCACCTCCACGGTCGGCATGCTCGTCACCGCGCTCGGCGCGCTCGCCTTCTCGCAGATCGGTTCCGACACGAACACCGCGCTGCTGTCCGTCGCCCTCGGCCTCACCGGCTACGGCATCGGTCTGACCGCGCCCGGCACGATGGCCTTCATGTACAAGGCCGTCGGCGAGGCCAGCGCGCCCCGGGCCACCAGCGCGCTGTTCATCTTCAACCAGATCGGCGGCGCGCTCGGCATCGCGGCCATCGCGATCACCCTCCAGGAGCGACTGGGCACGTCCGACGGGCACCCCGCGGGGGCGTACGGCGGCTCGTACTGGGTCATCATCGCCTTCAGCGTGATCGCGGTCCTCGCGGCCCTGGCCCTCCCCGGCTCCTTCCGCGCGGAAGCACCACCGAAGCAGCCCACCGAGGACACGGGCGCCCTCCCGCGGTCCACCCCCGCCTGACCACTCCCTCCCCCGATACCGGCCCGCCCCTCATCCCCCGGGGGGCGGGCCGGTTCCTTCTGCCCGCCGGCCGGCAGCGGCGCCCGGCACCGCGCCGGCCCGCCCCATGGCCGCTGGACCAGGAATCCAGTGCCCCCGCCTATACCTGGAGCACCCACCGCACCCGTCTGCCCGCGAGGAAAACGTTGAAGGCTCTGGTCACCACCGCCGTGGATCCGCTCACCGTCGAGCTGCGGTCCGTACTCGACCCCCGCCCCCGCCCGGACGAGGCACTTGTCGAGGTCCACGCGACCGCCCTGAACAGGGCCGATCTCCTTCTGGCGGTCCGCCGTCCGATCGGTTCCTCCCTGGGGCTGGACGTCGTCGGCACGGTCCTGCGCCCCGCCTCCGACGGCAGCGGCCCACCCGCGGGCGCCCGCGTCACCGGCCTGGCGGCGAACGACGCCTGGGCGGAACTGGCCGCGGTCCGCACCGACCGCCTGGCGGTCATCCCGGACGGCGTCACCGACACCGACGCGGCCACCCTCCCCGTCGCCGGCCTCACCGCCCTCTACGCGCTCCGGAAAGCCGGCTGGCTCCTGGGCAGGCGCACCCTCGTCACCGGCGCGAGCGGCGGAGTCGGCCGCGTGGCCGTACAACTGGCCCGCGCGGGCGGCAGCGAAGTCACCGCCTGGGTCGGTTCCCCGGCCCGCGGCCAGGGGCTCGCCGGCTTCGGCGCCGACGTCGTCGCCGGCTACGACGAGCCGCCCACCACCCCCGTCGACATCCTCGTCGACAGTGTCGGCGGCGAGGTGTTCAGCACCGGCTACCGGCTCCTGCGCCGCGGCGGCGTGGCGACCGTCTTCGGCAACACGGTCCGCGCCGAGCTGCGCCTGCCCGCCGACTGGGGCCACGCCCGCCCGGGCGTCCGCATCGAGTACCTGTTCCTGCTCGACGAGGTCACCCGGCGCGACGTACCGGCCGACCTGGCTCTCCTGCTGACCCTGGTCGCCGCCGGGAAGCTGGTGGCCGAGCCGGGCCTGCTGACGCCCTGGACCGACCCGCGGCGCGCGATCGACGCCCTGTACTCCCGCGAGGTCAACGGCAAGGTCGTCCTGTCCATGTGACCCCGGGCGCCCGAGTGCCGCCGTACCCGCGAAGCCCACTCCCGTCACCGCACCGCGAGGTTCCCATGCGACTGATCAGCTACCACGAGCACGGCTCCCCCGACGTCCTGCGCGTCGAGGACGTACCGGTGCCCGCCCCCGGCCCGGGTCAGCTGTTGCTGCGCACCGAGGCCGTCGGTGTCAACTTCATCGAGACGCAACTGCGCGGCGGCACCGCCCCGTTCCCCTCCCCGCTGCCCGGCCGCCCGGGCGGCGACGTGGTGGGCCGGGTCGAGGCGCTCGGTCCGGACACCGACGGGCCGGCGCCCGGCACCCGGGTCGCGGCGTTCGGCGTGCCCGCCGCGTACGCGGACCAGGTCGTCGCCGACGCCGAGCGCGTCCTGGTCGTACCCGAGGGCCTCGACGCGGCCACCGCGACCGCGCTCGGCTCCACCGCGCAGACCGCCTGGAGCGTCCTCGACGCGGCCCGGGTCGCCAAGGGCGACACGGTGCTCGTGCACGCCGCGGCCGGCGCGATCGGCCATCTCGTCACCCAGCTCGCGAAGGCGCGCGGCGCCGGCCGGGTCGTGGGCACGGTCGGCTCGCCCGCGAAGGCGGACTTCGTCCGTGCGCACGGCGCCGACGACGTCGTCGACTACCGGCAGCCCGACTGGGCCGAGAAGGTCCGCGAAATCACCGGCGGCCAGGGCGTCGACGTGGTGCTCGACAGCGTCGAGGGCACCGTGTTCAAGGACGGCCTGAAGCTGCTCAAGCCGTACGGGCGGCTCGTCTACTACGGCTTCGCGGGCGCCGACGGCGAGGTCGCGAAGGTGGCCATGACCGAACTCCTCGGCCTGACCTACGTGGTGGGCACCTCGCTCGACGCCTGGGCGAAGGCCGATCCGGTACGGGTGGCGGAGGCGCGCGCCGAGCTGGTCCGGCTGGTCACGTCGGGCGGTCTGCGGGTAGCGGTGCACACCACGCTGCCGCTGACCGAGGCGGCCGAGGCCCACCGGGTCATCGAGAGCCGTACCCAACTGGGCCGTGTCGTCCTCGTCCCCTGAGCCCCGAGGGAGCCCGTCACCATGTCACCGAGAGCACAGCGGCCGGATCCGGCCGGCACACCGACGCCCGCACCCGGGTCCGAGCCCGACGAGACCGTGCCCGTCCTCGTCGCCGGGGCGGGCCCCGGCGGCCTCAGCACGGCCGTCTTCCTCGGCCTGCACGGCGTACCCGCGCTGGTGGTCGAGCGCCACCCGAGCACGTCGACCGCGGTGAAGGCCACCGGCCAGTACCCGCACACGATGGAGGCGCTGGCCATCGCGGGCGCCGCCGAGACCGTGCGGGAGCGGGGCCGCGCGTACCGCAGCGACTTCCACATGGTCGTCGCCAAGACCCTCGCGGGGCCGGTGCTGCGCACGCTGATGAGCGGCGAACAACTGAGCATGCGGCACGTGTCCCCGGAGGACTGGGGCACCGCGAGCCAGTCCGCGGTGGAGGCCGTCCTCGCCGACCGGGCGGCGGAACTCGGCGCGCGGCTGCGCTTCTCGACCCGGCTGACCTCGCTCACCCAGGACGCCGACGGGGTCACCGCGGTCACCGAGCACACCGGGACCGGCGAGCGGCGGGTGATCCGGGCGCGGTACCTGGTGGTGGCGGACGGCTGGCGCAGCGGCATCCGGCAGTCCCTCGGCATCGCGGTGCGCGGCCGGGGCACGGTCGGGAAGGTGCTGCGCGTCCTGTTCGAGGCCGACCTGAGCGAGCCTCTGTCGCACACGGACGGCGCCGCGGACGGCCGCCGGTTCACCGCGCTGCACGTGGGCCGCGCGGTCCTGTTCAACACCGAGGTGCCCGGCCTGTACGGGTACTTCCGCAACCTCACGCCCGAACTGCCCGACGGCTGGTGGACGAGCGAGGACACCGTCGCCGCACAGATCCGCTCCGACCTCGGCATCCCGGAGACCCCGCTGAAGATCGAGGAGATCAGCGAGACGGAGATCTCCTGCGGGGTCGCCGAGCGCTTCCGCGCGGGCCGTGCGCTGCTCGTCGGCGACGCCGCGCACGTGATGCCGCCGACCGGCGGCATGGGCGGCAACACCGCCTATCTGGACGGACTGTACCTGGGCTGGAAGCTCGCGGCCGTACTGCGGGGCACGGCGGGCGAGGCACTGCTCGACAGCCACGACGCGGAACGCCGCCCGTACGCCGAGGAGTTGGTGGAGCAGCAGTTCGCGAACCTCGTGGACCGTATCTCGCCCGAGCTCGCGGACGAGTCGCTGGCCGTGGCGTTGCCGCCGCCGGTCGTCGCGTTCGGCTACCGCTTCCCGAAGGGGGCCGTGCTCCTCGAACCGGACGACGACGGCGCCCTGTTCGAGGACCCCGCCCGGCCCACCGGCCGGCCCGGCTCCCACGCCCCGTACGTCCCCCTCACCCGGGGGGACGGCTCCGCCACCTCGACGACCGCCCTCTTCGGTCACGCGTTCGTGCTGCTCACCGGGCCGGACGGCGCCGCGTGGGCGGAGGGCGCCGCCGCCGCGGCGGACGCGCTCGGCGTCGCCGTCCAGGTGTACCGGGTCGGTTCCGGCACGGAACTGCTCGATGAGGAAGGGGCGTTCTCCGCCGCGTACGGCATCGGTGCCGACGGGGCCTCCCTGGTGCGGCCCGACCGGTTCGTGGCGTGGCGGTGCACCGGGGCACATCCGGACCCGGCGGCCGAGATCGAGCGCGCCCTGCGGCAGGTGCTGCACCGGCCCGCGCACTGAACCGCCCGCGCGGCGCACCGCACCGAACCTCCCTGAACGTCATGGCGAAAGGACTCAGCATGGCAGTGGCAGAAGCAGCCGCTCAGCAGGAGAACGCGCAGGCCGGACAGCGGCGGGTGGCTCTGGTCACCGGTGGCACGAGCGGCATCGGCTTCGCCGTCGCCGAACTGCTCGCCGAGCAGGGGCACGCGGTGTTCCTGTGCGGCCGGGACGGCGAGACGGTCGCCGCCGTGGTGGACAAGCTGCGCGGCCGCGGTCTCGAGGTCGACGGCATCGCCGCGGACGTCACGTCGAAGTCGGACGTCCAGCGCCTGGTCCGCTCCGCGGTGGACCGTTTCGGGCCCCTCCACGTCCTCGTCAACAACGCGGGGCGCGGCGGTGGCGGGGTGACCGCCGAACTTCCCGACGAGCTGTGGGAGGCGGTCATCGAGACCAACCTCAACAGCGTCTTCCGCATCACCCGCGAGGTGCTGTCGAGCGGCGGCATGCTGGAGCGCGGCCACGGCCGCGTCATCAACATCGCCTCCACCGGCGGCAAGCAGGGCGTCGAGCTGGCCGCCCCGTACTCCGCGTCGAAGCACGGCGTCATCGGCTTCACGAAGGCGCTCGGCAAGGAGCTCGCCCAGTCCGGCATCACCGTGAACGCCGTCTGCCCCGGCTATGTGGAAACGCCGATGGCAGCCCGGGTACGCCAGGGCTACGCGGCGCACTGGGGCACCACGGAGGACGAGGTGCTGACGAGGTTCCAGGCGAAAATCCCCCTCGGCCGCTACTCGACCCCCGAGGAGGTCGCGGGCCTCGTCGGCTACCTCGCCGGCGACCTCGCCGCCTCCATCACGGCTCAGGCCCTGAACGTGTGCGGTGGTCTGGGCAACTACTGACGGCGGTCGGCCGGGCCGGGGAGGGGAGGGGAGGGAACGCGGCCCCGCCCCGGCCCCCGAGCGTCCCGGGCCAGGAGGAGCGCCCGCCCCCGAAATCCTCGGCGCGGTCTCCGGTTGCCGGTGCGCGCCCCCGGCAGAGACGAGAATCCATGATCAGGTACTACACGGCGGACCGGCTGATCACCGGTGATCGTGGCAGACGCATCCGGTACGGCGGAGTGCTCGTGGACGGGGGGCTGGTCCGGTGGGCGGGGCCCGCCCAGGAGGTGCCGCGGCATCTGCGCCGACGGAGTGAGCATGTGGACCTCGGGCCGCTCACCCTGCTGCCCGGGCTCATCGACAGCCATGTCCATCTGGCGCTGGACGGCGCGCCCGGCGCCATGGACCGGATGCGGGCGGCCTCCCCGGAGGAGTTGTACGCGCTCATGCTGCGCAACGCGGGCGAGTTGCTGTCCGCGGGCGTGACCACCGCCCGGGACCTCGGCGCGCCCGGGGGCCTGGGTGTGCGCGTGCGCGACGCGATCCGCTCGGGCCTCGCTCCCGGGCCGGCACTGGTCGTGTCGGGAGCGCCGCTGACCGTACCGGACGGGCACTGCTGGTTCATGGGCGGGGCCCACGTCGGTGAACAGGCGCTGCGGCAGGCGGTACGGGACCAGGCCGGGGCCGGTGTCGACCTCATCAAGGTCATGGCCACCGGCGGGGCGCTGACGCGGGGTTCGGCCTCGTCCCAGGGGCAGTTCACGGAGCGGGAGCTGGCGGCGGTCGTCGACGAGGCGACGCGGGCGGGTGTCCCCGTCGCCGCGCACGCGCACGGCACGGCGGGGATAGCGGCGTCCTTGAGGGCCGGGGTGCACACCATCGAGCACTGCAGCTTCCTCGACACGTCCGGCGCGATCGTCCCGGATCACGGCCTCGTGCGCCGGCTCGCCGCGGGCGGTGTTCACGTGTGTCCGACCATCAGCGTGCGCTTCACCGAGCGCTGGGACCGGCTCGCGCCCGGCCCGCTGCCCGCCCTGCCGACGCTGTACCGGCAGGGCGTCCCCATCGTCGCGGGCACCGACGCGGGCACCGACGGCGCGCCCCACCACGCCTACGTCGAGGGCCTGATCGGCATGGCCCGGCTCGGTCTGCCTCCCGCGGAGATCCTGGAGGCCGCGACGTCCCGGGCGGCCCGCGCCCTGCGCGTCGAGGCCCTGACCGGCCGGATCTCACCCGGCCTGCGCGCCGACCTCATCGCGGTCGAGGGCGACCCGCTGCACGACGTCACGGCGCTGCGGGCCCTGCGCCTCGTCGTCGTCGGGGGACGGGAGGTCCTCTCGCCGTCCGGGCCACCCTGCCCCGTCGAGTCGGTGCGGTGAGCGCGGGGCGACCCGCGAGCAGCCGAGCCGCGGGCACGGAAGTCCGCGTGCGAGCACCGGGTTCGACCGCACGAGCCGCGCCCGCGCCTCGAGCCGCCCTCCACCACCCCCGGCGACGCTTGCCTCATGCATGGTGAACCCGAACGACCCACGCCCAGGACATCGCCCGCCCCTTCCCGGGAGCTCCTCGCCCTCCGGCTGGCCTGTGCCCTGTTCACCCGGGACGCCGCGTCGGCCGCCGCCCGTCTCATGGGACTCCCCCCGGACTCCGGCCCGTCCCCGTCCCCGCCCTCGTCCCCGCCCCGTGACTCCTCCGCGTACGCCCCTGCGCTCGGCATCGGGGCGCGAGGAGTCGCCTCACGCGGCTGACGAACACCCGCACGCGACGACGGCCGACATCTGCGGCACCGCCGGGTCCGACAGCGCGGGTGCCTGTCCGGTCCGGGGTCGCCCGCCATCACCCCCGAAAAGGGGCAGGTGCGGGCGCTTCTCACGCGTCCCCGTACGCCTCTCCCCCGAGCTCGAACCCGGCCGCCCCGGCGGTCGCGTCGGCGAGCCACGCGCGGAAGGCGGGCACATCGGCGTCCGGGAGGCCGATCTCGATCGTGACCTCCTCGCCGTAGCGCACGTCCCGCACCTCGCGGCCGGTGGCGCGCAGGTCGTTCTGGACCTTGCCGGCCCGCTGGTGGTCGACGGTCACCGTGGCCAGCCGGAAGCGGCGCCGGGTGATCGTGCCGAGGCTGTCCAGCGCCTCGCCGACCGCTCCTCCGTAGGCGCGGATGAGGCCGCCCGCGCCGAGTTTGACGCCGCCGTAGTAGCGGGTGACGACGGCGACGACGTACCGCATGTCGCGGCGCAGCAGCATCTGGAGCATGGGGACGCCGGCGGTGCCGCCGGGCTCGCCGTCGTCGCTGGCCTTCTGGGTGGAGGCGTCGGCGCCGATGACGTAGGCCCAGCAGTTGTGGGTGGCGTCGGCGTGCTCCTTGCGCACTGCGGCGACGAACTCCTGTGCCTCCCGCTCGGTGGCCGCCGGGGCGAGGGCGCACAGGAAGCGGGAGCGGTTGATCTCGGTCTCGTGCACACCCGCGCGCGCGACGGTGCGGTACTCGTCCTGCATCCGGCCAGCCTATGCGCCGGCCGGATGCGGGGCCGTCCCGGCTACCGCCCGCCGCCCCGGGGCACGGTCACGTACGTCAGCAGGGCCGCGCCGGGGGCCAGGTCGCGCCAGCCCGCGCCGCGCCAGGACAGGACCGCGATCGCGGAGGTCGGGAACTTCTCGCGGACACGGTCCAGGGTGTCGTCGAGACCGTCACCGGCAAGTGTCAGGACGAGGTCCTCCAGTCCCGGGTTGTGGCCGACCAGCAGCAGCGTCTCGACCTCGGCCGGCACCTCGCGCACCACGGCCAGCAGCTCGGGGACGCCGGCGTGGTACAGGCGCGGGTCGTGGCGGACCGGCGGGGGCGTGCCCCACTCGGCGGCGGCCAGCTCCCAGGTCCGGCGTGCCCGGACGGCGGTGGAGCAGAGCGCGAGGCCGGGCAGGCAGTCGGCCTCGGCGAGCGCGCGGCCGGCGGCCGGGGCGTCCCCGCGGCCGCGCGGGGCGAGGGGACGCTCGTGGTCGGTCACGCCCTCCGGCCGGGCCGCCTTGGCGTGGCGCAGGACGACCAGGCGGCGCAGCGGTCCCGCCCCGGCGCGCTCGATCATGCCGGGGATCCCAGGTCGCGGGTGAGGTCGAGGCCGAGCAGCCGGTCGGCGTAGGCGTAGGTCTCGAAGCGGGCGCCGTCCGCCAGCTCCGGGTCCGTCTCCACCGCGCGGAGCACGCCCAGCACGGCGGGTGCGTCCAGGTCGTCCTCCCACGCGGTGCGCAGGTCCGCGCGGACCGCGTCGGGGATGGGGCGCGAGGGCCGGCGCGCCCAGTCGGCGACCGCGCGGCGCCAGCGGCCGAGGGTGTCCGCGGCGTCGGCGAGGACGGCCGGGCCGATGCTCACGGGGGTGCTCCTGGGGTGGGCGAGCAGAGCCAGACGCAGGACGGCGGGGTCGGCGCCGTCCGGGAAACCGGCTGCCTCGCCGTGCGCGGGGGCGACGGCGACCCGGACTCCGTCGGGTGTCGCGCCGCCCTCGCTCACCACGTGGAGCACCTGTGCCTCGCCGAGCGGGGTGCCGGTGTCCCCGCCGTCCTCGAAGGGCCGGACCCCGAGGGCCGCGCCCGCCGCGCGGAGTTCCGCCCGCTGCCGTTCGCCGGTGAGCAGCGCCCACACCGGCGTGCCGCCGAGTTCCAGGGCGCGCACGAGCAGGTCGGCGGTGAGCAGCACACGCAGGTTCGTCGGATCGAGCCCCTGGGTGTGGGCCTCGACACGGGTCAGCCCCCGGCGGGCGGGGGCGGCGTCCACGGGCTCGCCCGTTCGGGCGTCGGTGATGCGCAGCACGAGGCGAGCGTAGGCGCGCGAGCGGGCGTACGCAGGTATCTCGCACGCCTTTCGGGTCGCGGTGGTCGGTTCCCGGCGCCGGGCGCCCCGGCGGCCGGTACAGTCCACCGCCCCCGGGGAGCGGGCCGCCGCCGGGAATCACCGTGTCCCCCGCTTCGTTGTGGGCGGTGACAGCTCTCACACGAGTCCCGGGAGGCCGGCGTGTACGGCGACGAGGCAACGGTCCGCAAGATCCTCACCGAAGCCGGCGACACCTGGGCCGTGGTCGGCCTGTCGTCGAACCGGCGGCGCGCGGCGTACGGCGTCGCCCAGGTGCTCCAGCGTTTCGGCAAGCGGGTCGTACCGGTGCATCCGAAGGCCGAGACGGTGCACGGCGAACAGGGCTACGCCTCGCTCGCGGACATCCCCTTCGAGGTGGACGTCGTGGATGTGTTCGTCAACAGCGAGCTGGCCGGGGCCGTCGCCGACGAGGCGGTGGCCAAGGGCGCCGGCGCGGTGTGGTTCCAGCTCGACGTCATCGACGAGGCGGCGTACGAGCGGACCCGCGCGGCGGGCCTGGAGATGGTGATGGACCGCTGCCCCGCGATCGAGACACCCCTGCTCGACCGGTGACCCCGGCCCCGGGGAGGCCGCGGCGTCCGGGCGTGGGGGTCAGGGGGTCGAGGCGTCGATGGACGCGTGGTGCGCGTGGTGCGCGTCGACGCGGGATCCACCGCCGCCGGGAGCGGAGGCCCCTGGACGCGCACGCCGGGCGGGGCCCCGCGACGGCGCACCACGGCGCTCTTCCCGTCCCCTTCGGGCGCCTGACCGACAAGGGTGCCGCGCCGCCATAATGGCCCGATGAACCAGAGGGCCGACCACCCCGACTCGCGCGCGCCGCGGCATCGTTCGGTCGTGATCGTGGGTGCCGGACCCGCCGGGCTCACCGTCGGCAACATCCTGCGGGCGGCCGGTGTCGACTGTCTGGTCCTGGAGACCGAGACCCGGGGGTTCATCGAGCGGCGCCCCCGGGCTGGGGTGATCGAGGAGTGGGCGGTACGCGGCCTGGAGCGCCGGGGCCTCGCGCGCGACCTCCTGGAGCGGGCCGAGCCGCACACCGCGTGCGAGTTCCGTTTCGACGGGGAGCGCCACCGGTTCTCCTACGGGGAGCTGACGGGCGGCCACCACTGGGTCTACCCGCAGCCGTTGCTGGTGACCGACCTGGTGCGGGAGTACGTGGACGTGCGCGGCGGCACGGCGCGGTTCGGCGTGCGCGGCGTACGGCTGTACGGCCTGGACGGCGACCGTCCGTCGGTGTCCTACGTGTGCCCCGACACCGGACAGCGGGAGGTCGTCACCTGTGACTACGTGGCGGGCTGCGACGGGGCGCGCGGGGTGACCAGGGCCTGCGTCACGCCGGGGCGGGTCCGGGTGGCGCGGCACGACTACGGCATCGGCTGGCTGGCCCTGCTCGCCGAGGCGCCGCCGTCCGCCGACTGCGTGCTGTTCGGCTGCCATCCGGACGGGTTCGCCGGCCAGATGCCGCGCAGCCCCGAGGTGACCCGCTACTACCTCCAGTGCCCGCCCGGCGACGACCCGGCGAACTGGCCGCACGAGCGCGTCTGGGCGGAGCTGCGGCGCCGGCTCGAGGTCGCGGGAGCGGCCCCGCTGACCGAGGGCCCGCTGATCGAGAAGCGCGTGCTGGACATGCACGACTACGTCACCGAACCGATGGTGTCCGGGCGGCTGTTCCTCGCCGGGGACGCGGCGCACCTGGTCGCGCCGATCGCCGCCAAGGGCCTGAACCTCGCCCTGCACGACGCGTTCCTCCTCGGCGACGCGCTGGTCGCGCGGCTCACCGGGGGTGACGGCGGCGGGCTGGCCGGCTACTCGGCGGCCTGTCTGCGGCGCGTGTGGGACTACCAGGAGTTCTCGCAGTGGCTCTCCGAGCTGTACCACGGCACCGCGGCGGGCGATCCGTTCCGCGCGGGCACCACGCTGGCCCGGCTGCGCCGGCTGTTCACCTCCCCCACCGCGGCCGCCGCCTTCGCGGAGCAGTACCTGGGCACGGCCGCGAGGTACTGACGCCGCGGTCCGTCAGTCGTGGGCGGGCCGGTCGCGCAGACGGTGGTCGGCGACGCTGAGCGCCTCGTCCACCAGGCGCCGCAGATGGCCGTCGCGCAGCGAGTAGATCACCCGGCGGCCCTCCTTGCGGGTCTCCACCAGCCCGGCCAGGCGCAGCCGCGCCAGGTGCTGGCTGACCGCGGGCCGGGCCGCCCCGCTCGCCTCGGTGAGCGTGGTGACGTCGGCCTCGCCGTCGGCCAGGGCGTGCAGCAGGGCCAGCCTGGTGCGGTCGCCGAGCGGGGCGAGCAGCTCGGCCGCGAGCGCGAACTGCTCCTCGCCGGGGGTGCGTGGGTGCGCATCGTGCGCAGGTAACAGGTGCATGCGTGCGCTCATACGCACATAATGGCGGCGTGGGCGTCGTCGCGTCCACCCCGCGCACCGGAAGGGGACGATCGTGAGCGAACGGCAGCAGCACGACCACGGGGACGCACACCGTCACCGCCCCGGGCACCGGCACCACGGGGCGTCCCCGCTCCACCGCCTCGGCCATGTGCTCACCCCCCACTCCCACGAGACCGCCGACAAGCTCGACTCCGCCCTGGAGTCCTCGGCGCGGGGCATGCGCGCGCTGTGGGTCTCGCTGGCGGTGCTCGGCGCGACGGCGCTGGCGCAGGCGGTCGTGGTGGTCGTCTCCGGCTCGGTGGCGCTGCTCGGCGACACGGTGCACAACGCCGCGGACGCGCTGACCGCCGTACCGCTGGGCGTCGCCTTCGTGCTGGGGCGCCGCGCGGCCACGCGCCGCTTCACCTACGGCTACGGGCGCGCGGAGGACCTGGCGGGTCTCGCCATCGTGCTGACGATCGCGGCGTCCGCGGCCTTCGCCGGCTGGACGGCGTTCGACCGGCTGCTGGACCCGCGCCCCGTCCAGCACCTCCCGGTGGTCGCCGTCGCGGCGCTCGTCGGGTTCGCGGGCAACGAGTGGGTGGCGCGCTACCGCATCCGGGTCGGGCGGGCCATCGGGTCGGCCGCGCTGGTCGCCGACGGACTGCACGCCCGCGCGGACGGGTTCACCTCGCTGGCGGTGCTGCTGGGCGCGGGCGGCGCGGCGCTGGGATGGCGGTACGCCGACCCGGTGGTGGGGCTGGCGATCACGGCGGCGATCGTCCTGGTCCTGCGGGACGCCGCCCGGGAGGTGTTCCGCCGGGTGATGGACGCCGTGGACCCGGCCCTGGTGGACCGGGCCGAGCGGGCGCTGACGCGGGTTCCGGGCGTGCGCGGGGTGGGCGAACTGCGGCTGCGCTGGATCGGCCACCGGCTGCGCGCCGAGGTGGCGGTCGTGGTGGACGGCGGGGCCACGGTGCGCGAGGCGCACCGGATCGCCGTCGACGCGGAGCACGCGCTGCTGCACGCCGTCCCCCGGCTGACCGCGGCCCTGGTGCACGCCGACCCGGAACCGGTGCCGGGCACGGCGGACCCGCACCTGGCGCTGGCCCACCACACGGCGAGGTGACCTCAGGCCACCCCCAGCCCCTCCAGCACCACCGCTCCCGGCAGTTCGGCGAACGCCTTGCCCGGCACCAGCAGTTTGCCGCGCCGCCGGCCGCTGCCGACGAGCACGTACGGCAGGTCGACGACGGCCGCGTCCACCAGCACCGGCCAGTCGCCCGGGAGTCCGATCGGGGTGATGCCGCCGTACTCCATGCCGGTCTCCCCCGTCGCGGTGTCCATCGGGGCGAAGGACGCCTTGCGGGCGCCGAGGTGACGGCGTACGACCCCGTTGACGTCGAGCCGGGTGGTGGACAGCACGACGCACGCGGCGAGCGTGCTCCCGCCGCCGCGCCTGCCCGCCACGACCACGCAGTTGGCCGACCGCTCCAGCAGGTCCCGGCCGTAGTGCTCGACGAAGACAGCGGTGTCGGCCCAGCGCGGGTCGGTGTCGACGTGGAGGATCCGCTCGGCGGGGACGCTGCCGCTCCAGGCGCGGACCGCGGCGGCAACCGGGGCGGTGAGCTCGTCGAGGCAGTCGGGGGCGGGGGTGGCGTGGTCGAAGTCTCCGATGGGTGCGCGCATGGCCGCACCGTAACAGCCCGTCCGGCGGGGGCCGGAGGGCTGTGTCAGCGCACGGGCGGCACCGAAACGGTCATGATCATCTCCATCGGGACGTCGCCCCGGTTGCCGTAGGTGTGGGGCGTGTTGGCCTCGAAGGAGGCGCTGGCCCCGGTCGGCACCCGGTGCTCGACGCCGTCGACGGTGAGGGTCAGTTCACCGGACGTGACGTGGACGAGTTCGACCGTGCCGGCGGGGTGCGGGTCGGAGTCGCTGCTCTCCCCCGGCATCAGCCGCCAGTCCCACATCTCCAGCGGGCCGGGCGCCTCGGTGCCCGCGAGCAGCCGGTTGTAGCTGCCGCCCTCGGTGTGCCAGAGCCGCACGGCCTGGTCGGCGGGGACGACACGGACGGCGGGGCCGCGCTCGTAGTCGAGCAGGGTGGGGACGCTGACGCCGAGCGCGTCGCCGATCTTGACGACCGTGCCGATGCTGGGGTTGGTGCGGGCCTGCTCGATCTGGATGAGCATGCCGCGGCTGACGCCCGCCCGGGCCGCGAGGGTGTCCAGGGTGAAACCGCGCTCGGTGCGCCAGCGCCTGACGTTGCGCGCCAGGGACTGGGTCAGCAGGTCGAGGTCCGACAACGCGCCCTCCCCTCCCTTCCATACGGTGACTGCCGGAGTGCATTCTGCTCGGCCACGGTGTGCTGCACCCGATCGTTCACCGCACTGTACTGCGCGGCTCCCCGGTCGCCGCGCGGAACGGACCGGTCACCGGGGCCGGGCTGCCCGCCGCCCTCCACCGGCTTCGCCGGCTCCCGGGTCAGAGCCCGGCCGGCCGCGCCGCGCCGTCCCCGTGCCGGTCGGCCGGCCGGCCCGCGCTCTCCCCGTCCAGCGCGGCGAGCCGCGCCACGTCCTCGTCGTCCAGCGCCGCGAGCCGCGCGGCGCCCTCCTCGTCCAGCCCGGACAGCGCCCGCAGCTGCTCCGGGGTGACGCCCTCCGGGATCGGCACCGGCGCCGGGGTGCGCAGCGGCGGCTGCCAGCCGTCGGCGGGGGTCCAGCGGCGTACGACCCGGGCCGGGGCGCCCGCCACCACGGCGTGGTCGGGCACCGTGCCCCGGACCACCGCGCCCGCGGCCACCACCACGTTCCGCCCGACGCGCGCCCCCGGCAGGATCACGGCGCCGGTGCCGATCCAGCACCCGGGGCCGATCTCCACCGGTTCCATCCGCGGCCACTGCTTGCCGATGGGCGCGTGCGGATCGTCGTAGGAGTGGTTGGTGGAGGTGACGTAGACGTACGGCCCGAAGTAGCAGTCGCTGCCGATGGTGACGGTGGTGTCCGCGATGACGTGGCTGCCCCGGCCGAGGACGACGCCGTCGCCGATGCGCAGGATCGGCTCGGGGCCGAGGTCGAGTCCGGGCATCAGGCCCGCGGTGAGCGTGACCTGCTCACCGACGATGCAGTGCGCGCCGATCCGGATCCAGGGTTCGCCGAAGACCGTGCCGAGCGGGAAGGCGAGTCTGGTACCTGTTCCCATCGCCCCGAAGCGGAAGCGGCCGGGGTGCTCGGCGGTCACCGAGCCGGTGCGCTGCGCCCAGGCCCAGCCCGCGTGGACGGCGCGCTGGGCGAGGCGGCGCGGCCAGGACGAGAACGTGTTCTTGCGCTTGGGCACCCGCTCACCGTAGTCGGCGGGCGTGGCGCCGTCGGTCCGGCGACCCTGTGATCTTCACCCCACCGGGTTGGGCTACGGTGCGTGCTGTTCACGACGCGGGTGGAAGGGAAGGCGATGACGCACAGCGCGCTGGTCGAGGGCATCGGGGGCAAGGAGCCGCGGCTGGACGCCGGGGCGTTCGTGGCGCCCACGGCCTCGGTGATCGGGGACGTGACGCTGCACGCGGGGGCGAGCGTCTGGTACGGGGCGGTGCTGCGCGGTGACGTCGAGCGGATCTCCGTCGGCGCGAGCAGCAACGTGCAGGACAACTGCACGCTGCACGCCGACCCCGGCCACCCCGTCACCGTGGGCGAGCGGGTCTCCATCGGGCACAACGCCGTGGTGCACGGCGCGACCGTCGGGGACGACTGCCTGATCGGCATGGGGGCCACGGTCCTCAACGGGGCGGTGATCGGCGCCGGTTCACTGGTGGCGGCGCAGGCACTGGTGCCGCAGGGGATGGAGGTGCCGCCCGGCTCGCTCGTCGCGGGGGTGCCGGCGAAGGTGCGGCGCGAGCTGACCCGGGAGGAGCGGGAGGGGATCACGCTCAACGGCACGATGTACGCGGAGCTGGCGAAGGCCCACCGCGAGGCGCACGAGGGTTCGTGACGCTCAGTCGGCGGCCGGGACCGGCTCAGGGTCGGCGCCCGGCCGCCGAGCGGTCGCCCGCGCGGCCTTGCGCCTGAGCACCAGCATCGACACCACGCCGACCAGCACGGCGGCCACCAGGCCCAGCCACGAGAACCGCTTCAGCCAGGACTCGGCGACGATGCCGACGTAGTAGATGACGGCGGTGGTGCCGCCCGCCCACAGGATGCCGCCGAGGACGTTGGCGGTCAGGAACTTCCAGTACGGCATCCGCAGCACACCCGCGAGCGGGCCGGCGAAGATGCGCAGCAGGGCCACGAAGCGGCCGAAGAACACGGCCCACATGCCCCACTTCTGGAAGGACCGCTCGGCGGTGGCGATGTGCCCCTCGCTGAAGTGCCGGGGGAAGCGGGCACCCAGCCAGGCCAGCAGGGGCCGTCCGCCCTTGCGGCCGATGGCGTAGCCGATCGAGTCACCGATGATCGCGCCGGCCGTGGCGCAGGCGCCGAGGATCACCGGGTCGATGTCGCCGTGCTGGGAGGCGAGCAGCGCGGACGAGACCAGGATGATCTCGCCGGGCAGCGGGATGCCGAGGCTCTCCAGCCCGATGACCAGTCCCACCAGCGCGTACACGGCGACCGCCGGGACGGTCTCGAGCCACTCCTGGACGTGCACGCCACTTCCTCCCGGTCCGCTGAGCCCGCGCGCGTCGTCGCGGGTCCGTGCGTGCGCCCGAGCGCGGCGCACGGGCGGGAAGCCTACCGGGTGGAGGGGCGGCGCCCGGGCAGGGCCGGCCGCCCCGCCCGTGTGCCGGCCCCGCGGGAGCCGCAGGCCGGCACCTGACGGACGCAGCGACAGGCCGGCCGGCGCCGCCGCCACCACGCCACGCCGCCGCCGGCTGCCGGCGGACTCGCGCAGGGCGTGGACCGGGCCGGCCGGCGCCCAGGGCCGGCGGCGGCCGGTCCGCCCGGAACCGGCGGGCGACGCCCCGCACCGTGCGCCCGCGCCGCCCCCGCCCCGTGTCGCGGGCCGGGGGCGGTCAGCTGTTGGGGCGCAGGGTCCAGACGACGGTCATCTCCCCGGTGACCGCGCCGTCCTCGCGGCTGATGGCGACCGTCACCGGGAACTCGGGGCGCCGGCCCGCGTCCAGTTCGGCCACGACCTCGGCGGCCGGGCGGCCGAGGGTCGCGGTGGCGGTGACCGGGCCCATCGCCAGCTTCTTGTAGGCGATGTCGGCGCGGACGGCCAGCGGCACGGCGCGCGCGAGCTGGTCGCCGAACGCGGCGAGCACGATCGCGCCGCTCGCCGACTCACCGAGGGTGAACATCGCGCCGGCGTGCGGCCCGCCCACGTGGTTGTGGAAGTCCGCCCGGTCCGGCAGGGCCACCACGGCCCGCTCGGGCGTGGTCTCCAGGAACTCCAGGCCCAGGGTGCGGGCCATGGGCACGGTGGCGGCGAGCATGTCGCCGATGGACATCTGGTCTGCGCTCATACCCGAAGGTTACCCGCGAGTAGCCTCGGCTGGCCATGCCGCGCGGCGGCCGGATTTTGCTACGTCCCCGTCAAACGGCGGTGACCCAATCGTGTCCCGCGCGCGGATAGGGTTGCTGCCCATGTGGCCAGGACAGCAGCCGCCCGGGGGCGAGCAGAACCCGCAGTCGAACAATCCGTACCAGCAGCCGGGGTACCAACAGCCGAATCCGTACCAGCAGCCCGGCTATCAGCAGCCGAACCCGTACCAGCAGCAGCCGCAGTGGGGGGCGCCGTCCACCGTGGGCACGCCTCAGCCGCCGCAGGGCGGGGGCGGCGGGAACCGGACCAAGCTGGTGGCGATCGTGGCGGCGACGGCCGTCGTCGTGGCCGCGGGTGTCACCGGGTTCCTGGTGCTCGGCGGCGACAAGGACGACGAGGCCGGCGGCGAGAAGGACGGCAAGCCGACCCCGACCGTGTCCAAGGAGACCTCCGCGGAGCCGAGCACCTCCGCCTCGGAGGGCAACCCGCGCGGCGGCGACGAGGAGAAGGCGACCATTCCGGGCTGGAAGGTCGTCGTCAACACGCGCTTCGGCACCAAGTTCGACGTGCCGGCCGACTGGGAGATCGAGACTCCCGGCACCAGCGTGGGCTTCGAGTGGGAGGAGGAGGACGGTGAGCTGGACCGCACCACCGTCACCGCCCCGGCGTACCTGAAGTCCAAGTGGTGCACGAGCGACGACAACAAGGACGGCCGCGAGGAGGACACCGCCCTCGCCACCGCCGGAACCCGCGGGGAGAACGGCGCCAAGAACGCCGACGAGGCCGCCGAGACGCGCGTGCCGTGGTGGATCTTCGGCGGTTACACCCAGCCCGACAAGAAGAGCGTCAAGTACGAGAAGCCGAAGGCGTACACCACGGCGTCCGGCATCAAGGGCAGCGTCGCCACCGCCCGCTCGGAGAACACTCCGCAGAACGGCAAGTGCGACAGCGAGGGCAAGGCGATCACCTTCGCGTTCAAGAACGGCGCCGGCAACTACGTCACCTGGAACCTGTACGGCGCCAAGGGCGTCAAGGACGAGATCCCCGACGCGACCGTGCAGAAGATCCTGAGCACGGTGCGCCTCACCGAGGAGGCCCCGACGGAGTCGTAGCGGGCCAGGGGGCTCGCACGGCATTTGGCACGTCGGCCCCGCCCCGGCGATAGTCACGGGGTGCCGACCACCGTCCTCCGCCGCCGCCCCGCCTGGGCGGGCCGCAACTACTCCCTGCTGACCGCCGCCGCTGTGGTGACCAACCTGGGCAGCCACGGCGCGCTGATCGCCGCCGCCTTCGCCGTGCTGGGCGCGGGCGGCGACGCCGGCGACGTGGGTCTGGTGGCCGCCGCCCGCACCCTGCCGCTGGTGCTCTTCCTGCTGATCGGCGGCGCGGTCGCGGACCGGCTGCCGCGCCACCGGGTGATGGTCGCGGCCAACGCCCTGAACTGCGTCTCGCAGGCCGCGTTCGCGGCACTGGTCCTGGCGGGCGAGCCGCGGCTGTGGCAGATGATGCTGCTCAGCGCGCTGGGCGGCACCGGCCAGGCGTTCTTCAGCCCGGCCGCCGAGGGCATGCTGCTGTCGTCGGTCCAGGGCGAGCAGGCGGGCCGGGCGTTCGCGGTGTTCCGGATGGCGATGCACGGGGCGACCCTCGGCGGGGCCGCGCTCGGCGGCGCCATGGTCGCCGCGATCGGACCGGGCTGGGTGCTGGCGGCGGACGCGGCGGCCTTCGCGGCCGCGGCGGCGCTGCGGGCCTTCCTCGACGTGAAGCACGTCCCGCCGCGCGCTCCCGGTGGCGGCATGCTCGCCGATCTGCGGGAGGGCTGGCGGGAGTTCAGCGGGCGGCCCTGGCTGTGGGGCGTCGTCGTCCAGTTCTCCGTCGCGAACGCGGTGGTCGGCGCGGCCGACGCCGTCTACGGGCCGCTGGTCGCGCGGGACCACCTCGGCGGTGCCGCGCCGTGGGGCGTGGCGCTGGCCTTCTTCGGCGGGGGCACGGTGGTGGGCGCGCTGGTGATGACCCGCTGGCAGCCGCGCCGGATGCTGTTCGTGGGCACCCTGTGCGTGTTCCCGCTGGCCCTGCCGTCCGCCGCGCTGGCCGTCCCGGTGCCGGTCGCCGTGCTGTGCGCGGTGATGTTCGTGACCGGTGTGTCCCTGGAGGTGTTCGGCGTCTCCTGGATGACCGCGCTGCACCAGGAGATACCGGAGGACAAGCTGTCCCGGGTCTCGGCGTACGACTGGTTCGGCTCCGTCGCGCTGGTGCCGGCCGCTATGGCGCTGGCGGGCCCGGCGGAGACGGCTTTCGGGCGCACGGAGGCGCTGTGGGGCTGTGCCGCGCTGGTGGTGGTCGTCACGGCGGCGGTCCTGTGCGTCCCGGACGTACGCGACCTGCGGCGCCGTACCCGCCACGTCACCGAAGCGGCCCCGGAGCCGGCCGGTGCGCCGGCGGCCGAGCCCGAGCGCCCCGTGGGTGGGCTCACCTGACGCACCGCGTCCCGTGCCGCCGCTCAGCCGATGCCGAACGCTCCCTCGGGGGGCTCGGGTGAGGGCACCGCGTCCTCGTCCCGCACCGGCCGTGCGCCGCCCGTGAAGTCCCGGAGGGCCGCGCCGTGTTCGACGCGGGCGGGGAAGGCGTCGGCGGCGGTGCGGCGGGAGAGGGCGGCGATGTCCAGCGGGCGGTGCGCGGCGGCCAGCACCGCGTTGCCGAAGCGGCGCCCGCGCAGCACCCCCGGCTCGGCGATCAGCGCCAGTTCCTCGAACCGCGTGGCCAGTGTGGCGAGCTGGGAGCGGAGGAAGGCGAACGGGGCGGCGTCGGCGAGGTTGGCGAGGTAGACCCCGCCGGGGCGCAGCACGCGCGCGGCCTCGTGCACGTAGGCCACAGAGGTCAGGTGCGCCGGGACGCGTGAGCCGCCGAAGACGTCGGCGACGAGGACGTCCGCGCTGTCGTCGGGCGCCGCCTCCAGCCAGGCGCGGGCGTCCGCCGCGTGCAGCGCGACGCGGGAGTCCGGGGGCAGCGGCAGGTGTTCGGCGACCAGGTCGAGCAGCGGGCCGTCGGCGTCGACGACGTGCTGCCGGGAGCCGGGCCGGGTGGCGGCCAGGTAGCGGGGCAGGGTCAGGGCGCCGCCGCCGAGGTGCAGCGCGTCCAGCGGCCGGCCGGGCTCGGCGACGGTGTCCAGGAGGTGCCCGAGCCGCCGGGCGTACTCGAACTCCAGGTGCGTCGGCTCGTCCAGGTCGACGTACGACTGGGGCGCCCCGTCGACGGTGAGCAGCCAGGCGCGCTCCCGGTCGATGTCGGGCATCAGCTTGGCGGTGCCGTGCTCGACGACACGGGTCACGGGGAGGGGCTCGCTCACCGTCACATTGTGCCGTCGCCGGTGCGCGGGGCCGCCCGCCCCCTCGGGGGGAGGGGGCGGCCCCGCGTGGTTCAGCCGACCTCCGTCACCGTGCCGGCCCCGACGGTGCGGCCGCCCTCCCGGATGGCGAAGCCGAGTCCGGGCTCCAGCGGCACCTCCCGGCCCAGCTCCACCGTCATGGTGACGGTGTCCCCGGGCCGGGCGACGGCCGTCCCGCCGAGGTCGACGTCGCCGACCACGTCCGCGGTGCGGATGTAGAACTGCGGCCGGTAGCCGGTCGACACCGGTGTCGTGCGGCCGCCCTCGCGGGCCGACAGCACGTACACCTGCGCGGTGAAGCGCCGGCTCGGCACCACGCTGTCCGGTGCGGCCACCACGTGCCCGCGCCGCACCGCGTCGCGCGGCACCCCGCGCAGCAGCAGCGCCACGTTGTCCCCGGCCTGCGCCTCCGCCATGGGCTTGCCGAAGGTCTCCAGGCCGGTCACCACGGTCTCCACGCCGGCGCCGAGCACCTGGATCCGGTCGCCGACGCGGACGGTGCCGCGCTCGACGGCGCCGGTGACGACGGTGCCCCGGCCGGTGATGGTGAGCACGTTCTCCACCGGCAGCAGGAAGGGCGCGTCGACGTACCGCTCGGGCATGGGCACGTAGGTGTCCACCGCGTCGAGCAGCGCGTCGACCGACGCCGTCCAGCGCGGGTCGCCCTCCAGGGCCCTGAGCCCGGAGACCCGGACGACGGGCGCGGAGTCGCCGCCGTAGCCGTGCGCGGAGAGCAGGTCGCGGACCTCCAGCTCGACCAGGTCGGTCAGCTCCTCGTCCCCGGCGTCGGCCTTGTTGAGCGCGACCACGATGTGGTTCACGCCCACCTGCCGGGCGAGCAGCACGTGCTCGGCGGTCTGCGGCATGATCCCGTCGAGCGCGGAGACCACGAGGATCGCCCCGTCGAGCTGCGCGGCTCCGGTGACCATGTTCTTGACGTAGTCGGCGTGGCCGGGCATGTCGACGTGCGCGTAGTGCCGGGTGTCGGTCTCGTACTCGACGTGCGCGATGTTGATGGTGATGCCGCGCGCCGCCTCCTCCGGGGCCCGGTCGATGCGGTCGAACGGGACGAAACTGCCGGAGCCGCGCTCGGCGAGGACCTTGGTGATGGCGGCGGTCAGGGTGGTCTTGCCGTGGTCGACATGGCCCATCGTGCCGATGTTCAGATGCGGTTTGGTGCGGACGTACGCCGTCTTGGACATGGCGGTACCTCGAAGCCTCTCGATGGTGACGCGTGCGCGTCCCGGCTCGCGGCGGATGCGGCGGGCGGCGGGACGGGGACCCCCGGGAAGGTGCCGACCCTCCCCCTGCGGGGTCCGCCGGACGATCCGGGGAGGGTCAGCTTCGGGCGCCGTCGACTGCGGCGAGGACAGCGGGAACGGCAGCCTTCGGGGCATCCGCGACGGCGGATGCTGCGAGGTGGAAGGCGTACCGGAACATGGGGTCGATCCTTGCCGACGACCCGCCCCGCGTCGAATGGTTTTCGGCGACGGGACGCCGGGTCACGGCGGCGCGGCCGTCCCCGGGGGCGGTGTCCTCGGGGGCCGTTGTTCCGTCCCCTGTTACGCCCATGAGACGAACACTACGGCGATCACACACATATGTCGGTTAGTGTCACCGGATGCTCGATGCCACCACCCGCTCTGGGGGCACCGCCACGGCCTCTCCCCGGGCCACCTCCACCGACCTCGCGGTCGCCGTCCCCACGGCCGCCCCCGCGCTCGCCCCCGCCACCGGTCCCGCAGCCCGCTGCGCCAGAGTGCTGCTGTCGCCGTGGTCGCGGCTGTCGCTGCTGGTCGTGCTGCTCGCCGCCGCGGCGTCGCTGGTGCTGGCCTTCCAGCCGCAGCGGCTGCTGACCGAGGGCTGGCCGGCGCACCTCGGCGGGGCCGCGGCGGTCGTGGCGTACGCGGTGGCCTACGGGGTGTGCACGGTGGCGTTCGTGCCGCGCCCGCTGCTGAACCTCGCCGCGGGCGCGCTGTTCGGGACGCAGCTCGGTCTGGGGGCCGCGCTCGGCGGCACGGTGCTCGGTGCCGGGCTGGCGTTCTGCCTGGGGCGGGCGCTCGGGCAGGACGCGCTGCGTCCGCTGCTGCGCGGGCGCTGGCTGAAGGCGGCGGACGACCAGCTCAGCCGGCACGGCTTCCGCTCGATGCTGGCGGCCCGGCTCTTCCCGGGCATCCCGTTCGCCGCCTCGAACTACTGCGCCGCCGTCTCCCGGATGGGCCTGCTGCCGTTCCTGCTGGCGACGGCGCTCGGCTCGGTCCCGAACACCGCCGCCTACGTGGTGGCCGGCGCCCGCGCCTCGACGCCGACGTCCCCGGCCTTCCTGATCGCGCTGGCCTGCATCGCCGTACCGGGTCTGGCGGGCGCTGTGGTGGCGTGGCGCAAGCGGCACCGGCTGGGCGGGCGCTGAGGAGCCCGGCGGGGCGTCAGACCCGTTCGAGGACCATCGCGTTGGCGAGTCCGCCGGCCTCGCACATGGTCTGCAGGGCGTAGCGGGCACCGCGTTCGCGCATCGCGTGGACCAGGGTCGTGGTCAGCCGGGTGCCGCTGGCGCCGAGCGGGTGGCCGAGGGCGAGGGCGCCGCCGTGCACGTTGACCCTGGCGAGGTCGGCGCCGGTCTCCTGCTGCCAGGCCAGGACCACACTGGCGAACGCCTCGTTGACCTCGAACAGGTCGATGTCGTCCAGTGACAGGGAGGCGCGGCGCAGCACCTTCTCGGTGGCGGGGACCACGCCGGTGAGCATCAGCAGCGGGTCGGAGCCGGTGACGGCGAAGCTGTGCAGCCGGGCGAGCGGGCGCAGGCCGAGCCGGGCGGCGGTCTCGCTCGACGTGATCAGGACGGCGGAGGCGCCGTCGTTGACCGGGCTGGCGTTGCCGGCGGTGACGTTCCACTCGATCTGCGGGAAGCGGGCGGCGTAGGCGGGGTCGTGGTAGGCGGGGCGAAGGCCGGCCAGGGTCGCCGGGTCGCTGTCGGGGCGTACGCACTCGTCGCGCGTGACGCCGTCCAGGGGTGCCACCTCGGCGTCGAACAGGCCGGCGTCCCAGGCCGCGGCGGCCCTGCGGTGCGAGGAGACGGCGAAGGCGTCCATCCGCTCGCGGGTGAGCGACCACTTGGCGGCGATCAGTTCGGCGCTGATGCCCTGCGGCACCAGGCCCTCGGGGTAGCGCTCGGCGACTCCGGGGCCGAAGGGGTCCTTGCCCTCGGGCACGTTGGACCACATCGGCACCCGGCTCATGGACTCCACGCCGCAGGCCACGACGAGGTCGTACGCGCCCGAGAGGACGCCCTGCGCGGCGAAGTGCACGGCCTGCTGGGAGGAGCCGCACTGGCGGTCCACGGTGGTGGCCGGGACGGACTCCGGCAGTCCGGCGGACAGGACGGCGTAGCGGGTGGTGTTCATGGCCTGCTCGCCGACCTGGTCGACGGTGCCGCCGATCACGTCGTCGATCAGCTCCGGGTCGACGCCGGAGCGCTCGACGAGGGTGCGCAGGGTGTGGGCGAGGAGTTCGACGGGGTGGACGTGGGCGAGGGCGCCGTTCGGCTTGCCCTTGCCGATGGGGGTGCGTACGGCTTCGACGACGACTGCGTCACGCATGGTGCGGGCCTCCTCGACCGCCCGGGCGCGGTGCGGCCGGACGGATCAGCATCGACCTACCAGTGAGTAGGAAATCCGAACTCACCATAGCTCCGTGCGTTGGAATTTCCAACCCTCCCGTAGAATCGGCCGTATGGCCGCCACCAAGCACCCGCGCCCCTGCTCGATCGCCGACACGCTCGCCCTGGTCGGCGAGAAGTACTCCCTGCTCGTCCTGCGCGAGGTGTGCCTCGGCAACGGCCGCTTCGACCAGCTGGTGCGCAACACCGGCGCCCCGCGCGACATCCTGGCCACACGGCTGAAGCGGCTGGTCGAGGCCGGGATCCTGACCAAGGTCCCCTACAGCGAGCGCCCGCAGCGCTTCGAGTACCGGCCCACCCGGGCGGGGCTGGAGCTGGAGCCCGTACTGCTGACCCTGAAGGAGTGGGGCGACCGCCACCTGCACCCGGACGGCGAGCTGCCGATGGTGCTGGAGCACGTCTGCGGCGACGAGTTCGTCCCGGCCGTCACCTGCCGGTCCTGCGGCGACGAGGTGCGCCACGAGGACCTGACCGCGCACCCGCGGTCCCCGGGGTGGACGACCGCCGGCCCGACGGCGGCCTGAGCCGCGCCCCGCGGCCGCTCCCCGGCCGTCCGGCCCCTGTGTCGGGACCTTCATCTTGGGGCGCTACGCTTCCCCCTCGGCACACCTGATCGACGATCACCGCCCCTCGGCGGTGGTGCGGCGTGCCCTTCGTCCGTTCCACGATCGGCACTTGGACTCCGCTACCTCATGTCTTGGTTTGAATCCCTCATCCTCGGACTCGTCCAGGGGCTGACCGAGTTCCTGCCCGTGTCCTCCAGCGCGCACCTGCGGCTGACCGCGGCCTTCTCCGGCTGGGAGGACCCGGGCGCGGCCTTCACCGCGATCACCCAGATCGGCACGGAGGCCGCGGTCCTGATCTACTTCCGCAAGGACATCGGGCGCATCCTGTCCGCGTGGACGCGGTCGCTGACGAACAAGGAGATGCGGCGCGACCAGGACGCCCGCATGGGCTGGCTGGTCATCGTCGGCTCGATCCCGATCGGCGTGCTCGGGGTGACGCTCAAGGACCAGATCGAGGGGCCGTTCCGCGACCTGCGGATCACCGCGGCCATGCTGATCGGCATGGGCATCGTGCTCGGCATCGCCGACCGCCTCGCCGCGCGGGGCGAGAGCGGCGGCCGGCACCGCGTGGCCAAGCAGCGCAAGGAACTCGGGGACCTGACCGTCAGGGACGGTCTGATCTACGGCATCTGCCAGGCCATGGCCCTCATCCCGGGCGTCTCCCGCTCCGGCGCCACCATCAGCGGCGGCCTGTTCATGGGCTACCGGCGCGAGGCCGCGGCCCGCTACTCGTTCCTGCTCGCCATCCCGGCGGTGCTGGCCTCCGGCCTGTTCGAGCTGAAGGACGCCGCGGAGGGCGGGCACGTCTCCTGGGGCCCGACGGCCTTCGCCACGGTGATCGCCTTCGCGACCGGCTACGCGGTGATCGCCTGGTTCATGAAGTTCATCTCGACCAAGAGCTTCATGCCGTTCGTCTGGTACCGCATCGCGCTCGGCATCGTCATCATCGTCCTGGTCTCGATGGGTGTGCTGAGTCCTCATGCTGCGGAATCGGCGCACTGATCCGGTAGGCACATGTAGCGCCATCCAGCGTTTTCCAGCGCCTGACTGCGGCACCACTCCATGATCATCTCCCACTTGTCTCCCACTCAGGAGACCGGGAGACGATCAGCCCGAAGTGCGCACCTGCAAAGTCGGGAGCAGAAATAGGGCCCGCACAGCAGCAGCTGTGCGGGCCGTTCCGCGTGGCGGCCGGCCCGGGTCGGTCGAGGCTGAGGCGCGCCGGCAGGCCCTGGACACGGCCGGCCAGCGCCTTCTCCGGGTCCGGGGTGATGCGGGCAAGTGCCACTGCGGCCGTCACGATGACGTCGCTCAGCTCCTTCTCGACGAGCCGCCGGCGCGGGCGGTGAGGAAGTCGAGGGTGTAGCGGTCGGGGTTGCCGTAGCCGGCCAGGCCCATGAGCTTGCCGGAGCTGGTCCAGTTGCCGAGTCCGAGGTGTTCGGCGACGGTTTCGTAGGACCAGCCCGGCGACTGGCTGAACGGGAACTGGCGCAGGACCTTCAGTCCGTCGGCGGTGCCGTGGGCGAGGGTGGCAAAGACGCCGTCGCCGGAGCCGTCGACCACCAGGACGGCGGCCTCGTCGAAGCCGCTGGGGTGGAAGGCGGAGGCGGCGTGCGCGAGGTGGTGCTCGACCACGGTGACCTGCCGGGGCCGGTGGTGGTCGAACAGGACGGGGCCCGGGCGCGACCGCTGAGCACGGCCCCATGCCTGGACCGCGGACCTGGTCACCGATGCCGGCGGCGACTGCGAAGGTCCGTGGCCGTCAGTCGAAGTTCTGCTCGCCGAGCACGGACAGGAAGGACAGTTTGGCGCCTGCGCCGGAGCCGGGGCGCGGGCGGAAGACGATGAGACGGTGTCCGGTGGCCGGACTCAGGACGACATCGCACTGCAGGTCGAGCACGCCTGCCTCTGGGTGCTGAATGCGCTTGGCGGATGAGGTCAGCGGTTCCACCTCATGGTCCTCCCAAAGGTTACGGAACTCCGCGCTGCGCTCCAGCAGGTCCTTCGCCAGTTCGGTGCCATATTTCTCGCGCGCGGGCCGACGGGCCAGACCTGAGCGCAGATCCGCGGCGTAGGCGCGGCCGATGGCCGCGTGTTCCTCCGGGACGTTCAGGGCACGTGAGGACGGGTCGGCGAACCAGCGCCAAGTGACGTTGGAGTCGAAATCCGGCAGCCCGGTCCAGGGGCCGAGCAGCGCGGTGGCTGCCTGATTCTGCGCCACCACGGTCAGCAGGTCGTCGGTGATCTGGGCCGGGGTCTCGGACAGGGCGTCGAGCAGGAACAACATGGCCGGGTCGATGTGGGCGTAGGCCGAGTGGCGTGACGGTGGTTCCTGTCCGGCCAGACGGAACAGGTAGTCCCGCTCGTCCAACGACAGGCGCAGGGCCCGGGCCAGACTGGCCAGGGTGGCCGATGAGGCGTTGGTCAACCGCCCCTGCTCCAGCCGACCGTAGTAATCGGAAGAGATCGCGGCCAGCGAGGCCACCTCCTCGCGTCGCAGTCCGGGAGTGCGCCGACGTCCGCCTGGGGAAAGACCCGCTTCCTGGGGGGACAGACGTTCGCGCCGATGGCGCAGGAACCCGCCGAGCGAATCATTTTCGGTGGACACCAGCTACCTCCTTCTGGTTCGAAGCCCCAGGCCGGAGGGTCCGAGGGAAATCTCTGAAAGATCGGACAAGCTCATGCGGGTGAATTCTCCCCCACGAAGCGTGGATCGCGGTTCAAGCCGCGGCAGGCCGCGGGCCAGAGCGCCCACGCTCCCCCCGGTCGATCCGGTCGGTGCGGGTCATGTCACCCGGGCTGAGTACGAAGTCGTCCGACGCCAGGTTCTCCCGGATCCTGGGCCCTGCGCCGGCCTTGGGCATGACCGGATCGCCGCGCCGCAGGTGCCAGCGCAGGATCACCTGGGCGGATGAACGTCCGACGTCCTGGGCCACCGACGCGATCGTCCGGTCCCGTAGCACGGCCCCGGCGCCCAGGGGGGACCACGCCTGAACGGCAATGCCGAGGTCGGCACAGTTCACAGCCGGGCGGATACCGCCGTCGCCCAGAATGCGCTCCAGATGTCCCCGGTGGAAGTCGGAGACGCCGACCGAGCGCAGTCGGCCGTCGGCCTGGGCCTCCTGCAGGGCCCGCCAGGTCTGCGCGTAGTGTCCCTGCTGCGGCCAATGGATCAGGTAAAGGTCCGGGTGCGTGCCCAATTCGCCCACACTCGCATCGATCGCCTGACGGACGTGTGTGCGCGCCGAAGGGCAGTTTGCTGGTGACCCACAGCGATTCTCGGGGCAGGTCACTGGCGGCACCGCTTTGCCCACCCGGGCCTCATTGCGGTAGTAGCGGGCGGTGTCGATGTGACGGTACCCGGCCACCAGAGCCGTCCCCACCAGCCGTTCGGTATCCGGAGAGGGCATGAGACAGGTACCAAAGCCGATCTGCGGGATCTGGCATCCGTCGTTCAAAGGAATTGTGTCAAGGAGCATTCACCTCGATGCGCAGCAGGTGGTCGTCCCCGTCCCGAGACGGAGTGCCACCCCAGGTCGACGCATCGGTGTTGGACGTAGTGATCCACAACGAACCGTCCGGTGCCGTCCGGACCGCCCGAATACGTCCGTAGGTGCCTTCGAGGTGGGAGATCGGCTGCCCGGAGGGCTGCTCACCCGCAACCGGGAGTTGCCAGAGGCGTTGCCCGCCCAGCGCGCCCACCCACAGCGACCCGGCCGCGTAGGCCGTTCCCGAGGGCGAGGCGTCATCCGGGCGAAGGGTGAAGATCGGCGGTTCTCCGGTGTCGCCCTCGATGCCCTCGGTGGCCGGCCATCCGTAGTCCAGGCCGGGAGGTCAGGAGCGGTAGCGCCCGGCCAGAACGCCAAGCACGTCCTGGTAGCGGCCCTCGGCCACGGCGTTGCGCTGCCACTTGACTCGCTCGACCAGGATCTGCTCGGCGTCGCCGGCCTTCTCCAGCAGGGTCATGACCTCCTCGAGGAACTCCTCCAGGGGCATCGCGATCGGCGACTCCTCCTGGTTCATCAGCGTGGTCCGGACCGCCGGCGGGACCAGTTCGATGACCTGGACGTTGCTCTTCTCCAGCTGCACCCGGATGCCCTCGGTGAAGGAGTGGATCGCGGCTTTGGTGGCGTTGTAGGTGGGCGTGGCCGGTAGCGGCACATAGGCCAGACCGGAGGAAACCGTGATGATGGTCGCCTTTTCGCCCTTCTGCAGGGCCGGCAGGAACTGGTAGACCAGCCGGATCGGGCCCAACAGGTTGGTTTCGACGGTCTGCTCGGCGACCTGTAGCGAGCCTTCGGTCGCGAGGTCCTCGGGCAGCATGATGCCCGCCATGGTGATCAGCGTGTCCAGCTGCGGGTAGCGGGAGGTGACGCTCTCGTACGCCTGGGCGATCGAGGCGGGGCTGGTGGTGTCGATCACGACGGTGCCGATACCGGCGTGCTGGGAGCGGATCTCGTCCAGCAGCTCGGCGCGTCGGCCGCCGACGATCACAGTATTGCCCTTGGCCTGCAGGCGCAGGGCCAGGCCGAGGCCGATGCCGGAGGTGCCGCCGGGGATGAAAATGGTGTTGCCGCTGATGTTCACGGAGGCTCCTGGTCATTGGTGCTCGGTTCGATGCGTTCAGTACACCTGCCGATATCGGCATCAGGAAGGTCAAGCTTTTCCAGGGAGCGCCACTCCCTGGCTACGCGGGGATGTCCGACAGGGATGAGTGCGACGTCGTACGGAGCGACGGTCCGCTCCGACGAGAACGGCGACCTCCGTGCTTCTGCCGGGCATGCGCAAGCAGCGGAGTCCCTCGTGCCGGCAAACCCACCGGGAAAGATCGCGGTGATCGTCCTGGCCGTGCTGCGGCATGACCAGCGCCTCGCCGACATGGCCGGGCGGAAACAACGTGTCGGAATCCACCGTCCGGCGCCCGCGCGACGAGCTGATCGGACTGCTCGCCGCCCAGGCTCCACGCCTGGACCGCGCCCTGAACGAGATCGCCAGACAGGGCGGAGATCTGGTCCTGATCGACGGCACCCTCGTCCGCACCCAGCGCCGCACCGGCAAAGCCGACCGGCGGAACTACTCCGGCTGTGAGCAGGAGATCGCCGATTCGCTGCAAACCAGGTGGCTGCGCTTCGTGGCCAGCGAGGGAGAGCTCTGGAAGGTGCCCTCTCCCACTGCTCTCTGTTTCGATCCTGAAAAGTGGTGGAAACAGCAGGTCAAAGCCGCTCAGGACCTCGACGCATGAACTCGTTCATGAAGTTCATCTCGACCAAGAGCTTCATGCCCTTCGTCTGGTACCGCATCGCGCTCGGCATCGTCATCATCGTCCTGGTCTCCATGGGCGTCCTCAGCCCGCACGCGGCGGAGTCGGCGGGCTGAGTCGGCGGGCTGAGTCCGGGGGTACGTGTCCCGGGCACGTGACCGAGGACATACGGGACGGGTAGCCGCCCGGTAGCGCACTGTCAGTCCATGGCCCTAGGCTTGTGGGCATGTCCCCCGATTTAATGACCCCTGGTTCCGTGCGGTCCGCCGCCGAGGTCAACGAGCAGATCCGCGCCCTGTGGCTGCGCTCGGGCGGGTCCCTGTCCGCCCAGGAGCGCGCCGAGTACGAGCTGCTGGTGGTCGAGTGGGCGGCTGCGATCGCCGGACAGGTCGTCGAGGCGGCCTGACGGCCCCGGACGCGCGCCGCCCGTGCCACCGGCCCGACGCCGGCGTCCACCGCCGTCCGGCGTCCGTCTCAGCGCCCGCCCGCGACCCGCAGCACCGCCCCCGTGGCGTACGAGGCGTCCGGCGACATCAGCCACGCCACCGCCGCCGCGATCTCCTCGGCCCGTCCCGCCCGCCGCAGCGGAACCGCCCCCGCGATCCGCCGGGCCCGGTCCGGAGCGCCCATGGCGGCGTGCATCTCGGTGTCGATCACACCCGGCGCGACCGCGTTGACACGGATCCCGTCCGGTCCCAGCTCCTTGGCCAGCCCGAGCGTCAGCGTGTCCACCGCGGCCTTCGTCGCCGCGTAGTGGACGTACTCGCCGGGGCTGCCCAGCGTGGCGGCGCCGGAGGAGATGTTCACGATGACCCCCTCGCCCCGGGGCGTCATCAGCTGCGCGGCGCGCCTCGCACACAGCAGGGTGCCCATCAGGTTGACGTCGACGACCCGCCGCAGGGTGTCGGTGTCCACCTCGGTGAAGGCCCCCAGGGGCCCCGTCACCGCCGCGTTGTTCACCAGTCCCGTCACCGGCCCCGCCTCCCGCTCCGCCACGTCGAAGAGCCGCTCGACGTCCGCCTCGACGGAGGTGTCCGCGCGCACGGTGACGGCGCGCGCACCGGCCGCCCGCACCTCCTCCGCCACCGCCTCCGCGGCAGCGGAGTCGCGGACGTAGTCCACCACCACGTCGTGCCCCTCCGCGGCGAGCCTGCGGCAGATCGCGGCGCCGATCCCCCGGCTGCCACCGGTGACCACGGTGACCGGACGCTTCATGAGTACCTCCTGGCGAAGAGCGCGGGACGAAGATCCTCAGGCTCGCAGACGCGCGGGCACGCTCACCGAGGGGGGTGACGGCCCGTCGATTCCCGCGCGGGCCGGGGTGACGGCCGACGCTCAGGGCAGCACGCGGTAGGTCAGATGCGTGGCCAGCGTCGCCGGGCGCGACCTCACCTGCTCCAGGTCCAGCGGCGGGACCCCCTCGAACAGCCGCGTACCGGCGCCGAGCGTGAGCGGCGCGATGTGCAGCCGCAGCTCGTCGACCAGGCCGGCGGCGAGGTACTGGTTGACGGTGTGCGCGCCGCCGAGGACCAGCACGTCGGCGTCGCCGGCCGCCGCGCGCGCCCGCGCCAGGGCCGGCTCGACGCCCTCGGTGACGAAGTGGAAGGTGGTGCCGCCGTCCATCGGCTGCGGCTCGCGCGCGTGGTGGGTGAGCACGAACACCGGGGCATGGAACGGCGGGTTCTCACCCCACCAGCCGTTCCACTGCCGGTCCCACGGCCCGCGCACCGGACCGAACATGTTGCGCCCCATGACGAATGCCCCGGCGGCCGACACCAGGTCGGCCTCGGCCCGGTTCTCCTCGGGGGTGTCGAACATCCAGGCGTGCAGCCTGCCGCCGGTGCCGTCTCCGCCGTCGTCGCCGAAGGGACGCGCCTCCGTCTGGTGGAGCCCGGCCGAGTAGCCGTCGGCCGACACCGTGATGTCGCAGATCACCCTGCCCGTCCGTGCGGTCATCGCGCTCTCCTCCTCGCCTCTCGCGGCGGCCCTCGCCGCCCCGCCGACGAGCCCCTTGTCGGCCGTCGGCACGGGACGGACCCGGCCCTAGGCGAGCCCGGTCCCGTGCCCGGCCCCACGGGTGTACCCGCTCCCCCGACCGGCGTCGAGGCACCGCACGGGGCGGGGGGCCGGCCGGGTGACCCGGAACCCCGGCTGCCGCGCCGTACGCCCGGGTCGGGCGAATTCCCGCGCACGCCCCCTTGGCCACGCACCCCCGATGGCCAACACTGAGCCGATGACGCAGCGTGTGGAGCTCGCGACCGTGAGGGACCGGCTGGCCGTGGACGGGCTGGTCACCGAGTACGCGATGGCCGTGGACGACGGCGACTGGCCGGCGTACCGGCGGCTGTTCACGCCGGACGGGCGGGTGGACTACCGCTCGGCCGGGGGCATCGAGGGGAGCGCCGGGACGGTCGCCGGGTGGCTGGCGGAGAGCCTGGAGGCGTTTCCGGTGCGGCAGCACCTGTTCGTCAACCGGCGGGTGCGGTTCGGGGTCTGGGAACAGGACACGGGCGACACGGCGCAGGTCCAGGCCGACTACGTGAATCCGATGGGCGGCGGCGGGCAGGACGGCGCGTCCGCCGCCCCGGACCTCGTGTGCGGCGGGCGGTGCGCCTTCGCCCTGCTGCGCACCGACGACGGCTGGCGGCTGAGCGAGGTGGTCGTGCGGGAGAAGTGGCGCCGCCTTCCCGACCGCCCGGCGGGCCTGTGATCCACTGAACCGGCGTGCCCTGTTCCGGATCACCTCCGGGACGCACACTGGAGGCACCACGGGGTAGGGAGGCGCCTATGAAGACGCTCGGCCACTGGCTCACCTCCCCGTGGCGGCGCTCGACCGTCGCCGCGGTCGTGGGCGCCCTGCCCGTCCTGGCCTTTCCCGCCCCGTCCCTGTGGTGGTTCGCCTACGTCGCCCTCGTACCGTGGATCCTGCTGGTCCGCGGCGCTCCGACCGGGAAACGGGCGGCCCACGACGGCTGGTGGGGCGGGTTCGGCTTCATGCTGGCCATGCACCACTGGCTGCTGCCGAACCTGCACGTGTTCACGTTCGTCATCGCCGCCCTGCTGGGCGCGCTGTGGGCGCCGTGGGGCCGACTGGTGCGGCGGCTGCTCGGCGGGGAGCCGACGCGCGGGCGGGTCGCGGCCGCGCTCGTCGTGGTGCCCTCGGGCTGGCTGGTGATCGAGCTGGTCCGTTCCTGGGAGGGGCTCGGTGGCCCCTGGGGTGTGCTCGGCGCGAGCCAGTGGCAGGTGGAGGCCGCGCTGCGGCTGGCGTCGGTGGGCGGGGTCTGGCTGCCGAGCTTCCTGGTGGTGGCCCTGAACGTCGCCGTGGCCGTGCTCGTCGCGGTCCCGCGGGCCCGGGTGCCCGCCGTGGCCTGCCTGGTCGCCACGGCCGCCGCCGCCTCGGCAGCCTGGGTGTTCTCGCCCCGCCCCGACCCCGACCGGCGGGTCCGGATCGCGCTCGTGCAGCCGGGCGTCGTCTCCGGACGCGACAGCGCGGACCGCCGCTTCGACCGCGAGGAGCGGCTCACCCGCGAGCTCGTGGGCCAGGACGTCGCACTGATCGTCTGGGGCGAGAGCAGCGTGGGCTTCGACCTCGGGGCCCGGCCCGACCTCGCCCGGCGGCTGGCCGCGCTCTCCCGCGAGACGGGCTCGCCGATCCTGGTCAACGTGGACGCCCGGCGCTCCGACAAGCCCGGCATCTACAAGAGTTCGGTGCTGATCGGCCCGGACGGACCGACCGGCGACCGGTACGACAAGATGCGGCTGGTGCCGTTCGGCGAGTACGTCCCGGCCCGCTCCCTGCTGGGCTGGGCGACCTCCGTCGGGGAGGCGGCCGGCGAGGACCGCAGGCGCGGCTCGCGGCAGGTGGTGATGGACGCCGGGGACGGACTGCGGATCGGCCCCATGGTGTGCTTCGAGTCCGCGTTCCCCGACATGAGCCGGCACCTCGCCGAGGACGGCGCCGACGTCCTCCTGGCCCAGTCCTCCACCTCGACGTTCCAGCAGAGCTGGGCCCCCGAACAGCACGCCTCGCTGGCCGCGCTGCGCGCCGCCGAGTCCGGGCGCCCGATGGTCCACGCGACACTGACGGGCGTCTCCGCCGTGTACGGGCCGGGCGGCGGGCGCGTCGGCACGTGGCTCGGTACGGACGCGAGCGCCGCGCGGGTGTACGAGGTCCCGCTGGCGCACGGCACCACGCCCTACGTCCGTTTCGGCGACTGGCCGCTGCACGCGGCGCTGCTGGTGCTCGCGGTGTGGGGCGTCACCGAGGCGGTGCGCCTCAGGCGGAGCGCTCGTGGACCGCTCGTACCACCCGCTCGCACAGCTCATGGGTCGCCAGCGCGTCCCGGGCGCTGAGCACCCTGCCCGCACGCACCGCGTCCAGGAAGGTGAGCACGGCCTGCTCGATGCCGCGCTGCCGGGACACCGGCACCCAGTCGCCGCGCCGCCGCACGGTCGGCTGCCCCTTGTGGTCGATCACCTCGGCGAGGTTGACCACCTGGCGCTTGGTGTCCTGCCCGGAGACCTCCAGGATCTCCTCCGCGGAACCGCTGAGGCGGTTCATCACCCCGAGGGCGGTGAAGCCCTCACCGGCGAGCTGGAGCACCACGTGGTGCAGCAGCCCGCCCTCGGTACGGGCGCGCACGGTCACGTCGTCGACCGGGCCGGGCGCCAGGAAGCGCAGGGTGTCCACGACGTGGATGAAGTCGTCGAGGATCATCGTGCGCGGTTCCTCCGGCAGCCCGATCCGGTTCTTCTGCATCAGGATCAGCTCGCGCGGATGGTCGGCGCACTGCGCGTAGCCGGGGGCGAAGCGCCGGTTGAAGCCCACGGCGAGGCTGGTGGCCCGCTCCTCGGCGAGCGTCACCAGCCGCGTGGAGTCGGCGAGTTCGTAGGCGAGCGGCTTGTCGACGTAGGTCGGTACGCCCGCTTCGAGGAGCCGGGTGACGATCTGCGGGTGGACCTCGGTCGGCGCGTGCACGAAGGCCGCGTCGAGGTCCTGGGCGAGCAGGGAGCCGAGGTCCGGGTGACGCCGTGCGGGCGGGAGGTGGAGGCCGTCGGCGACCCGGTCCAGCGTCGCCGGGGTGCGGGTGTGCAGGTGCAGTTCCACTCCGGGCTGGACGGCGAGTACCGGCAGGTAGGCCTTCTGTGCGATGTCACCGAGTCCGATGCAGCCGACCTTCACCTGGTGTGCTCCTCTGGTCCTCGCCCGTCGTGGTCCGCTGGGAAGCATACGGCGGCCGGCGGGAGCGCCGGCCGGGGCTCCCGGTCCCGCTCGAACCGCCCGCGGATCCGCGGTGCCGACCGGCGCGTCCGAGGCCGGAATCGCCCGGTGTGCGGGGGCGGCTCCGGGCAAGGATGACACCATGACGACCGAGCGCAGTGAACCCGCCCCCGACGCCGACGAGCGCACCATGCTGGAGGGCTGGCTCGACTACCACCGCCGCACCCTCTCCTGGAAGTGCGAGGGGCTGACCGACGACCAGTTGCGCACCGCGTCGGTACCGCCCTCGAAGCTGTCCCTGACGGGACTGGTGCGGCACATGGCGGAGGTGGAGCGCAACTGGTTCCGCCGGGTGCTCGCGGACGAGGCCGCCGGCCCCCTCTACTACAGCGAGGCCGACCGGGACGGCGATTTCCACCTCACCGCGGCGGACACCCACGAGGAGGCGTACGCCACCTGGCAGTCGGAGATCGACGCCGCCCGGCGCAACGCGGCCGGTTTCGCGCTGGACGACCTGTCCCGGGGCGTCGGCAGGCAGACCGGCGAACCGTACAGCCTGCGCTGGATCTACACCCACATGATCGAGGAGTACGCGCGGCACAACGGCCACGCCGATCTGCTCCGCGAGCGGATCGACGGCGCCATCGGCGAGTGACGTCACCCGCGGCACCTTCCGGGCCCCCCGTACGGGGCCGGAGATCACCCGTGCGGGGCATGCTGCGCCTGTCCGCCCCCACCGGGGCGGGCGGAGCCAGCAGAGTTGCGCGCGTGCACCGAACGACGACCACAGCAACGCTTCTGGTGACCGTGGCGGTCTCCGCCCTCTCGGGCTGTGTGACGGTCCAGCGGCCCCTCGCCCCCGGCGCGGGGACGGCACCGTCCCAGCGGACCGAGCCACGTCCGGTGGGACAGAACGAGACGCAGGTCGTGCAGGCACCGGCGCGCGAGGCCCTGGAGATGATCGGCCCGTCCCGGCCGCCGAAGGCGTCCGCGTCCCCGTCGCACCGCGCCGCGCCCACGACCGAGCCGCGGCGTGACGCTCCGCCCGGCCACCGCACCGGGCAGACCCGTCCGGCCGGTCCCGGGTCCGGCGGCCACGGCCGGACGCCGGGTCCCCCGGTGGACCTCCCCGGCGTCGCGGAGTCGATGCACGGTGACGCCTCGGGCAGACCGGACCTGTGCGCGCTGGGCAGGAAGTACGGCGGCTGGCGCGCGGACAGCCCGGAGGCGGCCATCTGCCGCGACGCGTACGGCCGCTGAACCGGCCGCGGGCGAGCGGGGGCGCACGGCGTCCGGCGGGACCGGGCGCAGGCCGCCGCCCCTACGGGCGCTGCCGCGGCGGTCCCCAGCTCCCGGGAGTGCCGTCCTCGCCCAGTCGGAGGGCCAGCCGCCGGATGGCTGCCCGCACGCCCTCGCCGTAGCGGTCGTCGGCGAGGGTGCGGGCCGCGTCCCGGGCCCGGCGGAGATGGGTGCGGGCGGCGTCGGGGCGGTCGAGGCGAAGGTAGTCGGCGGCCAGGTTCAGATGCAGCGACGGGTAGAGGGCGCGCACGGCGACGGTTCCCTCGTACTCGGCGGGGCGGTCGCCGGCGACCTCCTCGGCCGCCGTCAGCGCCCGCAGGTCCCAGGCCAGTTCGTCCTCGGGCTCGTCCTGGGTGTCGGCGAGGTAGTGGGCCAGGGTGCAGCGGTGCAGCGGGTCGCCGTGCTCCCCGATCTCCGCCCACAGGGCGAGGAAACGGTGCCGGGCCTCCTCGCGGTCCCCCGCGTGGTGCAGCATCACGACCTGACCGATCCGCGTCGGCACGGCGTCCGGCGCCGCCTGCCCCTGTCGCTCCGCCACCGCGTCCTCCGCACCGCTCGCCGGCTGTCGCCCCCGACGCTAACCGCAGCCGGGCGCGGTACCGGGCAAGCCGCTCCGCCGCGCCCCAAGCCGCCCCGGGAACGGCCGGGTGCGGGAACCGGTGGAACCGGCCCGCGCCCGGCGCGGCACACGGCGGGACGCGTCAGCCCAGGTTCGGGACGGTCCAGTCGATCGGCTCGTGGCCCTGCGCGGCCACCGCCTCGTTGATCTGCGTGAACGGACGCGAGCCGAAGAACTTCTTCGCCGACAGCGGAGAGGGGTGCGCCCCCTTGACCACCACGTGGCGGCTCTCGTCGATCAGCGGCAGCTTCTTCTGCGCGTAGTTCCCCCACAGCACGAAGACCGCCGGGTCGGGGCGCCCGGCCACCGCGCGGATGACCGCGTCGGTGAACTTCTCCCAGCCCCGCCCCTTGTGCGAGTTGGCCTCGCCGGCGCGGACCGTGAGCACCGCGTTGAGCAGCAGCACGCCCTGCTCGGCCCACGGCATCAGATAGCCGTTGTCCGGGATGGGGGTGCCCAGCTCGGCGTGCATCTCCTTGTAGATGTTGCGCAGCGACGGCGGGATCCGCACGCCCGGGCGCACCGAGAAGCACAGCCCGTGGCCCTGGCCCTCGCCGTGGTAGGGGTCCTGGCCGAGGACCAGGACCTTCACCTTGTCGTACGGCGTGGCGTCCAGCGCCGCGAAGACCTCCTCGCGCGGCGGGTAGACGGGACCCTTCGCCCGCTCCTCCTCGACGAACTCGGTCAGCTCCTTGAAGTAGGGCTGCTGCAGCTCGTCGCCCAGAACCCCGCGCCAGGACTCGGGCAGCATGGCGATGTCGGTCACGTCAATGTCCTCACGTGTGCGGTCACTTCCAGGCCACAGAACCTACAGGCGACCACTGACAACCGGCCCGGCGGACGGTCGTCCGCCGGTGCTACCAGCTGGTCTTGCGGGAGAGTTCCCACATCATCATGATCGTCGACGGGTCCAGCGCCCGCTCGGCGCCCGAGATGTCCCGGCTCGCCGCCACGTACGCCCGCCCCTGCCACAGCGGCAGCAGCCGCACGTCGTCGACAAGGATCTGCTGGGCCTCCTCGAACTGCTTCACCACGTTGCCACGGTCGCTCTCCCGGCGGGAGCTGGGCAGCAGATCGTTCGTGATCTTCTTCGCCGCGTAGGGCGTGCCGAGCGCGTTCTGCTCGCCGACGAACGGGGCGATGAAGTTGTCCGCGTCGGGGAAGTCGGGGAACCAGCCGCGCCCGAACACCGGGTACTCACCGTTCTGGTACCCCTCGACGTACGTCTTCCAGGGACGGCTCTTGAGCGTGATGTCGAACAGCTTCGACGCCTCCAGCTGCCGCTCGATCTCCTTGAACTCCAGCGCGGTCTCGGAGCCGTAGCGGTCCGTGGTGTACCAGAGGGTGAGCGGGACCGGCTCGGTGATGCCCGCGCCGGCGAGGAACTGCCGGGCCTTGGCGACGCTCGGCTCGCCGAAGTCGTCGAAGAAGCCCGTCGTGTGGCCATCCAGGCCCTTGGGGACCATCGAGTACAGCGGGTCGACGGTGTCCTTGTAGACCTTGTGCGCGATCGCCGCGCGGTCGACGATCTGCGCGACGGCCCGGCGCACCTCCTTCTTGCCGGCCCAGGGGTCCTTCGGGTTGAACACCAGGTAGTTGATGTCGGTCCCGGTGCCGTCGATGAGCTGGATCTCCTCCTCCTTGGAGGCCCTGCCCTGGAGATCGATGATGTCGTCCGCGGCCAGACCCCGGTAGGTCAGGTCGATCCGGTCGTCCCGCAGCGCCTCGACCATGGTGCCGGAGTCCTGGAAGTAGCGGATGGTCACCGCGTTGTTCCGGCGCTCGGCGTGGCCCTTGTAGCGGTCGTTGCGGACGAGTTGGGCCTCCTTGCCCTCCTCGTACGACTGGAGCGTGTACGGCCCCGAACCGATGACGGCGGTGTCCTCGCGCAGGGCGCCGGCCGGGTAGGCGCCGGGGTCGACGATCGACATCGCGGGGGTGGCGAGCACGAACGGGAAGGTGGCGTCCGGCTTGTTGAGGTGGAAGACGACCTCGCGCTCGTTCGGTGCCTGCACGCGGTCCAGGCTGCCCAGCAGACCGGCCGGACCGCCGTTGACGTTGATCGTCCGGATGCGGTCGATCGAGTGCTTGACCGCCTTGGCGTCGAGGGTGCCGCCGTCGGAGAACGTCAGGCCCTCGCGCAGCTCGCAGCGGAACACCTGGTTGGAGCTGTCGGTGAACTCGCAGCTCTTCGCGGCGTCCGGCTGGGGGGCGGTCGCGCCGACCGGGTAGCTCAGCAGGGTCTGGTAGATGTTGCGGAACAGCTCCCAGGAGCTGTCCCAGGAGGCGGCAGGATCCAGCGTGCTCGGGGAGCTGGTGGTTCCGACGACGATGGGCCCCTCGTCGTCCGGGGAATCGGACGCCAGGACGCCGCATCCGGTCACCAAGGACGATATGGACGCGATGGCCGCCACCCGCCGCAGGCATCGGTTCCGGTTGAACACGCGCACGCTCCTCGATCTGCCGTCCCAAGGGTCGGCAGACCATACCGCAGTGTTTGCCCCGTTGACCCTCCCTCGTACGGCCCTTGAGATCGACTTCTCGATGACTACGTTGTCACGCACCGTCGTGACACCGATACGCGGACACGGGCGCCGTTTCGTCGACGGCGCCCGTGTCCTGCGGTCGAACGGCGGGCACATACGGGCACCGCGAGCGCCGCAACGGGCACCCGCCGTGCCCGTTCGGCGGCGCACCGCTCCCGCGCGGGCGGGTACCGCACCGCGCGGGCGTGCGGCTCAGCCCACGCCGGCCTTCAGGAAGATGCCGCCGTCGACCACGAGAGTCTGTCCCGTGACCCAGTCCGACTGGTCGGAGGTGAGGAACGCGGCGGCGCCGCCGATGTCGGACGGCACACCGAGCCGGCCGAGCGGGTACGCCGCGGCGGCCTCCTCCTCCCGGCCCTCGTACAGCGCCTGGGCGAATTTGGTCTTGACCACGGCCGGGGCGATGGCGTTGACCCGCACCCCGGGCGCGAACTCGTGCGCGAGCTGCTGGGTCAGGTTGATCAGCGCGGCCTTGCTGACGCCGTAGGCGGCGATGAAGGGCGAGGGCGCGATGCCCGCCACGGAGGCGATGTTGACGATCGCGCCGCCGTTGTCCTTCTGCCAGGCGTGCCAGGTCTGCTGCGCGAAGCCGAGCGCCGAGATCACGTTGGTCTCGAACACCTTGCGCGCCACGTTCAGGTCGAGGTCGGCGATCGGCCCGAACACCGGGTTGGTACCGGCGTTGTTGACCAGGTAGTCGACGCGGCCGAAGGCCTCCATCACGCGCTCGACGGCGATGGCCTGGTGGGCCTCGTCGTGCGCCTTGCCGGCCACGTACACGGCCCGGTCGGCGCCGAGCTTCTCGACGGCCTCCTTGAGGGCGTCCTCGTTGCGGCCGGTGATGCAGACCCGGTCGCCGCGCGCGACCAGCGCCTCGGCGACGCCGAGCCCGATGCCGCGGCTGGCGCCGGTGACCAGGGCGACCTTGCCGGAGAGTTCCACAGAAGTCATGTTCTCGGTCTTCCCTAGTCGAGCGGTCCGCCGGCGACGTACAGGACCTGGCCGGAGACGAAGCCGGCCGCCTCGCCGGTGAAGAAGGCGATGGCGTTGGCGATGTCCTCGGGCTCGCCGACGCGGTTCACCGGGATCTGGGTGGCGGCGGCGGCCTTGAAGTCCTCGAAGCCCATGCCGACGCGGTCGGCGGTGGCCTTGGTCATCTCGGTGGCGATGAAGCCGGGGGCGACGGCGTTGGCGGTGACGCCGAACTTGCCGAGCTCCTTGGCGAGGGTCTTGGTGAAGCCCTGGAGACCGGCCTTGGCGGCGGAGTAGTTGACCTGGCCGCGGTTGCCGAGCGCGGAGGAGGACGACAGGTTGACGATCCGGCCGAATCCGGCGTCCACCATGTGCTTCTGACAGGCCTTCGTCATCAGGAACGCGCCGCGCAGGTGCACGTTCATGACGGTGTCCCAGTCGGAGACGCTCATCTTGAACAGCAGGTTGTCGCGCAGCACGCCCGCGTTGTTGACGAGGATCGTGGGCGCGCCGAGCTCCTCGGCGATCCGCGCGACGGCCGCCTCGACCTGCGCCTCGTCGGAGACGTCGCAGCCGACCGCGATCGCCTTGCCGCCGGCGGCGGTGATCTTCTCGACGGTGTCCTTGCAGGCGGCCTCGTCGAGGTCGAGCACGGCGACCGCGCGGCCCTCGGCGGCCAGTCGTACGGCGGTGGCGGCGCCGATGCCGCGCGCGGCGCCGGTGACGACCGCGACCCGCTGCTCAGTGGTGGACATTGCTGCTTCTCCTCGCCCTTGGGATGCGGCTCCTGCGGCCGGACCCACAGCAGTGAGCGACCGCTTAGTACCTTCAGCAGACGAGACGCTAGAAGCCCTGGCACCCGGTGTCAACGGCACACCGCGCGTGTGTGATCCATTCCCCGCGCGGGGACGCCCCGCCCGTCGGCTCCCGCGCCGCCCCGGCCCGCGCCCGGCCGCCGTGACGAGCACCCGATCGGCCTACGGCTGCGCGCCCGCGCACCGGACCGCGCCTAGCGTCGAAGCGCGAGCCACCCGTGGCCGGAAAGGAGGCGCTCCATGCGCCGGCGCACCGGTGCCATAGGCACGCTGATCGCGCTCGCCGCGATCGTGCCGTTGGCCGACACCGCTCACGCCCAGGATCTGGACTGCGGCGACTTCACCTACCAGGAGGACGCGCAGGCGTTCTTCAACACGGACCGAAGTGATCCGCACCGGCTCGACGAGGACCCCGGTCCGGACGACGGAGTGGCCTGCGAGGCCCTTCCCCGCCGTGGTCTCACCTCGTCCACGTTCCGCCCCGCGCCGACCACCTCCGCTCCGGCCCCGACGGCGACCCCCACCACCGCCGCGCCGACCCGCACCGCGACCGCGACGCCCACGCGGACGGCGACCGCGACGCCCACCCGGACGGCGACCGCGACGCCCACCCGCACCGCGACACCCACCGGCACCGCGAGCCCCACGACCACCGCTCCCACGGCGTCCGCCTCCGCCGTGCCCACGCGCGGCGTGCGGGGCGGGCTGGGCGGCGCGTCGGACTCCGGCCCGAGCGACTGGGACGTGGGCATCGGCGCCACGTTCGTGACGGGCGCCGTCCTCGCCGTCGGCCACGCGGTGAGGCGCCGCCGCACCTGACGGCGGGTCAGCGCACGAGGAGGTCGAGCAGCCGCTCGACCTCCGCCGCGGGATCGGCGGTGAGCCCCGTGTGCACGGGACCGGGCTGGACGACGGTGGACCGGGGCGCGATCAGCCAGCGGAAGCGCCGCCCGGCGTCGTCCCCCGCCGCCTGTCCCGCCGCGTCCCCGCCCGCGCAGACCCCCTCGACGGCGCGCAGCGCGGCCCGGACGCCGGGCAGGTCGGCCTTCGGGTCGAGGGCCAGTAGCCGCGCCTCGTCGAGGTGGGTGCGGGCCGCGACGAACGACCGGGGGCGGCAGTACACGAGCACGCCGGCGTTGACGCACTCGCCGCGCTCGACGCGCGGTACGACCCGCAGCAGGGCGTACTCGTAGACGTGCCGGTCGCTCACTGGTCCCCCTGGAGGCCGTGGATGCGCTGGTGGACGGTGGCCGCGCGGGCGATCAGCGGCCGCGCGTAGGCCCGCCGCAGCGCGTCGGGCGAGTCGAAGCCGGGCTCGCCGGCCAGCCAGACGTCGGGGACGGCGGCGGTGACCTCGGCGAGCAGTTCCTCGGTGATCTGCGGCGCGAGCTCCGCGGCGGCGGAGGCGACGTCCGGCGCGAAGGCTCTCAGGGCGTGGTCGACGGCGTCGTAGGGGCGGTCGGCGGAGGCCTCGGCGCCGGGCCAGTTGTGGTGCCAGATCATGGTGGCACCGTGGTCGATGAGCCAGAGTTCGTCGCGCAGGCGGAGCAGGTTGGGGTTGCGCCAGGAGCGGTCGACGTTGTTCACCAGCGCGTCGAACCAGACGATCCGCCCCGCCTCCCGCGGGCTCACCTCGAAGGCGAGCGGGTCGAAGCCGAGGGCGCCGGACAGGAAGTGCATGCCGAGGTTGGTGCCGCCACTGGACTTCAGCAGCTGCTGCACCTCCTGGTCGGGCTCGGCGAGTCCCAGGACGGGGTCGAGCTCGACGGTGACCAGGCGCGGCACCCGCAGCCCCAGCCGGCGCGCGAGTTCGCCGCAGACGACTTCGGCGACGAGGGTCTTGCGGCCCTGTCCGGCGCCGGTGAACTTCAGGACGTAGGTGTGGAGGTCGTCGGCCTCGATCAGTCCCGGCAGCGAGCCGCCCTCGCGCAGGGGCGTGATGTAGCGGGTTGCGGTGACCTCGGACAGCATCTCGCCAGGCTACGCGATCTTCCCCGCCTGCCGCCCACGGCCTCCCCGGGACGGCGGGCGTCGCCGCGTGTGCTCCGCGCGGTCGTCGCACGGACCGGCGGACGCCCCCGGCCGCGCGCCGACAGCGAAACGACAGCCGTGCCTTACGCCCTTCCGACCGCGGGCAGGCCAAGCTCTCCGCAATGCCTGAACAGCGTGGGCCCGCTGACCGTACCTCTCCCCAGATCACCGCATCCCCCGGAAGGGACACCGGCATGACCAGCACATCGTTCCAGCACTCCCCCGAGTTCCCGGCTCCGCCCGCAGGGGGCGGTGCCCTCGGGGGACCCGCCCGTCGCACGGTCGTGGCGGCGGCCGGAGCGGCGGGTCTCGCCGTCGCGCTGACCGCGTGCGGCGGCTCCGGCGACGACGCGTCGGGTTCCTCCGCGGACTCCGGCACGGCCGGCGGCTCCCCGGACGACGCCGGTACGAGCGGCGGCGGTTCGGACGGCGGCGATGCGGCCGCGGGTGCCGCGCTCGCCTCGACCGCCGACATCCCCGAGGGCGGCGGCAAGGTCTTCGCCGACCGGAAGGTGGTCGTCACCCAGCCGACGGCGGGCGAGTTCAAGGCGTTCTCGGCGACCTGCACCCACCAGGGGTGCGCGGTGAAGAGCATCGCGGACGGGGTGATCAACTGCCCCTGCCACAACAGCAATTTCTCCATCACGGACGGCAGTGTGCAGAGCGGCCCGGCCACCACACCGCTACCCTCCGTGGAGATCACCGTGAGCGGGGACTCGATCACCCTCGCGTGAGTCGCCGAAGCCGGCCTCCTCACCGGCACGACGTGGGAGACGAGGGGAACCGATGACCACAGGCCAGCGCCGCGGCCGCAGGATCATGATGACGCCCGGGGAACTGGACGACTTCCTCACGGCCCAGCGCACCTGCCGGGTCGCCACGGTGTCCGCCGACGGCGCGCCGCACGTCAGCACGCTCTGGTTCGCCTGGGACGGCACCTCGCTGTGGCTGTACTCCGTGGTGCGCAGCAGACGCTGGGCGGACCTGCGCCGCGACCCCCGGGTGGCGGTCGTGGTCGACACGGGCGAGGAGTACGACGAACTGCGCGGGGCGGAGCTGTCCGGGCGGGTGGAGTTCGTGGGCGAGGTGCCGTGCACCGGTGAGCTGTGCGCGGAACTCGACCTCGCCGAGACGCTGTTCGCCCGCAAGAACTTCGGCCTGGACGAGATGCCCCACGACGGCCGCCACGCCTGGCTGCGCCTGACCCCGGAGAAGACCGTGTCGTGGGACTTCAGGAAGCTGTCGACACTGTCGTAGCACGGCCGGGGCTCGGTTCCGGCGCGCGGGCCGCGGCAACCCCGCCCCGCCCCGCCCGGGACGCTCGGCTCAGACCGCCCCCGCCCCGACACGGGCGCCGGCGGCCCGCAGCGCCCGCACCGCCGCCCGGATCGACGGGCGGCGGTCGGCGTCCGCACGCCACACCACGAAGACGTGCCGCCGTACGCGCTGCCTGAGCGGGACGGTCACCACCCCCGAGGGCAGCGGATCGCGTCCCAGGAGCGGTGCGACGCAGACGCCCAGCCCTGCGGCGACCAGGCCGAGTTGGGTGTGGCTCTCGGCGGCGCGGTGGCCGACGACCGGCTCGATGCCCTTGGAGCGCAGGGTGAACATCAGCCACTCGTGGCAGAACTCGCCCTCGCCCCAGGTGATCCACTCCTCCTCGGCCAGCTCGGCGAGGTCCACCTCGTCACGGTCGGCGAGCCGGTGGCCGGCCGGCAGCGCCACATCGGCCGGGTCGTCCAGCAGGGGTGCTTTGACCAGGCCGTCGGGCAGCGGCATCGGCTTGTTGTACCAGTCGAGCAGCACCGCGAGGTCGAGGTCCCCGCGCACCACCCCCCGGATGCCCTGCTCCGGTTCCAGTTCGCGGGAGCGCACGCGCAGCGCGGGATGCCGCGCGCGCAGATCGCCGAGCGCCGCCGGGAACAGCCCTCGCGCGGCGGTGGGGAACGCCGAGACGCGCAGCTCCCCGACGACCTGGCCCCGCTGCGCCTCCAGATCGGACTGGGCGAGTTCCACCTGGGAGAGGATGCGCGCGGCGTGCTCGGCGAGCAGCCGGCCCGCGTCCGTGAGCCGGACACCGCGCCCGTTCTTGGCGAGCAGCCGCTGGCCGACCTCCCGCTCCAGCTTGGACATCTGCTGCGAGACGGCGGAGGTCGTGATGTGCAGACCCTCGGCCGCCCCGCTGACCGAGCCGTGCCGGGCGAGGGCGTCGAGGGTGCGCAGGCGCTCCAGGTTCAACATGTAAGCGATGCTACGAGATACCGCGTGCGAAATCTCGATTGTGCTACGAGATGGCTGTCCCCCATCGTTGCGTCCATGAGCAGCGTCACCGCGACCACCACCACGCCGAGCCCGGCCCCTTCGGCCCCGCGAGGGGCCCGCCCCCGCCTGGACTGGCGTCTGCGCTTCGGCGCCCTGTCCCTGATCTGGGGCTTCAGTTTCCTCCTCATCAAGGTCGGCACCCAGGGCTACGCCCCCTTCCAGGTCACGCTCGGCCGGCTGGCCTTCGGCACCGCCGTCCTCGCGGTCGCGATGGCGGTACGGCGGGAGGGGCTGCCGCGCGGTGCGCGCACCTGGGGCCACCTCGCGGTCGCCGGATTCCTGCTGAACGCGCTGCCGTTCTCGCTGTTCGCCTTCGCGGAGCTGACCATCCCGTCCACGCTGGCCGGCATCTGCAACGCGACCTCGCCGCTGTGGGGCATGGCGCTGTCGCTGGTGGCCCTGTCCGAGGACCGGCCGACCCGGGTGCGGGTGGCGGGGCTCGGGGTGGGCTTCCTCGGGGTGCTGACCGTGCTGGGCGCCTGGCAGGGTTTCCAGGGCCTGGACGCCCGCGGCACCGCGCTGGCCCTGCTGGCCTCGCTGAGCTATCCCGTCGGCTGGATCTACGTCCGCCGCACCCTGGCGGGCAGCAGCCACTCCCACCTGTCCCTGACCGGCGGCCAGTTGCTGCTGGCCACGGTCCAACTGGCCGTGGTGACACCGCTGTTCACCACCCTGCCGACCACCGTCGCCGTGGGGCCGCTGCTGGCGATCGCCGCGCTGGGCACGCTGGGCACCGGACTGGCCGTCCTCGTCCAGTACGGCATAGTCGCCGAGGTCGGTCCGACGACCGGCCAGATGGTCACTTACTTCGTCCCGGTGATCGCCGCCGCGGCCGGTGTCGCACTGCTCGGCGAGACGCTGACCTGGTCGACGCCGGTGGGCGCCGTGATCGTACTGGCGGGTGCGGCGCTGACGCAGGTCGGGCCGAAGAGGGCGTAGCCGCCTGCGTGCCCGGACCGTTCAGACGTAGGTCCGCGAGGGGGCACCGGCGGGGCCGGCCGCCGCGGCGATCGCCTCGGCCAGGGGTTCGATGTCGTCCTGGCTGAGCGTGGAGACGGTGATACGGATGCCCGGCGGCGCGCTCATCCGGAAGCGGGCGCCGGGGGCCACCGCCCAGCCGGCGTGCAGCAGCCGGGCGACGGCGCCGGTCTCGTCCGGGACGGGCACCCACACGTTCATGCCGCTGCGCCCGCGCGCCTCGATCCCGCGCCGGGCGAGCGCCCCGGCCAGGGCGTCCCGGCGCCGCCCGTACCGCGCCGCCACGGCCGCCGGGTCCACCGCGCCGTCGCTCCACAGCCGGACCACCGCGCGCTGCGCGATCCGGCTGACCCAGCCGGGCCCGAGCCGCTGCCGTCCGCGCACCCGGTCGAGGGTGACCGCGTCCCCGGTGAGCACCGCGAGCCGCAGATCGGGGCCGTACGCCTTGGCCGTCGAGCGGACGAAGGCCCAGGCGCGGGTGGTGCCCGCGAGGGGGTGCAGCGGGAGGTCGACGATGTGGTGTCCGTGGTCGTCCTCGATCAGCAGGGTGTCCTGGTGCTCCGCGAGCACCGCCCGCAGGGCACGCGCGCGGGCGGCGCTCAGCGCTGCGCCCGTCGGGTTCTGCGCGCGGTCGGTGACGACCAGGGCCCGTGCGCCGCCCGCCAGCGCGCCGCGCACGGCGTCGGGGAGCGGCCCCTCGTCGTCGACGCCGACGGGGACGGTCCGCAGGCCCAGCGCCGGGACCAGGTCCAGCAGGCTCCCCCACCCGGGGTCCTCCACCGCGACCGCGTCCCCCGGTCTGAGGTGCGCCGCGAGCACCCGTTCCAGGGCGTCCAGCGCGCCCGAGGTGACGGCGACGGGTCCGTCGGGCACACCGTCGGCGTCCAGTCCGGCGCGGGCCAGGCGCGCCAGCTCGGGCTCCACGGGCGCGTGCCCGTAGAGCACCGGCTCCCGGTCGCCCTGTGCGGCCGCCGCCGCGAACGCCCCGGCCAGCGCGGGGAGCAGCGCGGGATCCGGATTGCCCTCGGACAGGTCCCGCACGCCCGGCGGGACCTCCACGCGAAGGAGGTCGCGCGCGGTGGTGGCCGGCTTGGGCCGCACCCGGCTCCCCCGCCGGCCCGCGGTCTCGATGACCCCGCGCTCGCGCAGGGTCCGGTACGCGGCCGCGACCGTGTTCGGGTTCACCCCGAGCCGTTCCGCCAACTCCCGCAGGGGAGGTAGCAGTTCACCCGGACGCAGTGCCCCTGCCGCCACCGCCCGTTCCACGCTCGCGGAAATCTCCGCTGCGCGCCGCCCACTGATCGGATACTCTCCTAGCACAAAACCAAGTATGCACTAGTGCAATGGAGAGCGCCATGCAGGGGACCCGACAGCCCGCCGACACCTACCCGCCCACCGGCCGCACCGTCCCCACCCGCTCCCCCGACCGCGCCGCGTACGACAAGGAGCTGGTGCACGCGATACTCGACGAGGGCTACGTCTGCCACCTCGGTTTCGTCCGGGACGGCGCGCCGGTGGTGCTGCCCACCCTGTACGCGCGGGTCGGCGAGCGCCTCTACGTCCACGGCTCGACCGGCTCGCGCCCGCTGCGCGCGGCGGGACAGGCCGGCCCCGGTCTCCCGGTCTGCCTGACCGTCACCCACGTGGACGGGCTGGTGCTGGCCCGCTCGGCCTTCCACCACTCGGTCAACTACCGCTCCGTGGTGGTGCACGGAGCGGCGTACGACGTGACGGACCCCGAGGAGAAGCGGCAGGCGCTCGACGCCCTGGTCGACCATGTCGTACCGGGGCGCGCCGCCGACTCCCGGCCGGCCGACAAGAAGGAGCTGGCCGCCACCGCGGTCATCCGCCTCGATCTCCGGGAGGTGTCCGCCAAGCTCCGCACGGGCGGTGTCAACGACGAGCCCGAGGACCTGGCCCTGCCCCACTGGGCGGGCGTGCTCCCGCTGCGCAAGGGCTACGACGCCCCTGTCGCCGACCCCGGCCTGGCCCCCGGCACCGCACTGCCCGGCTACCTGGCAGCCCTGTGATGCCGGTCCACCCTGGGACGCGCCCCGCGACGCCGCCGCCCGGCGGCGCCGGTACGCCGGCCGGCGGTTCGGAGCGGTGCGGGAACGGATCGCGGCGCCGGACCGGACGGCCGGGACGGCGCGCGGGACGCGGCGGCCCGCGCGCGTCCTGACCCGCGCGCCGTCCCGGCCCGGGGCCCTTCCCGCCGGAAGGGCCCCGCACCGTCACGCCGGCACGGCCTCCCGCTCCGCCCTGCGGGCCTTCGCTCCCCGTGCCTCGCCCACCGCGAGGCCCGCGACCGAGCCCAGCATCAGCAGGGTGCCGGCCAGGGTGGCCACCGTGAGCCGCTCACCGAGCAGGGCGACCGCCAGCACCGCCGCGCTCACCGGCTCCAGCAGCATGATCACGGACACGGTGGCCGACCGTACGACAGCGGCGCCGGCGAAGTAGAGGCCGTAGGCGAGCGCCGTCGGCACGCCGGCCACGTAGGCCAGCAGGCACAGCAGTGCACCGGGGGCGTCGGTGTGCGGCACCAGTCCCTCGAGCGCGGCGAACGGCAGCAGCACCAGGCTGGTGACGGCGAACGCGCCGACGGTCATACCGGAGGAGTCCGTGCCGCCGTCGCGTCCCCACCAGCGGGTGAGGAGGGTCATCGCGGAGTATCCGGCCGCGGACAGCAGGGCGAGCAGGACGCCCCAGGTGTCGACGGTGGTCTCGCCGTCGCCGAGGACCAGCACGACGAGCCCGGCGAGGGCGCCCACGACGGCGGCCGCCCCGCCGCGTCCCAGGCGCTCGCCCATGGTCGCCCGCGCACCGAGTGCGATCAGCACGGGTCCGGCGCCGAGGGTGACCACGGTGGCCACGGCGAGTCCGGTGGCGGCCACGGCCGCGAAGTAGGCGGTCTGGAAGACCGCCAGGCCGATCCCAGTGGCCGCGGCCCGCAGCACCCGGCGGCGGAGCGGCTGGGGTGCGGCGGTCCGGGCGCGCCGCAGCAGGCGGGCGCCGAGCAGCAGCACCAGGCCGGCCGCGCAGCGCCAGAAGGACAGGGCGACGGGCCCCATGTCGCTGGTCCGGTAGACCAGGGAGGCGGCCGCGCCCGCGGTGCCCCAGGCGGCACCGGCGATGATCAGATAGAGGAGGCCTCGCCCGACGGGCAGGCCGGAGACGGCGTTCGACACGTGTTCTCTCCGCAGAGGTGCGCGCCCCGCGCGTCGGCGCGGGCGCGGAAGTTCGGGAAGGGATCCCGGGCCGGGCCCGGAGGGGCCGGTTCGACGGGATCCGCGGACTTCGTCTGCGGGCAGCACCGTTCCGCCCGGCGGCATGCCGGGCCGGTGGACCGGAGGGCCCGCCTCAGGCGGCCGGAGGCGGAAGAACGAGTGCGCGAGCGTGCACAATCGGCACCTTATGCGGTCGTTCCCGGCGTGGACAACTCCCGGTCGGGCCCGCCGCCGGCCACCGGCTCCGCGGAGCCCTTGGCGGGGGCCGACGACTGGGCGATGAAGGCGCCGGTCAGGACGACCGCGCCGCCCACGATCTGCGGCGCCGACAGGTGCTCGCCGAGCAGGACCCAGGCCAGCACGGTCGCGATGACCGCCTCCAGGCGGGCCACGACACCGGCGACCTGCGGCGAGAGCCGGCGCACCGAGACCACCCCGGTGACGTACGCGACGACCGTGGCGACGAGGACGATCCAGGCCAGCAGCGCGAAGGCGGCGACGGGGGTGCCGTCCAGCTCGGCGCTGCCCGTGAGCACGGACCACTCCATGGACCAGGGGCGCGCGACGACGGTCAGCACGGCTGCGCCGATCAGCAGCCCGTAGGCGATCACCCCGAGCGGGTCGGGCGCCTCGTCGGCGTCGCTGCCCTGGTCGGACAGGACGAAGTAGCCGACCTGGCAGCAGGCGGCGCCGAGCGCCAGCAGCAGCCCCAGGGCGTCGAAGCCGAGCCCCGACCACACCTCCACGACGCAGGCCAGCCCGCCGACGGCCAGGACCACGCCGGCCGCGGCGGCACGGGTCACCGGCCGTCGCTGCACGAAGCGCACCCAGCCGAGGACGAGCGCGGGCGCCAGGTACTCCACCAGCAGCGCCACCCCGACGGGGATGCGGGAGAGGGCGGCGAAGTAGCAGGCCTGGACGCCGGCCACGGCGAGCAGGCCGAACCCGGCGAGCAGCCCCGGCCGGCGGCGCAGCAGCCCCCGGTGGCGCACCGCCAGCGGCAGCATGACGAGTGCCGCGCCCGCCACGCGCAGCCAGACCACGTGGAGCGGGTCGAGACCCGCCTCGATCAGCGGCTTCGCCGCCACACCGGAACCACCGAAGGCCAACGCGGACAGCAGCGCGAGGCCGAGCCCGACGCCCTTGGACTGGTTGCTCCGGGTACTGACAGAGGTAGGCACCGGCACATGATGGCAGGCGCCGACAGGAGCGTCACCCCCTGTGACACCTGTCTCACCGGCTGGACTCCCCGGGGCGGGCCGCGGCCCGCGTCTCGAGCCGGTCGGACAGTTCGCAGGGGTCGATCCCGGCCCGCAGGAGCACTTCGACGGCCCGCGCCTGCGGGTCCACGACGATCGCCGCGAGCAGGTCGGTGCCGCGGGCCGGGCCGCGGCCGCGGCGGGCGGCGCGCTCGCGGGCGTGCGCCATACAGCGCGCGGCCAGCGGGGAGAAGCCGGCGGTCTCGGGCACCGCGGGGACGCCGCCGGAGTCCTCGACCGCGCTCTGCCAGCGCAGGCCGTAGCCGATGCTGCGCTGGACCAGGTAGCCGAGCAGCCGCGCGATCCGCGGATCCTCGCCGAAGACGGCGCCCACCTCGGCGTCGGACTCCAGCAGCGAGTGCAGCAGATGGGCGGTGTCGATCTGGCGGTCCCCGTCCCGGACCGCCCTGCGCCGGGCACCGGTGACCACCGCCGCCAGCTCGGCACTGAGCCCGGCGTCGCCGTCCGCGCGGTGGATGTCCTGCTCCGGGAGCTCCTCGGCCGACTGCCGGGGGATACGGGGTTGCACAGTCTCCACCCCATCAGCACCGGCGGGCCCGGGACATCCCCGGCGGGGAGCATCTTCGCGTCCCACGGGGAGTGGACGTCCCGGGCCGTAATCTCCTCCTTGCGAAGGAGATCAGGGTGTTGCGCGCGAAGGGGCGCACGCCGCCGCCCGCCGCGCCCCACCGGTCCGCTCAGTCCTCGTCGGCGAGGATCAGGTACAGCTTCTTGCGGGTTTCGTTGATCACGGCGAGGGCCTTGTCCCGCTGGTCCTTGCTGCCGGTCTTCCAGACCTGCCCGAAGGCCTCCATCAGCCCGAAGCCGGCCTGCCGGATCTCGCTCAGCGCCTCCCAGTCGACCCCGCGCGAGGCCTCCTCCCAGGGAGCCTCGGGACCGTCCTCGGCCGCCGTGCGGCCGGCCTCGGTGAGGGAGAACAGCTTCTTGCCGCCCTCGGACTCGCTGGCGATCAGCCCCTCGTCCTCCAGCAGCTGGAGGGTGGGGTACACGGATCCGGGGCTGGGCTTCCACGCCCCGCCGCTGCGCTCGGCGATCTCCTGGATCATCTCGTAGCCGTGCATGGGGCGGTCCTTGAGCAGGGCCAGGATCGATGCCCGTACGTCACCGCGCCGCGCCCTCCCCCTCGGCCCGCCGCGCCCGCGACCGCCCCAGGGGCCGTGTCCGAAGCCCGGCCCGAAGGGGCCGCCGGGACCACCCGGTCCGCCCGGCCCGAAGGGACCGAAGGCCGCGCGCAGCCTGTCGAAGTCGCCGCGACCGCCGCGCGGGCCTCCGTGACCGTGTCCGTGCTCGAAACCATGGGTGTGCATCGCCACCCCTCCATTCCATCGCTGATCTGTCACGATGCCTCAACGATATATCGTAAACACGGGACCGACAACCCCCTCCCGCAGACCGGCGGTCCCGGAGCCGGCGCCCGGCGGAAACCGCCTGCTCATGCGGCCGGTCGACGGCTAACGTGGTCGGCGCCCGGGCAACTGCGCGCATCGGAGAACGTGTTGACGGAACGGCCGAACGGACATCGCCCCACCCTCGAGGACGTGGCACGCCGGGCAGGGGTGTCGAAGTCCACCGTGTCCCGTGTGATCAACGGCGAGCCGAAAGTGCGGGCGGCGGTCGCGGACCGCGTCCGGCAGGCGGTGGCCGCCCTCGGCTACGTCCCCAACCAGGCCGCCCGAAGCCTGGTCACCCGGCGCAGCAACGCCGTCGCCGTGGTGGTCACCGAACCGCAGAACCGCCTCTTCGTGGACCCGTACTTCGACTGCCATCTGCGGGGCATCCGGCAGGAACTCGTCCGGCGGGGAGCGCAGCCGGTGCTGCTGTTCATCGAGGACCCGGACGACTATCCGCGCGTCGGCACCTTCCTGGGCGGCGGCCACGTCGACGGCGCCCTGCTGTTCTCGCTGCGTACCGACGATCCGCTGCCCGCCATGGTCGCGCACATGGACCTGCCCGCGGTCTTCGGCGGCCGTCCGGCCGGCGGCTCCGGCCACCGCGGCCGCGGCTACGCGTCCGTCGACGCCGACAACCGCGGCGGGGCCAGGGAAGCCGTCCGGCACCTCGTGTCACTGGGGCGCCGGCGCATCGGGACGATCACCGGACCGCTCGACCAGACCTCCGCGGCCGACCGTCTCGACGGGTACCGCGACGTACTCCTCGACGCCCCGGCCGAGCTGGTCGCCGAGGGCGACTTCACGCTCCGGGGCGGTGCCGACGCCATGGCCGCGCTCCTCGACCGCTGCCCCGACCTGGACGCGGTGTTCGTCGCCTCGGACCTGATGGCCTCCGGTGCCCTGCGCGTGCTGCGGGAGCGCGGGCGCCGCGTCCCCGAGGACGTGGCGGTCGTCGGCTTCGACGACCTCGTCGCCATCGCCGAGGCGACGGAGCCACCGCTCACCACCGTGCGCCAGGACATCGAGGACATGGGACGCCTGATGGCCCGGCTGCTGTTCGAACGGGCCTCGGACGAGCCCGCGTCACGGGACGGCCGCCCCGCGCCGTCCTCCGTGGTCACCCCGACCCGTCTGGTCGTACGCGCGTCCGCCTGACCGGGCGGCACCCGGTCCGCCGCTCGGGGCTGGCCCGCTGCGGCGCCCGGCGGAGCGCACCGGCCGGACCGGTCGCCGGGCGGCCCGGCGACCGGGCCGCGACCCGCGAATTGGCCTTGGCCCGCGGGTTCACCCGGCCCGTACCGTCGGGCCATGCGCATTCGAATCGTCGACGCCTTCACCGACCGGCCCTTCGCCGGCAACCCCGCCGGGGTGCTGCTGCTCGACCGCTTCCCGGACGACCCCTGGCTCCAGAGCGTGGCCCTGGAGGTCAACCACGCCGAGACGGCGTTCGCCCACCCGCTCCCCGCCGGCGGGGACGCCGACTGGGCCCTGCGCTGGTTCACCCCCGCCACCGAGGTCGCGATGTGCGGACACGCGACGCTGGCCACCGCGCACGTCCTGCACACCACCGGCGCGCACCGGGGCCCGGTGCGGTTCGCCACCCGCAGCGGCGTGCTCGTCGCCACCCCCGGGGAGGACGGCGGCATCACCCTGGACTTCCCCACGGCCCCGCTCACCGCGGTCGAGGTCCCCGAGGGCGTCGCCGAGGCGCTGGGCGCCGCGCCGCTCACGGCGTTCGACACCGGCCCGAACGTCGGCGACCTGCTCGTCGAGATCGCCGACGAGCGGACCGTGCACGCGCTGCGGCCCGACCTCGTGGCCCTGGCCGCCTACTCCGAGCGCGGCGTCATCGCCACCGCGCGCGCCGAGAACCCGGCCCTGGGCTACGACTTCGTCTCCCGCTGCTTCTTCCCGAACGTCGGCATCGACGAGGACCCCGTCACCGGCAGCGCGCACACCGCCCTGGCCCCCTACTGGTCCGAGCGCCTCGGCCGGTCCGTCCTCACCGGTCTCCAGGCCTCGGCCCGCTCCGGCCGCGTCCGCACCGAACTGCGCGGCGGCCGCACCCTGCTGAGCGGACGGGCCGTGACGGTCATCGAGGGCGACCTGCTGGTCTGAACCGGGTACGGGTCGGGGGCGTACGGCCGTGCCGTACGCCCCCGACCCGGTTCCGGGCCGCTCACGCCGTGGGCAGCCAGTCCACCTCGCCGGCCAGCAGCGCGTACCCCACGAACGCCCCCACGTCGAGCAGCGTGTGGGCGACCACCAGCGGCCCGACGCGGCCCCAGCGCCGGTAGAGGTGGACGAACACCACGCCCATCACCATGTTCCCGATGAAGCCGCCGATGCCCTGGTAGAGGTGGTACGACCCGCGCAGCACCGCACTGGCCGCGAGGGAGGCGCCCGGGGTCCAGCCCAACTGGTCCAGGCGGCGCAGCAGATAGGCCACGACGACGACCTCTTCGAGGATCGAGTTCTGCATCGCCGAGAGGATGAGCACCGGGTACTTCCACCACACCTCGGGCAGCGCCTCCGGCACCACCGTGAGGTTGAAGCCCAGCCCGCGCGCCGCCAGGTAGAAGGCGATGCCGCTGCTGCCGATGACCGCCGCGACGGCCGCTCCGCGGCCGAGGTCGGGCCAGGGGCGGGTGCGGTCGAAGCCGAGGGTGCGCAGTCCCGCGCCCTCCCGGAGCAGCAGGTGCGCGACCAGGGCGACGGGGACCAGTGCCGTGGTGATCCCGAAGAGCTGCCAGGCCAGGTCGAGCCAGGGGCGGCCCGGCGCGGCCGACGCGTTGAGGGTGGCCGCCTGGTCCTTCAGTCCGCCCGGTTCGGTGACCGAGCCGAGGAAACTGATCAGCGCGGACACTCCGCTCGCGCCGAGCGACAGCGCGAGCACGAGCAGGGTCTCGTCGCGGAGCGTCGTCCGCGACGGCCTCCGCCCGGGACGCTCAGGATACGAATCGGCCCCCGGGCCCGCCTCCGCCTGCACACCTGCCTCCACATCACCGATCGGTCCGATCAGTATGAGGGCAGTGGCTGTGGGGCTGGCCCGGGGTCCGCGTGGCCGTCAGCCCGTCGGCACCGGGTCGGGCAGGCCCACCGGCCAGGTGTGCACCGGCTCGCCCTGCTCCGTCAGCTCCCGGTAGCGGCGGGTGGTGGCGGCGAGCGCGGCCTCCCGGCCGAGCCCCGAGTCGAGGGCCCGGTGGAAGGTCGCCGCCTGCCAGGTCGCGCCGTTCACCCGGCGCCGGCACCGTTCCTCGATCACCCCGAGGTACCGGTCGCGGTCGGCGGGTTCGATCCCCCACGCGTCCAGCCCGGCCTCGGCGAGCGGCAGCAGCTCGTCGCGTACGAGGGTGACCGCGTCCACCTCTCCGGTGCCGCCGTACCGGCCGCGCCGGGGCCAGGTGAGGCGGGCGTCGATGCCGTCCTTGCAGGCCGCGTCGAAGTTGGCGGCGGCGGCCTCGAACGGCAGCCGGGACCACACCGGCCGGCTGTCCTCGGCGAGGGCGCGGACCACTCCGTAGTAGAAGGCCGCGTTGGCGATGACGTCGGTGACGGTGGGCCCGGCGGGCAGTACGCGGTTCTCCACCCGCAGGTGGGGGACGCCGTCGGCGATGCCGTAGACCGGGCGGTTCCAGCGGTAGACCGTGCCGTTGTGGAGGACCAGCTCGGCGAGGGAGGGGATGCCTCCCGCGTCCAGCACCTCCAGCGGGTCCTCGTCGTCGCAGATCGGCAGCAGGGCCGGGTAGTAGCGCAGGTTCTCCTCGAAGAGGTCGAACGCCGAGGTCACCCAGCGCTCGCCGAACCAGGTGCGGGGCCGCACGCCCTGGGCCTGGAGCTCGGGCGGGCGGGTGTCGGTGGACTGCTGGAACAGCGGCGGCCGGGACTCCCGCCACAGCTCGCGGCCGAACAGGAACGGCGAGTTGGCCCCCACGGCGATCTGGGCGGCGGCGACGGCCTGGGCCGCGTTCCACACGCCGGCGAAGCGCTCCGGGGTGACCTGGAGGTGCAGCTGCACCGAGGTGCAGGCGGCCTCGGGGGCGATGGACTTCGAGGTGCAGCTGAGGCGCTCGACGCCGTCGATGTCGAGCGTGAAGTCCTCGCCGCGCGCGGCCACGATCTGCTCGTTGAGCAATGCGTAGCGGTCGACGTCGGAGAGATTCGAGGAGACGAGGTCGTCCCGGTCCAGTGTCGGAAGGATGCCGATCATCACGATTCCGGCGTCCACCTCACCGGCTTTCCGGTCGGCGTAGGCGAGCGAGGTGCGCAGTTCCTCGTCGAGCCGGTCGAATACCCGGCCGCCCAATCGGTGGGGAGCGATGTTCACTTCCAGATTGAACATGGCGAGCTCTGTTTGGAAGTCCCTGCTGGCGATCCGTTCAAGGACTTGCGCATTCAACATTTTCGGCATGCCGTCGGCGCCCGCGAGATTCAATTCGATCTCCAGCCCCATGAGGTTCTTGGGGCGGTCGAACCGCTTCTCCGCCAGGAGTCGCTCCAGGCCCGTCAGGCAACTGCGGAGCTTCTCGCGGTAGCGCTGGCGATCGGACAGGTCGAATGGGCCTGCCACGACCTTCTCCCCCATCGAAGCGTCCCTCCTCGGATGGGCGGACCGAAGATCGGCCGCCGGGGTCCCGGTCCACAGGGGAGGATGCCCCGCGGATGCGATCGATAACGTCCCGGACGGGCCCGTCGACCGCTAGTCTGGTCGAAGGTGACCAGTGGCACATTCACGAGGCAAGGCGCGAGGCCCTCGGATCGAGTCGGCTACGAACTCGTGAAAAACGCCGACGAGAATGGGCCGACCGCATCGCCGCCATTTTTCGAGGTCATCGGCGTGCCCCCACTGTGGAATCGGGATGATTTTCGCGTTTCTCCGGCCAGAAGTACCCTTGTTCCGCCGGTCGAAAACAGCTAGCCGAAACACAGCGTGAACACACGTCGTATAAACTTCGCGCACAAGGCAGAAGGTTGGCGCCCTCGGTCGAGCGATCCAGCCGAGAGGTGGCGTGACGGTCGTCCTCACCCCCGCCTCTCGGGCTCAGACCCCCGGCCCCTGCCTCTCTGACCTTCGCGAGCTGACAGCGCCGTCCGCCACGCCACGCCCCGCCCTCGCGCCACTGTGCCTTCGAATGAGAGGCGACCCACCATGCCGCTGCATGTCCCCCCGGCTCCCGCGCCCGCACTGCGTTCCGTCCTGACCGCGCTCTCCTCACCGGCCGCGGTCCGCGAAGCCCGAACTCCCTCCCTGCTCGGCGCCTCGGGACCCGCCTCACCCGAGGTGCCGCTTCCCGTCCACGTCCTGGACCGGGTCACCGCCGACGGCGGGACCTCGACACGGCTGGCCGGGTGGCGTTTCCTGATCCGCACCGGCGACCGCGCGGTGGCCGCCGCGGACACCGTGCTCACCGCCGACGGCTGGGCCTTCTCCCGCTTCTTCGAGGGCCCTTACATCACGTCCACCGAACTCGCGCTGCGCCAGGCCGAGGCGATGGCCCAGCCGTACCAGCCCCGGCTGCTGTCGGTGCCCGGCCTCTACATGCTGGCGCTCTGGCTGCACGGCGACACCACCGCGGACGGCGCCACCGGTGACCCGGCCGCCACCGATCTGCTCGTCCCGCTCGCGCCGGCCCCGCCCGGCATCGCGGCCCACCGCCCGCACCGGGTCACCGAACTGCTTCCGGTCCTGACCCACCGCGTGGCACCGACCCGTCTGCTCGGCTCCCCCGCCTGACCGTCCACCCCCGTGTGCCCCGCCGCCCGCACCCGCGGGCGGCGGGGCGCGCCCGTCCCCCGGCCCGGCCGGACCACGTTCTGCCGACGACCGGGGCCAGGACAGGGCCTAGCCCCATCGGGCCACGTCGAACCACCCGAAGGGACGGTGCAGTTGAGGTGAACCGTCCGCGCGGGTGACGCGTCATCAACCTGTGAGGAGCGGTGCCGCGAAATCCCTGCGGATCGGTGTCCGTGGGGCAACACTGGTTTCCGACCGACTTATCACAACGGGGGGCGGTCATGAACGAAGCTTCACGCCGCGGAACTGACACGACAGCCGACTCACAGGCCACCACAGAGCGAGAGAACCCACCCATGTGCCAGCACCAGCCACCGTGCCCCTCAGCCGACTCCGCCGACCGGGAATCCGCCCGCCTCGTGGCGCACCACCCGGAGCAGGGCTGGAGCCTGCTGTGCAACGGTGTCGTGCTCTTCGAGGACACCGGCGAGCTTCTGCCCGACGGCAGGATCATCGCCCCGCAGCGCCCTCGCAGCGCCAGCCTGACCACCGCCTGAGCACGACCGGGCGGACGGAACCGCCCGGCGACCCCAGGGGCCGGACCGCGGGACCTCCTGCGAACCGGCCCCGACGCGTGTCCGCGGTGGCTCACTCACCGTGGTCCGCCGCACGGAAGGCGTGACCGGCGGCTCCCCCGGGCAAGTGGCAGCACAGGGGGCCGACGCCGGCGGCAGAGTCACGATCACGGAGATCGCCCGGCGGGCCGGCGTCTCCGTGCCGACCGTCTCCCGCGTGGTCGACGGCCGCTCCGACGTCTCCCCGCGGACCCGGGCCCGGGTCGAGGACCTGCTGCGCCGGCAGGGCCACCACAAGCGCCCCACCACCTCGCCCTCGCGTGCCGCCCTGCTCGACCTGGTCTTCAACGACCTGGACAGCCCCTGGGCCGTGGAGATCATCCGCGGGGTGGAGGAGGTCGCCCACGACGCCGGGGTGGGCACCGTGGTGTCGGCGGTCCACGGCCGCTCCGGCGACGCCCGGGAGTGGATGCGCACCCTGCGGGCGCGCGCGTCCGACGGCGTGATCCTCGTGACCTCGGCACTGGAACCCCCGCTCCACGAGGAGCTGCGCGTCCTCGGGGTGCCGCTGGTGGTCGTGGACCCGGCGGGCTCCCCCGCGCTGGACCTGCCCACCATCGGCGCCGCCAACTGGTCGGGCGGCATGGCCGCCACCGACCACCTGCCGGCGCTCGGGCACCGCAGGATCGGCCTGATCGCCGGACCGCCGCGCCTGCTCTGCTCCCGCGCCCGGCTCGACGGCCACCGGGCGGCACCGGAACGCGCCGGTGTCCCGCTGGACGCGTCGCTGGTCGTCCCCGGCGACTTCCCCCCGGAGTCCGGCTTCGCCGGCTGCGCCGCCCTGCTGGACCTGCCGGAGCCGCCGACCGCGCTGTTCGCGGCTGGCGACCGGATGGCGCTGGGCCCGGCCGAGGCGCTGCGCGGCCGAGGGCTCAGGGTGCCGCAGGACATGAGCGTGGCCGGCTTCGACGACCTCCCGGAGGTCCGCTCGTCGGCCCCGCCGCTGACCACGGTCCGCCGGCCCCTCGCCGACATGGGCCGGCTCGCTGTCCACACCGTGCTCCGCCTCACCCGGGGCGAACAGCCGGACTCCCCCCGCGTGGAACTGGGCACGGAGCTGATCGTCCGGGCGAGCACGGCCGCTCCCGGCACGGCTGCTTGAGCCCTTCCGGACGGCACGCGGGCCCCCGGTCCGGTGCGGCCCGGCGCCGTGCCCCGCCGCCCCCGCCCGCCGCACACCCGCGGCGCGCCCTATCGTGACCGGCATGCAGTCCTACACGATCGGCCAGGCAGCGAGGCTGCTCGGAGTGAGCCCGGACACCGCCCGCCGCTGGGCGGACGCGGGGCGCCTTACCACCCACCGGGACGACGGCGGACGGCGGGTCGTGGACGGGCGGGACCTGGCCGCGTTCTCCGTGGAGCTCGCCAAGGCGGGCACCGTCGAGGAAGGGACCCCGTACACCTCCGCGCGCAACGCCTTCCCCGGCATCGTCACCGCGATCAAGCTGGGCGACGTCGCCGCCCAGGTCGAGATCCAGGCCGGCCCGCACCGACTGGTCTCGCTGCTCACCCGGGAGGCGGTCGAGGAACTGGGCCTGGAGGTCGGTGTGGAGGCCACCGCACGCGTGAAGTCGACGAATGTCCATATCGACCGCACCTGACCGGAGCGGGCCTGCTATGTGAACGCACATGCGCACCCCTTCGTCCTCCTTCCTGGCTCATGCGAACCCACAGGGGCATGCCGCCTGGCAGATGCGTCAGTATGATCGGCGCAGGGGAAGGTTCCGGAGGCCCTTCCCCCCGGCCCGAGAGGGAGTGCCACGCGATGACCCGTTCCGCTCACCGGACCCGCCGTTCCCGTCGGCTCGCGGGCGCCGGGGCCGTCGCCGTGCTGACGCTCGGCGGCTGCTCCGCGTCCGGACCGGACGCGTCCCGGGACGCCGCCGGGGACGGCCCCACCGGCACCGTCACCGTCTTCGCGGCCGCCTCGCTGCAGGAAAGCTTCACGACACTGGGAGAGCGGTTCGAGAAGGAGCACCCGGGGACCGAGGTCACCTTCAACTTCGGCGGCAGCGACGCGCTGGCGGCCGGCATCGACAACGGCGCCCCGGCCGACGTCTTCGCGGCGGCCAGCGCGAAGACCATGGCGCTCGTCGCGGACCGCGGGCGCACGGCGGGCAGCCCGAGCACCTTCGCCCGCAACCGGCTGCAGATCGCCACCGTCCCGGGCAACCCGCACGGCATCGACTCCCTCGGCGACCTGACGGCGTCCGGCCTCAAGGTCGTCCTGTGCGACGCGACGGTGCCCTGCGGCGCGGCCGCGCGGACGGCCCTGAAAGCCGCCGGCGTCGGACTGACGCCCGTCTCCTACGAGCAGGACGTCAAGAGCGCCTTGACGAAGGTCGAGCTGAAGGAGGCCGACGCCGCCGTCGTGTACCGCACGGATGTGAGGGCGGCCGGTGACAAGGTGGAGGGCGTGGAGTTCCCGGAGTCCGCCGAGGCCGTCAACGACTGCCCGATCGCCCTGCTCGACGACGCCCCCAACCCGTCGGCGGCCAAGGCCTTCATGGCACTGGTGAAGTCGCCCGAGGGCCGGAAGGTCCTCGACGACGCCGGATTCCTGCGGCCGTGACCCCCGCCCCGGCCGCCTCCCGCACCCCGCGTCGCGGTGTCCCCCCGGCCCTCCTCGTGCCGGCCCTCCTCGGCCTGGCCTTCCTCGTCGTCCCCCTCCTCGCCCTCCTCGTCCGCGCCCCCTGGCACAGCCTGCCCGAGCAGCTGACCCGTCCCGCGGTGTGGGAGGCGCTGCGCCTGTCGCTGTTCTGCGCCACCACGGCGACCGCCCTGAGTCTGGTCGTCGGCGTCCCCCTGGCCTGGCTGCTGGCCCGCACGGACTTCCCGGGCCGGGCCCTGGTCCGCGCCCTGGTGACGCTCCCCCTGGTGCTGCCCCCGGTGGTGGGCGGCGTGGCCCTGCTGCTCGCGCTGGGCCGCAACGGGGTCGTCGGCCAGTGGCTGGACGCCTGGTTCGGCATCACCCTGCCCTTCACCACCACCGGCGTCGTGCTCGCCGAGACGTTCGTGGCGATGCCGTTCCTCGTCATCAGCGTCGAGGGCACCCTGCGGGCCGCCGACCCGCGCTACGAGGAGGCGGCCACCACACTGGGCGCCTCCCGCTTCACCGCGTTCCGCCGGGTCACCCTGCCGCTGATCGCGCCCGGCGTCGCGGCGGGCGCCGTGCTGGCCTGGGCCCGGGCGCTCGGGGAGTTCGGCGCGACGATCACCTTCGCCGGCAACTTCCCCGGCCGCACCCAGACCATGCCGCTCGCGGTCTACCTCGCCCTGCAGAACGACCCGGCCGCCGCGATCGCCCTCAGCCTGGTCCTGCTGGCGGTGTCCATCGCCGTACTGGCCGGGCTGCGGGACCGCTGGATGAGGACGGTCTGACGCCCATGCCCGAAGCCGTGCCACCGCGTCCCGGGAAGGGGCCCGTGCCGGAGCCCGGTGCCGAGGGCCTGGACGCGCGACTCGTCGTGGACCGCGGCTCGTTCCGCCTGGACATCGCGCTGACCGCGGCGCCGGGCGACGTCGTCGCCCTGCTCGGCCCGAACGGCGCCGGCAAGACCACCGCCCTGCGCGCCCTCGCGGGCCTCGCCCCCCTCACCGCCGGGCATCTGCGGCTGGACGGCGCGGACCTGCGCCGCAGGCCCCCCGAGTCGCGCCCGGTGGGGGTGGTCTTCCAGGACTACCTGCTGTTCCCGCACCTCACCGCGCTCGACAACGTGGCCTTCGGACCGCGCTGCCGGGGCGCGGGCAAGGCTCAGGCGCGGGCCCAGGCCGCCGCCTGGCTGGAGCGCATGGGGCTGGCCGAGCACGCGGGGGCGAAACCCCGCCGTCTGTCGGGCGGGCAGGCCCAGCGCGTGGCGCTCGCCCGCGCTCTGGCCACCCGCCCCCGGCTGCTGCTCCTGGACGAACCGCTCGCGGCCCTGGACGCCCGCACCCGTCTGGAGGTGCGCGCCGGGCTCCGCCGTCATCTGGCCGCCTTCGAGGCCGTCGCCGTCCTGGTCACGCACGACCCGCTGGACGCCATGGTGCTGGCCGACCGCCTGGTGGTGGTGGAGCACGGCCGGATCGTGCAGGAGGGCACCCCCTCCGACATCGCCCGCCACCCGCGCACCGAGTACGTCGCCCAGCTGGTCGGCCTCAACCTGTACCGCGGGCACGCCGACGGCCACACCGTCCGCCTCGACGCGGGCCCCTCCGTGAGCACCACGGAGGACCTCACCGGCCCGGCCTTCGTGGCGTTCCCGCCCGGCGCCGTCACCCTGTACCGGGACCGGCCCACCGGCTCCAGCGCCCGCAACCTCTGGCAGTGCGCGGTCGCCGGGCTGGAGACCCACGGCGACCAGATCCGCGCGGAGCTGACCGGCGAGCTGGCGCTGACGGCCGACCTGACCGCGGTCGCCGCGGCCGAACTCGATCTGCACCCGGGCGCACCCGTCTGGGCGGCGGTGAAGGCGACCCAGACGCACGCGTACCCGGCGTGACGGGAACGGCGGAGGGCCCCGCCCCGGCCGTGTGGCCGGGGCGGGGCCCTCTTACTCGATCGCGCCGGATCAGTCCTCGTAGGCGTCCAGCGGCGGGCAGGAGCAGACCAGGTTCCGGTCGCCGAACGCCTGGTCGATGCGGCGCACCGGCGGCCAGTACTTGTCGGCGGCGTTCACCCCGGCCGGGAACACGGCCTCCTCGCGGTCGTACGCGTGCTCCCAGTCGCCGCCGAGCGCGGCGGCGGTGTGCGGGGCGTGGCGCAGCGGGTTGTCGTCCGCGGGCCACTCGCCGGAGCCGACCTTCTCGATCTCCGCGCGGATCGCGATCATCGCCTCGCAGAAGCGGTCGATCTCGGTCAGGTCCTCGGACTCGGTGGGCTCGATCATCAGCGTGCCGGCCACCGGGAACGACATCGTCGGCGCGTGGAAGCCGTAGTCGATCAGCCGCTTGGCCACGTCGTCGACGCTGACGCCGGTGGCCTTGGTCAGCGGGCGCAGGTCGATGATGCACTCGTGCGCGACGAGGCCGCCGGGACCGGTGTAGAGCACCGGGTAGTGCGGCTCCAGGCGCTTGGCGATGTAGTTGGCGCTGAGCACCGCGACCTGGGTGGCCCGCTTCAGGCCCTCGCCGCCCATGAGCCGGACGTACGCCCACGAGATCGGCAGGATGCCCGCCGAACCCCACGGGGCCGCCGAGATCGGGCCGACGCCCGTCTCCGGGCCCGCCTCGGGCTGGAGCGGGTGGTTCGGCAGGTACGGGGCGAGGTGCGCGCGCACGCCGACCGGGCCGACGCCGGGGCCGCCGCCGCCGTGCGGGATGCAGAAGGTCTTGTGCAGGTTCAGGTGCGAGACGTCGCCCCCGAAGTGGCCGGGCTTGGCCAGGCCCACCAGCGCGTTGAGGTTGGCGCCGTCGACGTACACCTGCCCGCCGGCCTCGTGCACCTCGGCGCAGATGTCGGCGACGTGCTCCTCGAACACACCGTGCGTGGACGGGTAGGTGATCATCAGCACGGACAGCTCGTCGCGGTACTGCCCGATCTTCGCCCGCAGGTCCGCGACGTCGATCTCACCGTCGTCGGACGTCCTGACGACGACGACCTTCATGCCCGCCATCACGGCGCTGGCGGCGTTGGTGCCGTGCGCGGAGGACGGGATCAGGCAGACGGTGCGCTGCTCGTCGCCGTTGGCGCGGTGGTAGCCGCGTACGGCGAGCAGGCCGGCCAGCTCGCCCTGGGAGCCGGCGTTGGGCTGGAGGGAGACCTTGTCGTAGCCGGTGACCTCGGCGAGACGTTCCTCCAGCTCGTGGATGAGCGTGAGGTAGCCCCGCGCCTGCTCGGCCGGCGCGAAGGGGTGCAGCTGCCCGAACTCGGGCCAGGTGACCGGCTCCATCTCGGTGGTGGCGTTGAGCTTCATGGTGCAGGAGCCCAGCGGGATCATGCCGCGGTCCAGCGCGTAGTCGCGGTCGGCGAGGCGGCGCAGGTAGCGCAGCATCGCCGTCTCGGAGCGGTGCTGCTGGAAGACGGGGTGCGTCAGGTACTCGTCGTCGCGCAGTAGCCCGTCCGGCAGGGTGTCCCGCGCGGCCGCGTCCAGGGCCTCGACGTCGCCCTCGACGCCGAAGGCGTTCCACACGGCGGTCAGCCGGTCCCTGGTGGTGGTCTCGTCGCAGGCGATCGAGACGTGGTCGGCGTCGACGAGGCGCAGGTTGACGCCGTTGTCGCGCGCGGCGGCGACGACCTCGGCGGCCCGGCCCGCGACGCGCACGGTCAGCGTGTCGAAGTAGGAGCCGTGCACGATCTCGGCGCCGCCGGCCCGCAGCCCCTCGGCGAGGACCGTGGCGTACCGGTGGGTGCGCCGCGCGATGATCCGCAGCCCCTCCGGGCCGTGGTAGACGGCGTACATCCCGGCCATGACGGCGAGCAGCACCTGGGCGGTGCAGATGTTGCTGGTGGCCTTCTCGCGGCGGATGTGCTGCTCACGCGTCTGGAGCGCGAGGCGGTAGGCCTTGTGGCCGTCCGCGTCGACGGAGACGCCGACGAGCCGCCCGGGCAGGCTGCGCGCCATCTTCTCCTGTACGGCCATGTAGCCGGCGTGCGGTCCGCCGAAGCCCATCGGGACACCGAAGCGCTGGGTGGTGCCGACCGCGATGTCCGCGCCCAGCTCACCGGGCGACTTCAGCAGCGTGAGGGCGAGCAGGTCGGCGGCGACGGTGACGAGCGCGCCGAGCTTGTGCGCCTGGTCGATCACCGGCTTGATGTCGCGGACGGCACCGGAGGCGCCCGGGTACTGGATGAGCACGCCGTTGATCTCGCGCCCGGCGAGCTCGGCGGGGATGCCCTCGCTCAGGTCGGCGACGACGACCTCGACACCGGTCGGCTCGGCGCGGGTCTCGATCACGGCGATGGTCTGCGGCAGGGCGTCCGCGTCGACCAGGAACAGGCCCTTCTTGTTCTTGCCCATGCGCCGCATCAGCGCCATCGCCTCGGCGGCGGCGGTGCCCTCGTCGAGCAGGGAGGCACCGGAGGTCGGCAGGCCGGTGAGTTCGGCGACCACGGTCTGGAAGTTCAGCAGCGCCTCGAGCCGCCCCTGGGAGATCTCCGGCTGGTACGGCGTGTACGCCGTGTACCAGGCGGGGTTCTCCATCACGTTGCGCAGGATCACGGGCGGGGTGAAGGTCCCGTAGTACCCGAGCCCGATCATGCAGCCGAGCACCTCGTTGCGGTCGGCCAGCGAGCGCAACTCGGCCAGGACCTCGGCCTCGCTCCGCGCACCCGGCAGGTCCAGGGCGTCGGCGTTCTTGATCACGTCCGGCACGGCGGCGGCCGTCAGCTCGTCGAGCGAGCCGTAGCCGACCTGGGCGAGCATCTTGGCCCGCGCCTCGTGGTTGGGGCCGATGTGGCGCTGCTCGAAGGGGATGCCCTGTTCGAGTTCGGAGAGCGGAGTGCGAGGGGCGGTCATTGCGGAGGCCTCCTGGTCTGACGACCTTCGAGGGGCACCACGGCGCGGGTGCCCGGACGGCCTCCCCCTCTGTCATCTCAACCTGAGAGCTTCACCGGACGCCCCAGGGCACCCGGCTTTCACCGTCGGTGAGAGCGGAAGCCGTCGACACCCGCCCTGCTTTCCAGAGTGACCTCGTCCGTGCGGTACGTGTGCCTGAGAGATTCCGGGGAGGATTTGCTCCTTCGGCGCCCCCGATGGTGTCCGGAGGGCTCTCCCGCACGGGGTCAGCAGCCGTTTGCCAGCCTACCAGCGAGCACAGCGGCGGAACTTTCGAGTGGCCGCTCCGCCGATTGTGCCGTTCTGTAGTGCTTACGGATGGATTGTGCGACCAGTGGAGGGCCCGTGCAGACCGACATCGATCCGCGCCACCTGATCGGCCGCAAGGCGTTCGACCGCAACGGAACCCGGATCGGCACGATCGACGAGGTCTATCTCGACGACGCCACCGGCGTCCCGGAGTGGGCGGCGATACGCACCGGGCTGTTCAGCAGGGACGCCTTCGTCCCCCTGGAGCCCAGCGAGCTGATCGACGGCGCCCTCCACGTCCCCTTCGAACGCGCCCTGATCAAGGACGCCCCCGACTTCGGCGTGGGCCGTCATCTCTCCCCCGAACAGGAACTCCAGCTCTACCACCACTACGGCCTGGACATCGCCGCCCCTCCCCCGCTGCCGGACCACTCCTTCGGCAAACTGGCGGGCCGGGACGAAACGGCCTGATCCGCTCGCCCCCCGCTTCCGGTCACCCGCCCGCGCCCCCGGCGCCCCCGTCCTCCGCCGCATCGGGTCTTCGGCGGACCAGCGGAAGCGGTTCTGCGGGCTCCAGGGCCGGATCGTCGGTTCGGAAGGTCTTCACCCGGCCGGGCTGCGAGTCGGGGGTCTCGAAGCGCACCGTGACCCGGCCCAGCCCGCTGCCCTGCACCCACCCGTGCCCGTACTCGGTGTGCCGCACGTCGTGTCCCGCCGGCCATCGCCGCTCCGCGGGCGCCTGCCGCTCCGGCACGGGCGCGGTCTCGGGCTCCTCGTCGCCCGGTCCGTCCTCGCGCGCACCCGCCGCCTGCGCGAACAGGTCCTCCTGCGTGTAGTCGGCCAGTCCGCTGACCCCCACGCCCAGCAGCCGCACCCCGCCCGTCGTGTCGACCGAGTCCAGCAGCCGCGCCGCGGCCTCCCGCACCACCGCCGGATCGTCCGTGGGCCCGCGCAGCGTCTCCGACCGGGTGAGTGTCGAGAAGTCGTAGCGCCGCACCTTCAGCACGATGGTGCGCCCGGACAGCCCCGCCCCCCGCAGCCTGCTCACACACCGGTCCGCGAGCCGCCGCACCTCGGTCCCGACCCGCACCCGGTCGTGGATGTCCACGTCATAGGTGTCCTCGACCGACACCGACTTCGTCTCCCGCTCGGCCACCACGGCCCGCTCGTCCCGCGCCAGCGCCATCGCGTACAGCGCGTGCCCGTGGGCCTTGCCCAGCAGCCGTACGAGCTCGTCCTCGCCGGCCTCGGCGAGTTCGTCGACGGTGTGGATGCCCGCCCGCCGCAGGTGGTCGCCGGTCGCCGGGCCCACGCCCGGCAGCGTCCGCACCGACAGCGGCCCCAGCAGGGCGCGCTCGGTGCCCGGCTCGATCAGCACCAGCCCGTCCGGCTTCGCCCGCTCCGAGGCGATCTTCGCCAGCATCTTGGAGGCCGCGAGTCCCACCGAGCCGGTGAGCCCCGTGACCGCCCGTATGTCGGCCCGCAGCCTCGCCCCGGCCAGGCGCGCCGACCGCTCGTCCCAGGCCGTGCCGCCCGCCTCCAGGTCCACGAACGCCTCATCGAGGCTGAGCGGCTCCACCAGGGGCGACAGGTCCCGCAGCAGCCCCATCACCTGTTCGCTGATCGACCGGTAGAGGGCGAACCGCGGCACCAGGTACGCGGCGTTCGGCGCGAGCCGGCGGGCCTGCGCCATGGGCATCGCCGAGTGGACGCCGAAGACCCGGGCCTCGTAGGAGGCGGTGGCGACCACACCGCGCGGCCCGAGCCCGCCCACCACGACGGCCTTCCCGCGCAGGCTCGGCTTGGACGCCTGCTCCACCGAGGCGAAGAAGGCGTCCATGTCGAGATGCAGGATCGTGGGCGCGGATCTCACATGTCCGATGCTGCCCTACGCCACTGACAGTGCCGTGCTCAGACGGCCTTGTTCCGCCGCCGCGCCAGCTCGTCCATCGGGTTGTGGCCGACCAGGGTCTCGCCGGTGTCGACGCGCTCCCCGTGCAGCTGCGACAGCGCGCTCTCGACGTCCCGCCAGACCACGCCGACGGCGATCCCGAAGACGCCCTGGCCCCCTTGCAGCAGGGCGTGCACCTCGTCGGGCGAGCTGCACTCGTAGACCGTGGCCCCGTCGCTCATCAGCGTCATGCGCTCCAGGTCGCTGAAGCCGCTCTCCCGCAGGTGCCGTACGGCGGTGCGGATGTTCTGCAGGGACACACCCGTGTCGAGGAACCGCTTGACGATCTTGAGGACGACGACGTCGCGGAAGCTGTAGAGCCGCTGCGTCCCCGATCCGTGGGCCGGCCGCACGCTCGGCTCGACCAGCCCCGTACGGGCCCAGTAGTCGAGCTGCCGGTAGGTGATACCGGCAGCGGCACAGGCCGTGGGGCCCCTGTAGCCGATCTCCTCGGACGCCATGGACGTCGCCCCTCCACTCGGCACGGCCGTCGGTCGCTGCTGAGCGTGTTCGACGGCGCCGCCGTGCGCGGGATACCCCCCGGCCGAGGGGAACCGAGAGCTCTGGGGAGGGTACGGCCCGCTCGCCCCGACACCGCGGGTGGGGGCACCCCCAGCCGTACCGTCGCCGCTGCTTCTCACGCCGACCTCCGTCCTTGACCTGCCTCCTCGACGGTAGGCAGTCACCAAGGGTGCGTCAACGATCGCCACACTCGGCACGCCGAGTGATAATCACCCTAAGAGTGGTTTCCCGTACCCCACCGTGGGGAAAGGCTAGCCGAATGCCCTCGGCGCGAGCCCCGGCGGCCGGCCGCGGCGGCGGCCACCGGTCACTGGTTGCTGCTCCCGAAGTCCTCCGGCGAGATCTGGTCGAGGAACTCGCGGAACTTCTCCACCTCGTCCTCCTGCTCGTCCGGAATGGCGATCCCCGCGTCGTCGAGCACCGTGTCGCTGCCGTAGATCGGCGTGCCCGTGCGCAGCGCGAGCGCTATGGCGTCGGAGGGGCGGGCGCTCACCTCCACCCCGCTGGCGAAGACCAGCTCGGCGTAGAAGACACCCTCGCGCAGATCGGTGATGCGCACTTCCGTGAGCTCCTGGCCGACGGCTTCCAGCACGTCCTTGAACAGGTCGTGGGTCAGCGGCCGTGCGGGTGCCATGCCCTGCTGGGCGAAGGCGATCGCCGTCGCCTCGCCCGGTCCGATCCAGATGGGGAGGTAGCGGTCGCCGCCCACCTCACGCAACAGCACGATCGGCTGGTTGGAGGGCATCTCGACCCGGACACCTACGACATCGAGCTCGTTCACACAGCAACCCTAGGCCGTGCTCGGGATGTTTGGGTAGTCGGGCAGGGAACGGGTGACCGATCCGGCCCCGCCCGGACCCGCCGCTCAGGGCAGCCGTACACCCAGCGCCGCCTGCACCAGGGCGGCGTGCAGCTTCACCGTGAGCGCCGCCAGCTCCTTCGTACGGGCCTCGGCGTGCGCCCTCGTCTGCGGGTTCCGGTGGCGCTTCAGTGGGGCGACGACCTGGTCCACCAGACCGGCCTCCCGGTCGGCGGCGGCCTTCATCGCCCTCAGGTGACGCGGTTCGATCCCGGACCGCCCCAGCTCCGTGATCAGGGCGGCGACGGTGACCGCCTCGGCGTCGTACACCCCGTCCTCGACCGGCGTGAGCAGCCCGTAGGACTCCCACTCGGCGAGCGTCCGTTCGTCGACGCCGGCCGCCGCCAGCAGGCGACCGCGCCCGATGCGGGCCGCCGAGGGCACGTCGGAGGCCGGCTCCCGGCCGTCCTCCCCGTCCCCCGGACGGCCGAGCGCCGGCAGCGGAACGGCCTCGCCTCGCTCCATGGCCGCCAGGTGCTCACGGATGACCTTGAGCGGCAGGTAGTGGTCCCGCTGCATCCTCAGGACGTGCCCGAGACGCTCGACGTCCCCGGCACTGAACTTGCGGTACCCCGAGGGGGTCCGCCGCGGCTCGATAAGCCCTTCCGACTCCAGGAAACGGATCTTGGAGATGGTGACCTCGGGGAACTCCTCGCGCAGCACGCCCAGCACCGCGCCGATGCTCATCAGTCCGGTGTCAGCGGCGGCGCCGTGACCGGCACCGCCGCCCGGTGTCTGCAGCATGGACCTTCCCTGGGGTCCCCGGACGCGGTCCGGAGGAGTCAGTAGCCCCGCTGGCTCGCGTAGAAGACCAGCCGGTACTTGCCGATCTGCACCTCGTCACCGTTGGACAGGGCGACCTGGTCGATCCGCTCGCGGTTGACGTACGTGCCGTTCAGGCTGCCGACGTCGGCCACCGTGAACGAGCCGTCCGGACTGCGGCGGAACTCCACGTGTCGGCGGGAGACCGTCACGTCGTCCAGGAAGATGTCGCTCTGCGGGTGACGCCCGGCCGTGGTCAGGTCACCGTCCAGCAGGAAGCGGCTGCCCGAGTTCGGCCCGCGGCGGACGACCAGCAGCGCGGAGCCCATCGGCAGCGCGTCGACGGCCGCCTGCGCCTCCGGGGAGAGCATCGGCACCTGCGTCTGACCGGTGGCCTCGGCGTCGTAGGCCTCGAGACCGGAGATCGAGATCGTGGACGTCGTCTCCGAGGGGCGCTCCGGAGCCACTCCGGGCCTCAGGGGCGCGCCGCAGTTGGAGCAGAAGCGGCTGTTCTCCGCGTTGCGGTTGCCGCACCTCGAGCACACCAGGGCCGACATGGACGGATCCTCCTGCTGCGACTGCCCGCCGGGGGCATGGGACGCGTACGGGTCGGAGAACCCACCCGCACCTGAGGCCGAAGGCTGCCCGAAACCTATGCCGCCCGACTGCGCGGGGTCGGCGGACGGCGCGCCCTGGCCACCGGCGACCTGGTCCCGGAACAGCGGACGCTGACCTTCCGCATCAGGCTGTGCGCGGTGACGAGCGGTCGCGTTGTCGCTGCCCTCTCGCCGCGCGCTCTTGCCGAACAACTTCGCAAACAACTTCACGGGCGATTCCCCTTGACCGAAACAGACCCGCCCGTGGGGCAGGACGAACCCTGACTGAACACATTGGCCGACCCGGACATCTTCACAACGTCCGCCTCCGCCAGACAGTTTCCACCACGCACCACCCAATCGGTGCGCCGACCCCCCGCAACCTCATGCCCTCGCCGGACGCCCCCCATGCACCCCCGGTTCACTGGGAGGACGACCGAGCGTAGTCAGGCCGCTTCGCCGCCCGCAAGGCATCCACAACGATCTTGGTCGACCGCTCCACGGTAACGGTGGCCTGTTCCTTCTCGAGAGTCTGCACCACGCCTCCGGGGATGTTGAGCGCCGGCTCGAGGTCCTGCGGCTTGCCGATGACCTTGAAACGATAGGGCGCGTTGATCTTGTTCCCGTCCACGCCGACACCGTTCCCCGAATCCGTCAGGTAGGTGCTCGCCACCACGCGCACGCCGTTGACCTGAATCGCCTCGGCACCGGCCGCGCGCAGCTCCTGGACGGCGTCGAGCAGCATGTCCGCCTCCACCGTCCCCTTCGTGTCCTCGATGGTCATCGTGATCCCGGGCCCCTCCGCGGCCACCGTGCCTGCCAGGACGCCGAGTTGCCGTTCCTTCTCGATCGTCTGCTTCCGGGCCTCCTCGGCCTGGTCGGAGCTGTTCTCCAGCTCGTCGCGCTGCTTCTCGAGACCCTGCTTCTCGTCCTCTAGACGCTCTGTGCGGTCGTCGAGTTCATCGAGGATCCGCACAAGATCTTCCTGACGTGCCCCGCGCAGCGCGGTGTCGCTGTCGCTGTTCGAGGCCACCTGGACGGCGAGACCGAAGCCGAGGCCGAACAGCAGCAGCGCGACGATGAGCTGGGCCCGGGTCACCCGCGGCGGCCACAGCCCCGCAGCCAGCCGCTGACGCCCCGTGGGACCGGAGACGGGCCGATCTTGCGGAACACCCTCTTCCGCAGGCGCTGAGGGCCGCACAGGGACCTCTGCGGGCAACTCCTTGCGCAGCCCCGCCGCGGGCGGTGCCTCGGAGGCGGGCCCGGTCCGCGACACCGCCGGGCGCGCCGTCTCGTCCTGCTCTCGCTCGCTCATCGGCCTCACGCCCGGAACACGTGCCGACGGATCGCCGCGGCGTTGGAGAAGATGCGGATGCCGAGGACGACCACGACGCCCGTGGACAGCTGGGCGCCCACGCCGAGCTTGTCGCCGAGGAACACGATCAGCGCGGCGACGACGACGTTGGACAGGAACGACACCACGAACACCTTGTCGTCGAAGATGCCGTCGAGCATGGCCCGCAGTCCCCCGAAGACCGCGTCGAGCGCCGCGACGACGGCGATCGGCAGATAAGGCTCGACGACCGCCGGAACCTCGGGCCGGACCAACAGTCCGGCCACGACTCCCACGACGAGGCCCAGTACGGCGATCACGATGTGCCCTTCTCGGTTATCGGTTGTGCGGTACGTACGATCACACTCGGTGCTGCGGGCAGCCGGACGTCGTCCTCCGCGGAGATGGCCGTGCGGATGCCGTAGTTCTCCTGGAGGGCGTGCAGATACAGTCCGTCGGCGCTGTTCTGGAACCGGTCGCTCAGCCGCCCGCCGTCCCCCACCGCGAGCACCGTGTACGGCGGCACCAGCGGCCTGTTGTCGACCAGTATCGCGTCTCCGGCGGCCCTGATCGCCGACAGGGCGGTCAGCCGCTGCCCGTTGATCGAGACGGCCTCGGCACCGGACTCCCACAGGCCGTTGACCACCCGCTGCATGTCCCGGTCGCGGACCCGACCGGTGTCGGAGAACCCGGAGGTCGACCGCGGGTCCCCGTCACCGCCGGCGCTCGTGTCCTTGGCGTCGTCCACCACGAGCCGGACACCGGGTCCGTGCACCGCGACGGCGCCCGACAGGATGCCCACCAGCGCGGAGCCGTCGCCTCCGCCACTGTCCCGGAGCGCCTCGCGCTGCCGGGCGCTCACATCGGCGCGCAGCTCGTCGACACTGTCCTCGAGCTCGTCCGCCGCGTCGGTCTCCTGATCGATGCGGTCGATCAGCTCCTCGCGCTCCTTGGCGACCACGGGCGCCGCGACCCGGGCCTGCGCGGCACCGACGGTCACGATCAGGGCGGCGAGCACCAGGCCGAGGGCGAGACCGAGCTTCGCCCTGAGGGTCTTCGGCATGCCGCCCTCGCCGTCGGCCTTCTTCCGCGCGGCGGCCTCGGCGTACCCGTCATCGAGGCTGTGGTCCATGACGTTGGTGAGCAACGACATGGAGGCGTCCGGACGCGCGGGCCGCGCGGGTGTGCTCCGAACGGGGGGTTGCTTCGGCATGCCGCACATCGTCGCACGCCGCGGCCACTACCTCCGAACGGACCTACCGGCGTGCCGGACAGGCCCCGTTGGGGGCACTTGTCCGGCACGCCCACGTACCGCTCGATCTACCGTCCCGCGCTGTCCACGACCGCCGCCCACTCGTCGAGCAGCGCCTGCGCGGAGGCGTCGTCGGGCCCCTCGGCCCACAGATGGGTGACCGCCTCGGCCGGGTCGGGCAGCACCATCACCCAGCGGCCGTCGGTCTCCACCACGCGCACGCCGTCGGTGGTGTCCACGAAGCGGTCTCCGGCCGCCTCGACGACCCGCCGCATCACCAGGCCCTTGACGGCCCACGGGGTCGCCAGGTCGCGCTTGAGCACGTGCGCCCGCGGGATGCGCGCGTCGATCTGGCTGAGCGTGAGCTGGGTGCGCGCCACCAGCCCGATGAGCCGCACGAAGGCCGCGGTGCCGTCGTAGACACTGCTGAACTCCGGGACGATGAAGCCGCCCTTGCCGTCCCCGCCGAAGATCGTCCCTTCCTCGCCGCCCACGCGCGTCAGGTCGTCGGGCGAGGTGGTCGTCCACTCGACCTGGGTGCCGTGGTACGCGGCCACCTGCTCGGCGATCCTGGTGGTGGTCACCGGGAGCGCGACCCGGCCGCTGCGCCGCTCGGAGGCGATGAGGTCGAGCATGACGAGCAGGGCCCGGTCGTCCTCGATGATCCGCCCCTTCTCGTCGACCAGGGACAGCCGCTCACCGACGGGGTCGAACCGCACACCGAACGCGGCGCCGGAGGACGCCACGATCTCCCCGAGCCGGACCAGCCCCGAGCGCCGCATGTCGGCCGTCTCGGTGGGCCTGGACTCGTCGAGGCCGGGGTTGATCGTCAGGGAGTCGACGCCCAGCTTGCCGAGCAGGCTGGGCAGCACCAGGCCGGCGCTGCCGTTCGACGCGTCCACGACCACCTTGAGCCCGGACTCCGCGATACCGGTGGTGTCGACGTTGCGCAACAGCGATCCGGTGTACGAGTCGAAGACGCTGGCCGGGAAGTGCAGGTCGCCGATCTCGCCGGGGAACGCGCGCCGGTACTCCTGGCGCGCGAACACCCGGTCGAGCTTGCGCTGGCTGCCCTGCGAGAGGTCGGCTCCCTGCCCGTCGAAGAACATGATGTCGACGGAGTCCGGCACGCCGGGTGTGGTCCGGATCATGATGCCGCCCGCACTGCCCCGCGCGGTCTGCTGCCGCGCCACGGGCAGCGGCACGTTCTCCAGGTCCCGTACGTCGATGGCGCTGGCCTGCAGCGCGGAGATGACCGCCCGCTTCAGCGCCCGGGCTCCACGGGAGTGGTCGCGCGCCGTGGTGACGGTCGAGCCCTTCTTCAAGGTCGTCGCGTAGGCACCGGCCAGCCGCACCGCGAGTTCCGGCGTTATCTCGACGTTGAGGATGCCGGACACGCCCCGGGCCCCGAAGAGATGCGCCTGGCCCCTGGACTCCCAGATGACCGAGGTGTTGACGAACGCGCCGGCCTCGATGGTCTTGAACGGGTAGACCCGGACGTTGCCCTGGACGATCGATTCTTCACCGATCAGGCACTCGTCGCCGATGACGGCGCCGTCCTCGATCCGTGCCGCGCGCATGATGTCGGTGTTCTTGCCGACGACACAGCCGCGCAGATTGCTGTGCGGTCCGACGTACACGTTGTCGTGGACGACGGCCTTGTGCAGGAAGGCGCCGCTCTTCACGACGACGTTGGAGCCGACGACCGTGTGTTCACGGATCTCCGCGCCGGCCTCGACCTTGGCGTAGTCGCCGATGTAGAGCGGTCCACGGAGCTCCGCGTCGGGGTGCACCTCGGCTCCCTCGGCGACCCACACGCCCGGGGAGATCTCGAAGCCGTCGATGTCGACGTCGACCTTGCCCTCCAGGACGTCGGCCTGCGCCTTCACATAGCTCTCGTGGGTGCCCACGTCCTCCCAGTAGCCCTCGGCGACGTAGCCGTAGACGGGCTTGCCTTCCTTCATCAGCTGCGGGAAGACGTCACCGGACCAGTCGACGGGCACATCCGGGTCGACGTAGTCGAAGACCTCGGGCTCCATGACGTAGATGCCGGTGTTCACCGTGTCGGAGAAGACCTGCCCCCAGGTCGGCTTCTCGAGGAAGCGCTCGACCTTGCCCTCTTCGTCCACGATGGTGATGCCGAATTCCAGCGGATTGGGGACGCGGGTCAGGCAGACCGTGACCAGGGCGCCCTTTTCCTTGTGGAAATTGATCAGCTCGGTGAGGTCGAAGTCGGTCAGGGCATCGCCGGAGATGACGAGGAAGGCATCGTCCTTCAGTGCCTCCTCGGCGTTCTTGACACTCCCGGCGGTACCGAGTGGCTTCTCCTCGTTGGCATAGGTGAGCTCCATTCCGAGCTCTTCGCCGTCACCGAAGTAATTCTTGACGAGCGACGCAAGGAACTGGACAGTCACAACGGTTTCGTTGAGCCCATGCCTTTTGAGCAGCCGCAGAACGTGCTCCATGATCGGCCGATTGGCCACCGGCAGGAGCGGCTTGGGCATGCTTGAGGTCATGGGGCGAAGGCGGGTGCCTTCGCCTCCGGCCATCACGACGGCCTTCATGTCGGAAGCGTCCTCCTCGAAGAGACGACGGTCCAGCCGACCGCACCCGCCGGGGTGGTCCCGCACTTTTCAGCTGCGGGCCGGCGCGCCGCTCTGCGCGCGTCAATCAGCGAGTTCAATCGGCCAAGGCGTCCGCACGAACCAGACGGCGGACTTGGACCACGTAAAGCACTCCTGCCCACCAATACAGGGTTGTACCCCATCCTGCGAACGCCCAGCCGAAAATAGCAGCGAGTGACGAGATCCAGCCAGTTCCGTCACTGAGCAGGAGCAGTGGGAAGGCATACATCAGGTTGAAGGTGGCGGCCTTCCCCAGGAAGTTCACCTGCGGCGGCGGATAGCCGTGCCGCCTGAGGATGCCCACCATCACGAGCAGGACCAGCTCACGGGCCAGCAGTACGGCGGTCAGCCACAGCGGCAGGATCTCGCGCCAGGTGAGGCCCACCAGGGTCGAGAGGATGTAGAGCCGGTCGGCCGCGGGGTCGAGCAGCCGGCCGAGGCTGCTGATCTGGTTCCACCGTCGCGCGAGCTTGCCGTCCAGGTAGTCGCTGACGCCGCTGAAAGCCAGCACCAGGAGCGCCCAGCCGTCACTCTTCGGGCCACCGAACTCCGGCCTGAGGATCAGCCACAGGAACAGGGGTACGCCAACGAGCCGCGCCATGCTGAGCATGTTCGGGATGGTGAGGACGCGGTCTGTCTGGACCCGCGTCTCCTGGACCTCCACCCGGGATCCTCCTGTGGGAAACGTGTCGACGATGCCCCCCGACCCTACCTCAACGCAAAAAAGCTCTGGCCCTCGGGCTGTATGCCCAAGAGCCAGAGCTCTAAAAGGAGTTCGGCGGCGTCCTACTCTCCCACAGGGTCCCCCCTGCAGTACCATCGGCGCTGTAAGGCTTAGCTTCCGGGTTCGGAATGTAACCGGGCGTTTCCCCTACGCTATGACCACCGAAACACTATGAAACAATCAACCGCACCACGCTGTGGACGTGGGGTTGTTCGTGGTTTCAGAACCAACACAGTGGACGCGAGCAACTGAGGACAAGCCCTCGGCCTATTAGTACCGGTCAACTCCACACGTTACCGTGCTTCCATATCCGGCCTATCAACCCAGTCGTCTACTGGGAGCCTTACCCTCTCTAGGAGGTGGGAGCCCTCATCTCGAAGCAGGCTTCCCGCTTAGATGCTTTCAGCGGTTATCCCTCCCGAACGTAGCCAACCAGCCATGCCCTTGGCAGAACAACTGGCACACCAGAGGTTCGTCCGTCCCGGTCCTCTCGTACTAGGGACAGCCCTTCTCAAGACTCCTACGCGCACAGCGGATAGGGACCGAACTGTCTCACGACGTTCTAAACCCAGCTCGCGTACCGCTTTAATGGGCGAACAGCCCAACCCTTGGGACCGACTCCAGCCCCAGGATGCGACGAGCCGACATCGAGGTGCCAAACCATCCCGTCGATATGGACTCTTGGGGAAGATCAGCCTGTTATCCCCGGGGTACCTTTTATCCGTTGAGCGACGGCGCTTCCACAAGCCACCGCCGGATCACTAGTCCCGACTTTCGTCCCTGCTCGACCCGTCGGTCTCACAGTCAAGCTCCCTTGTGCACTTACACTCAACACCTGATTGCCAACCAGGCTGAGGGAACCTTTGGGCGCCTCCGTTACCCTTTAGGAGGCAACCGCCCCAGTTAAACTACCCATCAGACACTGTCCCTGATCCGGATCACGGACCCAGGTTAGACATCCAGCACGACCAGACTGGTATTTCAACGACGACTCCACAACCACTGGCGTGGCCGCTTCAAAGTCTCCCAGCTATCCTACACAAGCCGAACCGAACACCAATATCAAACTGTAGTAAAGGTCCCGGGGTCTTTCCGTCCTGCTGCGCGAAACGAGCATCTTTACTCGTAGTGCAATTTCACCGGGCCTATGGTTGAGACAGTCGAGAAGTCGTTACGCCATTCGTGCAGGTCGGAACTTACCCGACAAGGAATTTCGCTACCTTAGGATGGTTATAGTTACCACCGCCGTTTACTGGCGCTTAAGTTCTCAGCTTCGCCCGGACGAATCCAAGCTAACCGGTCCCCTTAACGTTCCAGCACCGGGCAGGCGTCAGTCCGTATACATCGCCTTACGGCTTCGCACGGACCTGTGTTTTTAGTAAACAGTCGCTTCTCGCTGGTCTCTGCGGCCACCCCCAGCTCAAGCAGCA